>JBBQWX010000010.1:0-53698 GCA_038210185.1 Actinomycetales bacterium
CCCACCTGGCCACCTTGACCCGCAACGACATCCGCTACGGGACCGAGCCGACACTGCCCACCGTGCCCACCCTGACCGAGGCCACCCCCACCCAACGGCGAGCCTTCGAGTTGCTCGGCGCGCGTATCCCGCTAACCCTGATGTAGCCAGAACACCCGAAACTGACAACGACGAAACCCCTGCTCAGCAGGGGTTTCGCACGTCACAGCAGACGTAACTTCGGCTTAAAGCGCCAGGGGTGCGGGTGGTACGGACCGGGCGCGAATGCCCTGAACTGCGCGAACGTGCTGGAGCCGGTGACGGGAATCGAACCCGCGTGTCCAGCTTGGGAAGCTGGCGCTCTACCATTGAGCTACACCGGCGTGCCGGGTCGCAGGTCAGCGGGCGACCGCCCCGGCGCCGGGAAGTCTAACCCAACCGGGTGGTCGGTCCGGAAGCCGCCTCCCTCCTGCAGCCCACCGCGTGCCCCATCCCGACGGTCCCCCCGGGGTACCCTGACGCCGTGCTGCTCTCCGACCGCGACATCAGGGCCGAGATCGAGTCCGGGCGGGTCCGTCTTGACCCGTGGGACCCCGACATGGTCCAGCCGAGCAGCGTCGACGTGCGGCTTGACAAGTTCTTCCGGCTGTTCGACAACCACAAGTACCCCGTCATCGACCCGGCACTGGACCAGGCCGACCTGACGCGGCTCGTCGAGGTCGACCCCGCCGAGGGGTTCGTGCTGCACCCTGGCGAGTTCGTGCTGGGCAGCACCCTCGAGATGGTCTCGCTGCCCGACGACCTCGCCGCCCGGGTCGAGGGCAAGTCGAGCCTTGGGCGGCTCGGCCTGCTCACCCACGCGACGGCCGGTTTCGTCGACCCGGGCTTCACCGGGCACGTCACCCTCGAGCTGTCGAACGTCGCGACCCTGCCGATCATGCTGTGGCCCGGCATGAAGATCGGCCAGCTCGCGTTCTTCCGGCTCTCGTCGTCGGCGGAGAACCCCTACGGCTCCGCCAACCACGGCTCCCACTACCAGGGTCAGCGGGGGCCGACGGCCAGCCGCAGCTTCCAGAACTTCCACCGCGCCGACGTCTGACGCTCGTGGGCAGCGCGCCCGGAACGAGCCACCAGTCGGACATCCGGAAACGCCACCGCTGCGAACCACCGGGTGACACGGACGTCCCGTGCACGGGAGGGGAGCATCCATGCAAGACAGCCGGTTGAGCGCGGCGGCTGCCACGAGCCCGGCCGACCCCTTGCTGACGCCCAAGGGGGGTGCGGGTGCGGAACTGCGGGGCCACGTGCCGCAGCATCCGGCCGGCGTCGTCCTGGTGCTCCACGGAGGTGCGCAGGCCAGCCGCACCCCGGTCGCCTGGTGGCGTCTGCCGGTGGTGCGGATGGCGCCCTTCGCGTCGACGATCACCCGGCGCAGCGGCGACGACCTCGTCGTGCTGCGCCTGAAGAACCGGGTGCGCGGCTGGAACGGCACCCGTCAGGACCCCGTCAACGATGCCCGGTGGGCGCTCGACCGCATCCGACGACTTCTGCCCGGGCTGCCCGTCGTGCTCGTCGGGCACTCGATGGGTGGGCGGGTCGCGCTGCACCTCGCTGCCGAACACGGCGTGGTCGGGGTCGCGGCGCTGGCTCCTTGGGTCGACCCCGACGTGCGTCGTCCCCGCCCCAGCACCGCGGTGCTGCTCGTGCACGGGTCGGACGACCGGGTCACCGACCCGCGCCGTACGGCAGTGCTCGCGCGCCGCTTCGCGCACAGCGGGGTCGACGTGCGTCACATCGAGGTCGAGGGCGGCAGCCACGCGATGCTCAAGGATGCCGGCCGGTGGCACGACGTGGTCGCCGACTTCGTCACGGACGTGCTGTTCGGCCCAGACCGACCCAGCTGACGATTCCGCCTGCCGCGAGCAGCCCGGCACACCAGGTCATCGCCGCGCGGTAGCCCGCACTCATGGCGTCGACGTCGAGGTAGTCGTCTCCCACCAGGGCGACGACAGCGGGAAGGGCCGCGACCGCGAGTAACGAGCCGGCCCGGGCCACCGCGTTGTTCACTCCGCTCGCGACCCCCGCCGACCGGTCCGGCGCGGCCGCCAGCACGGCCGCCGTCAGGGGCGAGACGAGCAGGGCGAGCCCGAGGGCGAAGACCGTCATACCGGGCAGCACGTCCGACCAGGTGGCCCCCTCGCCGACGCCGATCAGGAGCACCACGCCCGCCGCGCACACGAGAGGGCCGACCGTCATCGGCAGCCGCGGGCCGATCCGGGCCGACAGGGCGGCCGCCCTCGACGACAGCAGCAACAACGCGAGGGTGACCGGCAGCCCGGACAGGCCGGCCTCGAGCGCGCTCCACCCCACCGCCTGCAGCTGCAGCACCGTGAAGAGGGAGACCCCGGCGAGCGCCCCGTAGACGAGCAGGGTCATGCCGTTGGCGACCGAGAAGATGCGGGAGCGGAACAGGGTCAGCGGCACCAGCGGGGATGCCGTGCGCCGCTCGACGAGCACGAACCCCACCGCCGCGGCCACGCTGACGGCCCAGGCGCCGGCCACGACGACCCCGGCGGCCTCGGTCGAGGCGGTGAGGGCGTAGGTCGCCGCGCCGAGGGCGACCACGGTCAGCGTCCCCCCGACCAGGTCGAAACGCCCGGAGACCTCGGGGTCACGGCTCTCGGGGGCGGCGTGACGGGTGAGGGTGATGACACCGAGGCACAAGGGCACGTTGATCGCGAAGATCCACCGCCAGGAGGCGTTGTCGACCAGCCAGCCGCCCAGCAGCGGCCCGGCCGCCGCCGCGACTCCTGACAGCCCGGCCCAGGTGCCGATCGCCGGCGCCCGGTCCTCGGGGCGGAAGGATGCCTGGATGAGCGCGAGGGCCCCCGGCGTCAGCAGCGCCGCCCCCACGCCCTGCAGCACCCGCAGGCCGATCAGCTGGCCCGGGCTCTGGGCGGCGGCGCACAGCGCGGACGCTCCCAGGAACCAGGTGACCCCCACGAGGTAGACGCGGCGGCGGCCGAACCGGTCGCCCAGTGCGCCACCGACGAGCACCAGGGAGGCCAGGGCGAGCAGGTAGCCGTTGACCACCCACTGCAGCTGGGCCAGCGAGGCGCCGAGGTCGCGCCCGATGGTGCGCAGCGCCACGTTGACGACCGCCCCGTCCAGGATCGCGACCCCCGAGCCGAGGGTGACCCCGGCGAGCATCAGCCGGCCCCGGGTGGAGCGTCGGTCGAGCGCCGCCTCGGTCACCTCGCCTCCAGCCGGACCACCGGGATGTCGCGGGTGGTGCGACGCTCGTAGGTGCGCATCTGCGGGATGGCCCGCAGCAGGTCGGGCCAGTGCTGCTCGCGCTGCGCGGGGGTGAGCTCGACGGCATCCACCTCGACCTCGCGGCCGGGCAGCAGCACGTGGGCGCGCGGGTCGGCGCGCAGGTTGAGCAGCCAGTCCGGATGCCGGTCCTGGCCCATCGCGCTCGCAACGACCAGCCAGGCGTCCGGCGGCTCGGCGAGGTGGGCCAGCTGCACCGACCGGGGCAGGCCGCTGCGCCGACCGGTGGTGGTGAGCACCAGCATCGGCAGGGTCGGCACGCCGGTGACCGTGACCCGTCCACCCGTCCACCGGAACAGCGCGGGGTCCACCCTCGCCGCGACGTGACCGACCAGCCACGACCCGGGACGGGTGGCGGAGAACGCGTTCACGGCGCGCGAGTACATCCCGTATGGGTACCACGACCGACTAGGTTGTGAGGCCAAGCCGCCGACCTCGTGAGGGGCCACGCATGATCAGGTTCGATGCCGTCACCAAGCAGTTCCCGGATGGCACCGTCGCGGTCGACGAGCTGTCGCTCACCGCGCCCACGGGCAAGATCACCGTGCTCGTCGGTCCGTCGGGCTGCGGCAAGACGACGAGCCTGCGCATGGTCAACCGGATGATCGAGCCCACCAGGGGCACCATCACCCTCGACGGCCAGGACACCGGGCGGATGAACGAGGCCGACCTGCGCCGTGGCATGGGCTACGTCATCCAGCACGCCGGGCTCTTCCCGCACCGCACGGTGCTCGACAACATCGGCACCGTGCCGCGCCTGCTCGGTTGGGACAGGAGGAAGACGCGCGAGGTCTCCCGCGAGCTGCTCGAACGGGTGGGCCTGGCCCCCGAGCTGGGGGCCCGCTACCCCGCCCAGCTCTCGGGTGGTCAGCAGCAGCGGGTGGGTGTGGCCCGCGCGCTCGCAGCCGACCCGCCGGTGATGCTGATGGACGAGCCGTTCTCGGCCGTCGACCCCGTGGTGCGCGAGCAGCTGCAGGACGAGTTCCTGCGCCTGCAGGCAGAGCTGGGCAAGACCATCGTCTTCGTCACCCACGACATCGACGAGGCGATCAAGCTGGGCGACCAGGTCGCGGTGCTGCGCGTCGGCGGTCGGCTCGCGCAGGTGGCCGAGCCCTCCTACCTGCTCGCGCACCCGGCCGACGACTTCGTGGCCGACTTCGTCGGGCGCGATCGCGGTTACCGCGCCCTGGGGTTCCAGGACGCGCCGCGGTTGCCGCTGCGCTCCGAACGTACCGTTCTGCTCGGCGAGCGACCCGGCACCACGGATGCCGCGTGGCTGCTCGTCGTCGACGACGACCGGCATCCGCTGGGCTGGGTCGAGCCGGCCCGGATCGGTGACCGACCGGTGACCGAGGCCGACCTGCACCGCGGCGGGACAGTGGCTCGCGAACACGGTTCTCTGCGTTCGGCACTGGACGCGGCGCTGTCGTCACCGAGCCGGCGGGGCGTGATCGTCGACGACGGCGGTGCCCTGTGTGGCACGATGCTCGCGCACGAGGTGCTCACCGCCATCGAGGACACCGACAGGCCCGAGCGCGACGAGGCCGACCCGGTGCATGGTGGGGCATCCGCGGTGCACGACGCCGAGGGCGCCGCGTGACCTGGCTGGCCGACAACTGGCAGACGGTGCTGACCCTGGCGGGCCGTCACCTCTACCTCGCGGGGGTGCCGCTCGTCGTGGGGTTCCTCGTCTCGATCCCGCTGGGGTGGGTCGCGAGCCGCTGGTCGCGCAGCTACCCGGTGATCATCACCTCGACCGGCCTGCTGTACACGATCCCGTCGCTGGCACTGTTCGTGGTGATGCCGATCGTGCTGGGCACCAGGATCCTCGACCCGGTCAACGTCATCGTCGCCATGACGATCTACACGGTGGCGCTGCTGGTCCGCACGGTGGCCGACGGGCTGAACGCCGTGCCCGACGACATCGAGCAGGCGGCTACCGCGATGGGTTACCGCGGGGTGCGGCGGCTCCTCGGGGTCGAACTGCCCCTCGCGGCACCGGTGATCTCGGCGGGGCTACGGGTGGCGGCGGTCAGCAACGTCAGCATCGTCAGCGTCGCGTCGATCCTCGGGGTGAGCCAGCTCGGCGACCTGCTGCTCGACGGCTACAACCGGGTCATCTGGGGCGAGCTGCTGACCGGCATCGCGTCGTGCATCCTGCTGGCGCTCGCCCTGGATGCCGTCATCGTCGGGGGCACGCGCGTCGTGACACCGTGGCTGCGGGCGCAGGAGGCACGGGCATGATCGGCTCGGTCCTCGCGTGGTTCACCGACCCGGCCAACTGGCAGGGGGAGGACGGCATCGCGAACCGGCTGCTGCAGCACCTCGGGTACACGGCGATGGCGGTGGTGCTCGCGGCGCTGGTCGCCATCCCGCTCGGGCTGTGGGTGGGGCACACCGGACGGATGCGGTGGCTGGTCTCGTTCGCCAACTCCGTTCGCGCCGTGCCGACCCTGGGCCTGCTCTTCGCCGTGTCGCTGTGGCTGGGGCCGAAGATCCCGGGCGACCTGGCGTTCACGGTGCCGAGCATCCTGGTGCTCGCGTTGCTCGCCATCCCGCCGCTGCTCGCAGGCACGTACGCCGGCATCGAGGCCGTCGACCCGGCCGCGCGCGACGCCGCCCGCGGGGTCGGGATGACGTCGGGTCAGGTGCTGCGTCAGGTGGAGGTGCCGAACGGGTTGCCCCTGATGATGTCGGGGTTCCGCTCGGCCGTCCTGCAGGTGGTTGCCACGGCGACCGTTGCGGCGATCATCGGGCTCGGTGGCCTGGGGCGCTACCTCATCGACGGCATCGCGCTCGGAGACTACCCGCAGACGGCGGGCGGTGCGATCCTCGTCGCGGTGCTCGCCGTCGTGCTCGACGGCGTCTTCGCGTTCGTGCAGCGCCGCGTCGTCTCGCCCGGTCTCACCGGCCGCCGTGTCGGTGGTCGGGGGAAGGATTCGCGCAGCGTCGCGGTTGAGGCCGACAGGCTGTCGGCCGATGTCCGCTCGTCCGCTTGACGGCCCGCTGCTCCACCGCACTGCTGCTTGACCGCACTGCTGCTTGACCGCACTGCTCGACTGATTCCCCGGGCCGAACGCCGGCCGCTCCAGCACCACAGACGAAGGGACCCTCCCATGAAGCGCAGAACCTCCGCCGTGGCGCTGCTCGCCGCCTCGATCCTCGGGCTCACCGCGTGCGGCAGCTCCAACGACCCGCTCGCGTCCTCGAGCCCGGCGGGCTCGGCATCCGCGAGCGGCGGGTCCGGCGGGCCGATCGTCGTCGGTGGCGCCAACTTCTCGGAGTCCACGCTGCTCGCCGAGATCTACGCCGGCGCGCTGAAGGCCAAGGGCATCGAGGCCACGACCAAGCCCAACATCGGCTCGCGCGAGATCTACCTGCGGGCCCTGGAGGACAACTCGGTGCAGGTGTTCCCCGAGTACACCGGGGCGCTGGCGTTCAACTACGACAAGGCCTACACCGGCACCGACCCCGACGAGGTCTACGCCCACGTGCAGAAGGTGCTCCCCAAGACTCTCGTCGTGCTCGACAAGTCCGCCGCCGAGGACAACGACTCGATGGTCGTCACGCGCAAGACCGCCACCGAGAAGAACCTGAAGACGGTCGACGACCTCAAGGCCGTGGCGGGCGACTTCACGCTGACCGCGCCGCCGGAGTTCAAGGAGCGCCCGCAGGGCATCCCCGGCCTGGAGAAGACCTACGGCATCACCTTTAAGTCGTTCCGGCCGCTCACCGGCCAGGGCATCGTCCAGGCCCTGAAGAACGGCCAGGCCGACGTCGCCAACATCTACTCCACCGACCCGGCGATCGCAGCCAACGACTTCGTCGCCCTCGAGGACACCAAGAAGAACTTCGGGTCGCAGAACATCGTCCCGCTCGTGCGGGCCGACCGTGCCGAGGAGGTCAAGGCAGCGCTCAACGCGGTGTCCGCGAAGCTGACCACCGAGGCGATCTCCGACATGCTCAAGCAGACCGACATCGACAAGTTGGATCCCAAGGCCGTGGCCCAGGAGTTCCTCACCGCCAACGGTCTGGCCTGACCCACTCCGCTGACGACAGCGCCCGGTTCTCTCGTGGGAGCCGGGCGCTTCGTCGCGGCATCTCTCGCGAAGTCAGGAGCACTTCGCCAAGTCAGGGCCGTACTCGGCCCTGACTTGGCGAGAACCTCCGGAGCCCGCGAAGTGCTCCTGACTTCGCGGGGCCCCTCAGCTGGAAGGTCAGTCCCAGGGGTCCGGCTCGTCGAGCAGCGCCGCGTCGCCGGTGAACCCGGTTGCAGCCGGCTTGGGCTCCTCGGCCGGCTCGGCTTCGGTCGGCTTCTGCCTTGCGGCGCCGGATGCCGGTGCCTCCTCGGCCTCGGCGGTCACCTCGCGCTCGGGCACAGGTGCGGTCTTTGCAGCCCCCGCGGGCTCGGGCGTCCCGAGATCGACCAGTTGGTCACTGGCGGGACGCTCTTCCGGCTGAGGCAGCGGAGCCGCCGCCGGGGTGACGGGGTCGGCAGGCTCGTCCCACGGGTCCGGTTCGGTGCTGGACGGGTCGACCGTCTTCGCGGCAGCGGCTGGCTCGCCTGGTGAAGCATCCGGACCTGTCGAAACGGGCTCGTCCCAGGGGTCGGCCTCAGCGGCTGGCTCGCCTGGTGAAGCATCCGGACCTGTCGATACGGGCTCGTCCCAGGGGTCGGCCTCGGCGGCTGGCTCACCGGGTGAAGCATCCGGACCTGTCGAAACGGGCTCGTCCCAGGGGTCGGCCTCGGCGGCTGGCTCACCGGGTGAAGCATCCGGACCTGTTGAAACGGGCTCGTCCCAGGGGTCGGCCTCGGGCTGCGCGGTCGTGGGGGCTGGCTCGCCTGGTGAAGCATCCGGACCTGTCGAAACGGGGTCGTCCCAGGGGTCGGCCTCCGCCGTCGGCGCAGCGGGTGCGGCCTCGGGCTGCGCGGCCGCGGGTGCGGCAGCGGTGGTCGCTGCTGCGGTTGGTGCGCTCGGCTCGTCCCATGGGTCGGCCTCCACCTCCGCCGGTGCCGTGCCAGCAGTGGTCGCAGCAGCTGCCGTGGCCACAGCGGCTGGCGCGGTGACCTCGGGAGCCGGCGCTACCGGCATCCCCGCCGAGGCGGTGTCGGCAGTGGCGTCGCTTTCGGGCGATGCACGACGCACGGCAGCGAGCAGCATCTGCGCGACGTCGACGACCTCCACCGACGTGGCCTCGCCCTCGGCCTGCTTCGCGGTCAACCCGTCGCTGATCATCACCCGACAGAACGGGCAGCCGATGGCGATCCGCTCGGCCCCGGTGGCGATGGCCTCCTCGGTGCGATTGGTGTTGATCTGCGTCCCGAGCTTCTCCTCCATCCACATCCGGGCGCCCCCGGCGCCGCAGCAGAACGACGTCTCGCGGGTTCGCTCCATCTCGCGCAGCTCCACCCCCGGCAACGACTCGATCAGCTCGCGCGGAGGGGCGTACACGCCGTTGTGCCGCCCGAGGTAGCAGGGGTCGTGGTACGTCACGGTCGCAGCGGTCGAGGCAGCGTTCTTCGCCGACGACGTGCCGGGCACGTCGCTGGGGAGCGCCACGGGCACGAGCTTCTTGTCGCGCACGAGCCGGTTGAGCAGCTGGGTGTGGTGCACGACCTCGTAGGACCCGCCGAGCGGGGCGTACTCGTTCTTGATCGTGTTGAAGCAGTGCGCGCAGGTCACGACGACCTTCGTGACGCCGAACTCGCCGAAGGTGTCGACGTTCTGCTGGGCGAGGGTCTGGAAGAGCAGCTCGTTCCCGGCCCGCCGGGCCGAGTCGCCGGTGCAGGTCTCCCCGTTGCCGAGCACCGCGAAGGTCACGCCCGCGGTGTCGAGCAGCTCGGCCACGGCGCGGCTCGTCTGCTTGGCCCGGTCCTCATAGGCC
This sequence comes from Actinomycetales bacterium, assembly GCA_038210185.1. GTDB lineage: Bacteria > Actinomycetota > Actinomycetes > Actinomycetales > Dermatophilaceae > Fodinibacter. Next base: position 9,199 of record JBBQWX010000010.1, read on the forward strand.
CCGGCGCAGCCGACCCAGAACAGCCACTCGACGTCCGAGGCCTTCTCGACGTCCTGGCCGAGCACCTTGACCGGGAAGGGGAGGTCCTTGGCCCAGTCGAGCCGCGCCCGCGCACCCATGCCCCAGGGGTTGCCCTTGCCCTCGAGGTTCTTGAACAGGCCACCCAGCTCACTCGGGAACGCCGACTCGATGAGCGTCTGGTAGCGGCGCATGTCGATGATGTGGTCGACGTGCTCGATGTCGACCGGGCACTGCTCGACGCAGGCGCCGCAGGTAGTGCACGACCACAGCACGTCGGTGTCGATGATCGCGCCCGGACCGGCCGGCGCGTAGGCGGCGAGGGAGTCGCCCTCGTACCCGGTGTCGCCGATGAGCGGCACGTCGTCCCAGGACAGGCCTTCCGGTGCGGGGTGGCCGTGGTGCGCCGGCACGGCCGTGACCCCTGCGGGCACCTTCTCCCGGTCTCCCCCGACCTTGGCCAGCGCCTGCATGTACGGCGCCTTGGCGTTGGCGTGGTCGCGCAGCCCCATGATGAGCAGCTTGGGGGACAGGGGCTTCTCGGTGTTCCACGCGGGGCACTGGCTCTGGCAGCGGCCGCACTCGGTGCACGTCGTGAAGTCGAGCAGACCCTTCCAGGTGAAGTCCTCCACACGGCCGACCCCGAGCGAGGCGCCCTCGTCGAGCTCGTCGATCTCCGCCATGGAGAACGGCTTGCCCGCCACGATGAGCTCCTTGACCGCGCCGAGCGCGATGGGCCGCCGGCCGAACATGACGTTGATCGGCGCCACGAAGATGTGCAGGTGCTTGGAGTGCAGCACGAAGATGAGGAAGACGAGCATGACGCCGATGTGCAGCAGGAGGCCGACGTGCTCCAGCGCCGTGACGACGGACTCCCCGAGCGGCTCGATCGCCCGGCCCACCGCGTGCGAGGCGAAGGCGGCGTTCCCGTAGGGGAAGTTGCCGGTGGCCACGCCGGCACCGCGGAACAGGAACATCGTCCAGATGACGTTGAAGATCATGAACAGCGTCAGCCAGGCGCCACCGAGGTGCGAGCCCTGGAACCGGGAGTCCCGGCCCAGCCGCGCGGGTGAGTTCTTCACCCGGATGGCCGCGAACACCAGGATGCCGAGCAGGCCCATGACGGCGATGAAGTCCTGCGCGAAGCCGAGCACGCCCCAGTGGCCGATGACCGGGATGGCGAAGCCTTCCTTGAACAGGGAGCCGTACGCCTCGAGGTAGACCGTCGCCAGGATGAGGAACGCCCAGAAGACGAAGAAGTGGGCGATGCCGGGGATGGTCCACTTGAGCAGCTTGCGCTGCCCGAAGACCTCGACGACCTGCGTCTTCACCGCGGCGGTGGTGCGACGGGTGACGTTCTCGACCCGGTCGGGCGCGGGCTGCCCGCTGGCGATCAGCCGGTAGATCCACGACACCCGACGCGCCGCCAGCGGCAACGCGATCGCGGTCATGAGGAGTCCGATGACGAGGACGGCGGTCATGTGGTGCTCCATCCGGCGGGGGTGGTGGCTGCGTGGCGGAGCGCCGGCTGCGGTACCGCGGCCAACGCCTCCCGAGTCTATCCATCACTAAGCGCTTGCATACCTTCGTGTGATGCTCACCCTACCGACGGGTAGCAGCAAGACCTCGGCCCGGTAGCAGGTGTCGAAGGACGGCGTTCACCTGCCCGTTTTCCACCCCAGGACGTGGGTGGACATCGTCGCCGACCCGACGATCGTCACCCACGATCGCAGGGGGCGGCGGATGCCGGATGCCGGGTTGTCCTTCTCGCGGCACCTCGTTCGTCTCTAGGGTGAGGCCGGACACCGGTGCGGCCCGACCACCGAAGGACCGAGGAGCCCCCCATGACCCAGTACGCCGCCCTCATCTACTCCGCTGACGTGGACTGGAGCTCGCCCGAGTACGCCTCGGAGATGGTTGAGTACAACGCGTTCGCCGAGGCGGCCAGCGCCGTCATCCGCGGTGGTGCCGCGCTCTACCCCACCTCGACCGCGACCACCGTGCGGCTCGAGGCCAAGGGCGGCACGCCGATGACGACCGACGGGCCCTACGCCGAGACCAAGGAGGCCCTGACCGGCTTCTACCTGCTCGAGTGCGCCGACCTCGACGAGGCGGTGCGGGTCGCCGCCACCATCCCCGCCGCGTGGGACGGGGTCATCGAGGTGCGCCCCGTCATCGAGTTCCCGATGTGAGCAGCGTTGCCTCGGGGGCGGGTTCGCTCGCCCCCGAGGACGCGCACCGCGCCCTGGCCGAGATCGTCCGGGTCGCCGGCCGTGATGTCCTCGCCACCCTCGCCCGCTGGACCGGCAACCTCGCACTCGCCGAGGATGCCGTGCAGGACGCCAGCGTGCGCGCGCTGCAGACCTGGCCGCGCGACGGCATCCCCGACCACCCGGTCGCCTGGTTGCGCACCACCGCACGGCGCTGCGCCGTCGACCTGATCCGCCGTGAGGTCGTGCGCGGCCCCAAGGAGGCCCTTGCGCTCGGCCCGCTGACCGACACCGTGCTGCCCGAGGAGGACCCCGGCCCTGAGGTCGTCGAGGACGACCTGCTGCGGCTGGTCTTCACCTGCTGCCACCCCAGCCTCGCGCCGGAGACCCGGGTCGCCCTGGCCCTGCGCACCCTGTGCGGGCTGAGCACCGAGGAGGTGGCCCGCGCACTCCTCGTCTCCGAGCCGACGATGGCCAAGCGCCTCACCCGCGCCCGGCAGAAGATCCGGCTGGCCGGCATCCCCTACCGGGTGCCGTCGGCGCACGACCTGCCCGAGCGCTGGGACACCGTGCTCGCCACGACCTACCTGATGTTCAACGAGGGGTATGCCGCCACGGCCGGCCCGGAGCTGACCCGACCTGCGCTCGTGGCCGAGGCGCTGCGGCTCACCCGGCTGCTGCACCGCCTTCGCCCGCGGGACCCGGGGGCGACGGGCCTGCTCGCGCTGATCCTGCTCCAGGACTCGCGCCGCGCCGCGCGCACCGACGCGGCGGGCGGCGCCGTGCTGCTGGCCGACCAGGACCGTGCCCGGTGGGACCACGCCGCCATCGCCGAGGCCGTGCCGCTCGTGGGGGAGGGCCTGCGGCTGTCGCCCGCCCACCCCGACCCGTACGTCGTGCAGTCGACGATCGCGGCCTGCCACGCGCTCGCGCCCTCGTGGCAGGAGACCGACTGGGCGGCCATCGAGTCCTGGTACGACGTGCTGCTGCGGGTCGACGACGGGCCGGTGGTGCGGCTCAACCGCGCCGTCGCCGTGGCCGAGGCCCGAGGTCCGGCCGAGGCGCTGGCGCTCGTCGACGCGATCGACGGCTTGCGGGAGTACCCGCTCTGGCACGCCACCCGGGCTGCCCTGCTGCGACGGCTCGACCGGCCCACCGAGGCCGCCACCGCCGACGAGCAGGCCCGCCGGCTGCCGCTCAACGCGGTGCAGCGCGACCTGCTCGACGGCTGAGCGCGGGGTGCAGCACCACGAGACGCCGTTGTGCGGGCCGATAACCCTCTGTTGGAATACGTATAAGCAGGCGACGGTTGGCATCGTCGTCGGCAGTACCCAGCCGGATGCCGTGTGCCCATGCCGGGCACCCGGGCCCGGCCCCGTTCCAGCGAAAGGCCTTCGATGCCCATCCTCGACGACGTGACCCAGGCCGTCGGCAACACCCCGCTCGTCCGGCTCAACCGGATCATCGACGGGGATGCGATCGTTGCCGCCAAGCTCGAGTTCTACAACCCGGCGAGCTCGGTCAAGGACCGCATCGGCGTCGCGATCATCGACGCCGCGGAGGCCTCCGGTGACCTGAAACCGGGCGGCACGATCGTCGAGGCCACATCGGGCAACACCGGCATCGCGCTCGCCATGGTCGGCGCGGCGCGCGGCTACAAGGTCGTGCTCGCGATGCCCGAGTCGATGAGCAAGGAGCGGCGCGCGCTGCTCCGCGCCTACGGTGCCGAGCTGATCCTCACCGATCCCTCCACGGGGATGAAGGGCGCCGTCGCCAAGGCTGATGAGATCGTCGCCGAGCGCGAGGGGGCCGTGCTGGCCCGCCAGTTCGCCAACGTCGCGAACCCCGAGATCCACCGCAGGACGACCGCGGAGGAGATCTGGAAGGACACCGACGGCGAGGTCGACATCGTCGTGGCCGGCATCGGCACCGGTGGCACCATCACCGGCGTCGGCCAGATGCTGAAGTCCCGCAAGCCCGGCGTGCAGATCGTCGCCGTAGAGCCCGCGGAGTCGGCCATCCTCAACGGCGGCGCCCCCGGCCCGCACAAGATCCAGGGCATCGGCGCGAACTTCGTGCCCGAGATCCTCGACACCACCGTCTACGACGAGGTCATCGACGTCAACGCCGAGACCTCGGTGCAGTGGGCCCGTCGCGCCGCCACCGAGGAGGGCCTGCTCGTCGGTCTCTCGTCCGGTGCCGCGCTGGCCGCCGCCAACCAGGTCGCCTCGCGCCCTGAGAACGCCGGCAAGACGATCGTCGTCATCATCCCGAGCTTCGGCGAGCGCTACCTGTCGACGATCCTGTTCGAGGGTCTCGTCGACTGACATGAGCCTCATCCGTGCCGCCCGGGCGAGAATCCGCGAGGACCTCGACGCTGCGATGCTGCGTGACCCCGCAGCAGAGACACGCGTCGATGTCGCCGTGAACTCGCCGGGGCTGCACGCGATCTGGGCCTATCGGGGCCTGCACCGGTTGTGGCAGAGACCTGCTGGCCGCCCCGCCGCCCGCGTGCTCTCGACCGTCGTGCGGTCATTGACCGGGGTCGAGATCCACCCCGGCGCGCAGATCGGGCGCCGCTTCTTCATCGACCACGGGATGGGGGTCGTCATCGGCGCGACCGCGGTCGTCGGCGACGACGTCATGCTCTATCACGGCGTCACGCTGGGCGGCCGGTCGCTCGCCCGTGGCACCAAGCGGCATCCCACCGTCGGTGACCGGGTGACCATCGGCGCGGGCGCCCGGGTGCTCGGCGACATCGAGATCGGCGACGACGTGCAGATCGGCGCCAACTCGGTGGTCGTGAAGCCGGTACCGGCGGGTGCGGTCGCTACCGGCATCCCGGCCCGGGTCCGCTTCCCGACGCATGCCCACGAGGACCCCTACGACGCGCTCTTCTCCGAGCCCGCCCTGTTCATCTGAGTGCCGGGTCGCCCGGGGTGGCGCTCCAGTCCGAGCCGTAGAGGCAGAACACTCCCGCTGCCGGCAGTTCCCGCACGACGCCGGCCCATGCCTCGGCTGCGTCGGCCCCGGTCGACAGCACCCGGTGGTAGGCCACCATCGCATCAGCCGCGACGTGGTCGGCGACCGGCGACACCGCCGCGAGCACGCTGGTCGCCCCCAGCGCCATCAGGGCGATGGCCAGGCCCAGTGGCTCATCGCCGGGGCGCGTCGAGAACTGCCCGACGTCGCAGGCCGCCAGCGAGACATGCTCGGCAGCGACCGGTCGCGGGAACTCGCGTGCGAAGACCGGGCCGTCGGCCATCTGCACCGACGAGAACAGAGGGCTCTGCGCCTCGTGCACCCCGTGCGCCGCGAGGTGCACGACCCGCGAGCTGCCGAGCGCCCGGACGACCTCGTCGCTCGTCGCGGGAGCGATCTCGTCCGGCACCGGGTCGATCGACCACGACGACCGGATCGCCCGGATCTCAGGGCCGGTGCGGCCCAGCCCGGGGCCGTAGAGCGCGGACACTCTCGTGACCCACTCGGCCCCCGAGGGTCGCGACGGGCCACGGACCCACCGGGTCAGTGACGGCGGTACCGTCACCGGCCGGCCGAGCAGGCTGGGCATCAAGCTCCAGGGGACCGCGGCGAGGGAGCCCGACGGGATGACGACGACCCGCCGGTCGCGCGAGCAGCCCAGCCCCAGGCCGGCCGTGGTGAGGGTCGCGTCGACCGCGGCCAGGGACGAGGCCGTCGCGCGGGCCAGGGACAGCTCCATCGGCGACCCGGCCGTCACCATGACCCGGGCCCGCAGGTCGCGGCGCAACCGGGCGAGCTGCTCACGCACCAGCGAGACCGTGCCGGTGCGCACCACCTCGAGGTTGCCGTCGTCCAGGACGATGGTCCAGAGCTCGTCACCGGCCTCGAAGAACTCCACGATGGTGGCTTCGCGGTCGGTCGTGGCGGCGCGGGCCTCGTCGGCGTCCACGGGCGCAAGTGTCCCCGCCGAGGTGCCGCCGACCGTGAGGGTCCACTCCCGCTGGGCCACCTGGTCCTCGACCTGACCGATCTCGGCGACGAGCTCGCCGGAGGCATGACCCTCACGCTCGGCCGCGACGCGCCGCAGCCGCCGCAGCTCGCGGGTCATCGCGGTCAGCTCCGGGTCGGTCGAGGTGGTCACCGGGTTGATCCGGTGCGAGATGGCCCGCCACCGCTCGATGCTCGTGAGGATGCCGTCCTTGTCCTGACTGCGTAGCGCGCGCCCGACGTCGAATGCGGCGAGGCGGCGGCCGTGCAGGGCCAGGGCCGCGCGTACGTCCAGGCTCGAGGACTGGAACTGGTGAGCGGCCAGCAGACGGTTGCCCGTGGTGATCCGGCGCTCGGCCTCGACCTGGCGGCCCCGGGCGTGGTCGAGCCGGGCGCGCACCAGGGTCTCGTGCAGCCGGGCCGCGAGCGAGTCCCGGTTCGTGCGCTCCAGGGTGGCGAGCCGACGCTCGGCGCCATCGACGTCACCCAGGAGCAGCCGGGCCTCGGCCTCCAGCCGCACCGCGGCCCGGTCGGCCACCGTGCCGGCCGCCGGGTGGGCGTTGCGGCTGGCGAGGTCGGCGACGACGGACGTGAGGTCGCGCCCGGCCGCGACGTCGATGGTCGACCGGATGAGGGCGGCGTCGCGCACCAGCTCGTCGACCTGTCGCGTGCGGTAGGCGGCCAGCGCGGCGCGGATGTGCCGGCGGGCGCCGTCGAGGTCGTTGACGAGGAGGTCGCAACGGGCCAGGCGTGCACTGATCTCACCCTCCTCCAGGCGGTGGCCCTCGGAGCGGGCCGACCCCAGGGCGTCCTGCAGCACGCTGCGGGCCTTGTCGACCAGGCCGGCCTCGAGCAGCACCTCTGCGTGGTCGAGGCGGGCGCGGTCGCGGCTGACCGAGGCCTCCATCCGGTCGGCCACCCGCATGAGCAGCAGCGCGCGTGCGAGGTCGCCGTCGACGAAGGCCAGGCAGGCGAGGTTGTGGCGCGCCTTGAACTCCTGCTCCGGCAGACCGTGCGCGGCGGCGGTCTCCGCGGCCCGGGTGAGGTCGGCCTCGGCCAGGGTGCTGTGCCCGAGCCCGAGGTGGGCCAACCCGCGGTTGATGAGCAGGGCGCACCGCTGGCTCGGGTTGAGGGTGTCCTCGTCGTCGCCCACACCCTCGAGCGCGGCCAGGGACGCCGTCCAGTCGCCGCCACGGACGTGGATGACTCCCTCCTGGATGTGGCTCAGGGCGATGAGCAGCCGGTCGTCGATCGTCGCCGCCTGCTCCCGCGCATCGCGCAGCATGGCCAGGGCCGGGCCGAGGCCGTTCACCTCGAGCTCGGTCCACGACCGGGTGATCAGCACCCGGATGCGCAGCCGCTCGGCGTTCGCGCCGGTGGACCCGTCGAGGGCAACCAGGGCCAGGTCGAGCTTCGCGACGGCGTCGTCGAACCGTCCGACCTCGTTGTCCTGTCGTGCAGCGGCGAGGTAGGCGTCCGCGAGTGCGACGGGGTCCTGGATGAGGGGTCCTACAGCTCGATGGCCGGCGTGATGATCGGCGGCGTCTCGGGGTCGCTGTTGCGTCGGAGGACGAAGTTGACCAGACCACGCTCCACAGCGGTGAAGGAGAAGCGGCCCTCCTCGTCGACCCGCGTGGTGCGGGTGCGGCCGCGCTCGCGCAGCTCGACCTCGACGTTGCCCTCGCTGACCCAGCCCACGATGTCGGCCCGGGTCGATGCGCCGTGCTCGATGCTCACCATGACGCTCAGCTCGTCGCTGGCGAAGGTGACCGTGTCGGCCCGGTCGTAGTCGGTGCCGCGCACCGTCTCGAGCGTGGCACTTGACACGATCTCGGCGACCTCGGCCTCGAGGGCGGCGACCGACATGGCGAACTTGACCCGGTCGACGAGGTCGGCCGGAGGAGGGTCGAGCACCTCGTGGAGGTGTCGCAGCTGCTCGAGGACCTGGGCGTCGACGTCGTCGAGCGCACCGGCAGCCAGGGCGATCTCGGGATCCGGGCTGGCATTCATGACGACATCTCCCATCGGGGGTCGGTGATCAGGGCTTGGCGGAGCTTGGCGAGGCAGCGTCCACGGGTGGGTCCGATGCTTCCGACCGGCATCCCGAGGGCCTTGGCGACGGCAGCGTAGTCGGGCCGTTCGGCGAAGGCGATGACGCGCAGCAGCGACTGGCATCGTCGGGGCAGGGAGGCGAAGTGCTGCCAGACCAGTCGGTCGTCGACATCGGCGAGCACCGTGGTCTCCGGCGACGGCGTGGTCTCGTCCGACTCCTGGTCGCGCACGTCGGCATAGGTGGCCGGCTCCTCGCGACGGCCTCGTGACGAGGTGCTCCACGAGTCGCGACGGGTCGTCGTGATGAGCCACTTGAGCACCGACTGCGGGTCAGCGATCTCGGCGGCGTGCTCGACGAGCTTGAGCCAGCTGTTCTGCACGACGTCCTCGGCGGCCTGCCGCGACAGCCCTTGCTGACGGGCGACGGACCACAGCAGTGGGGTGACCTCGTCGACGAGGCTCGACATGCCGGAGGCGTTTCCGTCACGGTAGGCGCGGAAGGAGTTCGCGGCGCGAACGGCCAGGCTCTCCGCCCCGGCGTGCATCACGACTCCTCCTTGATGGCTCGCTCCACGATCTCGGTCATCTTCTCGACTCGGGAGCGCGTGTCCTTGACGAACGACTCCTCGCTCATCATGTGGGCCATGTCGCCCGCGCAGGCGGGTGAGGCGAACGAGCTACCGCTCCAGATGCCGAACCCGCTGGAGTAGTCGTCGGGGTCGGGCGTGCCGCGCTCGGGGCGGCCCGGCTGCGCCGGCACGTCGACCCCGCCGCGCAAGGACCCGTCGAACGTCTCGGGCATCGTGCTGACCACGGCGACGCCGCAGCGGTAGGTGCGCACCCAGGCGCCGGTGTTGGAGAACGCCGCCACAGTGCCGTCGCTGGGGTTGCGGGCCCCGACGCTGAGCACTGGCACGCGCCCGACCTTGACGTCGGCACGGTGTCCCCCGGCGAGGGCGGCGGGCCAGAACGGCAGCGTCGTCGCGCCGTTGCCTGCCGCGGCGACGACGCAGACCCCGTTCTCCTGGAGGGTCCGCACGGCCTTGAACAGGCCGGCCTCGTCCTCCACTGCGTTGGGGGTCTCGTGGTAGTAGCCGAACGACAGGCTCACCACGTCGAGCGGACCGTGGTCCTCCGTGCCGTCGACCCCCACCCAGTGCCACAGCAGCAGGCGCTGGAGCGCGTCGATGATGTCGGCCTCGTCGGCCGCCCCGTCGCCGTACATGACGGGCACGATGACCAACGTCGAGCTGGGGCAGTGCTGGCGCACCATCCCGGCGATGAAGGTGCCGTGCCCGGCCATCGGGTCGAGGAAGCGGTTGACCCTGTCGAGCGTGACGCCGTCGACCTCGGGGTCCTCGCCCGGCGGGAACGCGACGCCGATCGGCTCGCCTCCGACGGTGGGGTGGGGCACGACGAGCGGTGAGCCGTCGAACCACGGGTGCTGGCCCAGGCCGGTGTCGAGGATCGCCACGGCAGGCGACGGGCTGCGAGCGGGGGCAGGCGGCCCGAGGTGCAGGGCCACCGGGATGCGGCCGTCGGCCGAGCCCGGCACACCCACGCCGGAGCCGTAGCCCACGCCGGAGCCGTAGCCCACGCCGGAGCCGTAACCGACGCCGGAGCCGTAGCCAACCCCGGAGCCGTAACCGACGCCGGAGCCGTAACCGACGCCGGAGCCGTAACCCGAGGCCATCAGGATGTGGCAGAGGCTCCAGGCCCGCGCGCGGGAGTCGGAGTCGGCATCGCCCTGCGCCGCACGGGCGCGCTGCAGCACCTCCCACGCGTCGATCGGCGGGCCGACGCGGCCGGCATCCGGCACGAGCTTGACGACCACACGGGCGACCCGGTCGAGCTGCTCGAGGTAACCGAGCCGGCGGGCCAGGTCGACCAGGCTGCCGCGGTCGGGGCCGGGCGGGTCGTCCGGGGCTCGCGGGTCGTCCTCGACCACTGGTCGGAAGCCCATCTCCTTGCCCAGACGTCGCAGCTCCTCGAGGGGGCCGGCGTCGAGGGACTGCCCGGGCAGCCCGGGCAGGAGCAGGCGGTCGGGCCGGTAGACGGTCGGATGCGGCGTCTCACCGTCACCGATGACGTCCGCGCCGTCGGGGGAGAGCACCGTGGCGTGGAACCGCCGGAAGGCGGACGCGGGAACGCCGAAGATGGGAAAGTTGTGGGCGGTCCGCGCCGCGTCGTCCGCGGAGTCGTTCTCAGGGATGGTGCCGCTCATGAGCTGCTCCTGTAGGGGCGTGGCGGGGGCGCGAACGCGCTGGCCCCAGCGTAGTGATCAACCTGTTCACTGCACAGGAGTGCCTAGGGTGCCTGGTGATACATGCGACCAGCGCAGATGGCGGCCGGCGGCGGTTCCCGAAAGTTCCTCGGATGCCGTGTATCAGGGGCGGCGTCTGCCACCTCCTTCATCCCGTCGGACCCTTACAAGGGACCGCGACGTCGACCGGCTCGTTGCAGGGGCCGGCCGGTCGGCCGCGGAACCGAGGGGCGTCGCGGCACCGGGTTGCAACAGGCGCGGTGACGGGACGACGGTTCCGCAGCACGGGGAACCGGCCACGCCGGGCACGCGCCGCAGGGGGCGCAAGCCCGGCGTGGCCGGTCTGCCGCGTGAGGTGGAGCGACCGACGTGCCGAGGCCAGCGCCCCGGACAGCGAACCGCCTGGGCGGAGGGGCTCAGGCGGCGCCGTCGGCGCGCGTCGTGGCGGCGGCCCAGGGGTCGGCGCCGGAGCCGGCCGGCGCGGGTGCTGGTCGGCCGTTGGTCGTGTCGTTGCCGGATGCCGTGTCGTCGTCGGATGCCGTGCCGCTCGAGCCGATCGTCTCGGCCACGACGGTCTTGCTGGAGCGCAGCTTCTCACCGGTGGCACGGGCGGCATCGGCCACCATGTCGGCGACCACCGGGGCGGCCTTGGTGCGCGCGGCCTCCTTGGCGGTGAAGACCTGCTTCTGCACGGGGCCGGAGTTCCACACCTTGCCCGAGGTGCGTCGGATCTGCTCGTAGCGCTGCTTGCCCGCGCGCGCCCCGAGGACGTAGCCGGCAGCCAGCCCGGCGATGAACGTCAGCTTGCCCATGGGGGCTCCTCTCGTCAGCCTCCGACCCTACCTGCCGCCTCCGCCCGGATGCCGTGTGCCGGCAGCCGCATCCCGGCATACCCTTGTGCCTGCCCGGCACATCCGGGCCAGGAGGGCTCGCATAGTGGCCTAGTGCGGCGGTCTTGAAAACCGCTATGGCGGCAACGTCATCGTGGGTTCGAATCCCACGCCCTCCGCGCAACTCGGCTGGCCAGCGCGCTGGCGGGGCCGTCGCAGGCCACCAGCGTCGCCCCTGACCTCGGCAGTTGCTGGCCAAAGCAGGCCACAGCAGACCGATCGGATCGGGGCGTGTCAGCTGTGCCTCGGCGGGTCCGGGCCTGACACCTGGTGCGCAAGGCACCCCGCTGAGCCGGAGGACTCGGACGTACCGGCAGGCGCAAGCGTCCATGTGATGGCATCGCGGGTCAGCGTGGCTGACCACATCACCGACGCCGAAGCCGCTGCTCTCAATGCGGTGCTCTCGGGTCATCATCCGACGCCTGCGGTGTCGCGGCGATCTGCCCACGACACGAGTCGATGGGAAGGTCCTGGTTTCCAGGAGTGCCGTCGAGGAGTTCGTGCTCGCGCACACCACCTTCGGCACGGCGGAGATGTCGCGATGAACCCCGGAAGAACAGGCACGGGCCGCCTTCCGTGATGCCTGGCTCTGGCACGACGAGGGCATCGCCTGGTCGCTGGTCGAGTCTGCATCGTTTCTGGGGGAACGGCGCCCCCGTAACGATGCCAAGGTCCCGGTAGTGATCTGCCAGGCCAGGGCGGACTTCGCGGTGAGGCTGAGCAGGAATGTAGAGGCGCTCGCCGAAGAGATGGTCGGACCAGCGGCCGTGGGCACGGTACTTCAGCCCCTGGTTCAGTGCGAAGACGTTGAAGAGGACGAACAGCGGCACGAAGATGCCGTACACGAAGCTTGGCGGGGCCACCGAGGACGTCGAGCCCAGGGACAGCAGGTAGACCCCGATGGCGAGCCACGGCACGACCCCTGCCAGACACCCGAGGAAGAACGGCAACCAGCCGCCTGCGCCGGGCGCCTCGTAGCGCTCCTGCAGCCAGCCGAACAAGATCATGGAGGCGTTGACACCGAACAACGCGAGGAGTTCGGCCACGTCGGCGATGCCGACGAGCTGAGCGATGAGCACGATCATCAGCGAGGACGAGACCGAGTACTCCACCCACCGGGCTTGGTTGTGGTGCCGAGCCAGATCGGCGAGGTGGCGAGACCGCCAGGCTGTGCACACCAGGAGGTGGGCCGGAGCCCGACAGCGCCAAGAAGCCGGCACCTGCGGCGCCGGTCGGGATGTCGAACAGCACCTCGGGATCCGTGGCAGGGGTGCCGGGTGGGCCCCGGGGGTAGGCGGCGGTCACCGGCAGCGCGAAGCTCGAGGCGAGGGCGAGCACTGCGGCCGCCTGGAGCAGGTGCACGAGAGCCGCGATCGTGTTGTCGCGCCGCAGGACGTGCTGCGATCGGCCCGGCGATGGCTGGCGTCTCAGAACTCAACGTCGTCTGCGTGTACTTGACATCCGAACTGTACTTCGTGAATACTGTGGCGCACGAGGGGAGTACCCCACCTCGGCGCATCGTCAGTTCGGCCGGCTCTGTCCGGCCCGGTGCGCCGGCCGACCCGGAGAACCGTGTCGGCGGGGGAGACCTCCAACGGACCCGCTGCGCGCGGGCACGCTGGAGGTAGCTGACATGGATGTTCCGCTCTGGGCCTGGGCTGCGGTCCTCGCCGTCATCGTCACGATGTTGGCGATCGACCTGTTCGCCCACCGCACTGCACACGTCGTCGGCGTGAAAGAGGCCGCCGTGTGGTCCGCGGTCTGGGTCAGCCTCGGGATCGCCTTCGGCGGCGTGATCTGGTGGGCCTACGGCGCGCAGGCCGGTGGGGAGTACTACGCGGGCTACCGGATCGAGAAATCGTTGGCCGTCGACAACGTCTTCGTGTTCGCGCTGATCTTCACCTACTTCGCCGTCCCCCGGGAGTACCAGCACCGGGTGCTGTTCTACGGTGTCCTGGGCGCGCTGGTGTTCCGGGCGATCTTCATCGCCGGCGGTGCCGTGCTGATCGAGAACTTCGCCTGGATCCTCTACCTGTTCGGCGCCTTCCTCGTCTACACCGGCTGGAAGATGTTCACCCATCGCAACGACGAGCTGGACCTGGCCAGCAACCCGGTGCTGCGTTGGGCCAGGAAGCGGGTCCCCTCCACCGAGGAGTACCACGGACAGAAGTTCTGGGTGAAGAGGGCCGGCACATGGGTAGCCACCCCCTTGTTCTTCGTCCTGGTCATGGTTGAGACCACCGACATCATCTTCGCCGTCGATTCCATCCCCGCGATCTTCGCCGTCACCCAGGACCCCTTCCTGGTCTTCACCAGCAACGCCTTCGCCATCCTCGGCCTGCGAGCCATGTACTTCCTGCTCGCCGACCTCATCGACCGGTTCATCTACCTCAAGGCCGGCCTGGCCGCCATCCTGATCTTCGTCGGCATCAAGATGCTGCTCCTCGACGTCTACAAGATGCCGATCTGGCTCTCGCTGACCGTGATCACCGCCTGCCTGACCGTCGCGGTCGTGGCGAGTCTGCGAGCCACACGCGATCAGGTGGCTCCGCGGCCCGCCGAGTCCAACGAGCCCGCTGAGTCCTCCGCTCACACGTCTCGGCGGCCCGCCGGCCCCGCCACTGGGGAGGGCGTCGACACGAGTAAAGGCACGACCGAGAGCGACGACACCAAGGCTGCAGCTCGATGACGACGACCTTGGCGCGAGACGCGTCCCGAGACCGGAACTCTTCGGACCAGCCAGAGCACGGGGGCCTCCCGGGCATCCGGGTCGAGGAATCCAGCACGCAGCCGGGACGGCGCGCCGCCCGGCTGGTGCTGGACCCGCACTTCGTCCTCGACGAGGTCATCGCACGTCTGATCCGGAGCGAGTTGGCCCGAGGCGGCACGGTACAGGTGGTACTCGTGCTGCCGCGGCTTCGGTGGTCGCTCGCTGCGGACGCCGTGGTCGCGCGTCGGGGACGGATCGACCAGGCGCGCAAGGACCAGATCGAGGAACTTCTCCGCATCGCCGGCGACAGGTCGGCGCAGGCCACCATCGTGACGCAACGGTCCTGGTGCGCGCGGCCACGAGAGCAGGCTCTCAGCTCCTACAACCCCGCCACCACGACTGCGAGAGGAAGCACCCATGACCTCGACACTTGCCCGCCCCCCGGTCGCGCTACGGGTGCGCGAACGTGGCCGAACTGACCGTCACCTCCGGCTATCCCTGCATCTCGGTGCTGATGCCGACTCAGCTCGGTCCCCGGATGACCCCCACGGACGTCCAGCAGTTGCACGCACTGGCAGCCCAGATAGACCAGGAGCTGAGTGAGCACAATGTCACGAACCGGGCACCTGTCCTACGGAAGCTCGCCGAGCAGGTATCGCGGGTCGCTGTCGACCCACTGACCAGGGGTTGGTGATCTACGTCAGTCTGGCAGTGGCCCGAAGCTTCCGGCTGCCCCAGGCCGTGCCGACTGCGGCCCGCCGGACAGCTCGACCCCTTCGAGGGCGAGAGTCCTCTCCGGATGCCTCCCGCCGGTTCTCCGGACGCCGCGGACCTGCGAGACGAGCTGGCAGAGTCCTACCTTCGAGGCGTCGACGGGCTGCTCGGGGACTACCGGTCAGAACATCCCAGCCCTCTGGTCCTGGCAGGCCCGCCGCGTCTCCTGGACCGCTTCTGCGCACTCAGCCGCAACCTCGAGCGGCTGGCAGGCCGACTCGACGCCAACCAGCACACCACCGCACTGGATCTCGCCCTGGCCAGTACCGAGGCGATCCAGGACTACTTGCGCACGCGCCGTGCGGACGCACTCGGCCAGCTGCACCGGGCGATGCGAGACCGACCCGGGGATGTCGCGACCGGGATCGGCGGGTGCTGGCGGACCATGGGCTCGCGAAGACCCGGCATGTTGCTGGTCGAGAAGAACTTCATCAGCCCAGGCACCCATCGCCGGGTGAGCGTGACCGAAGGCGAGAGCGAGTCGACGAACCGGCCGGCGGACGGGTACGTGCACGACCTGGGCGACGACCTGATGGAGCAGGTCATCGCGCACGGAGGCCAGCTGGCTCTCGTCCACGACGGCGACCTCGACCAGCACGAACGCATCGCCCTGATCAGCCGGCGCCGAGACTGATCGGGCAGCGCGCGCTCACGCCCACGCCCAGGAGTCGCCCGTGGCGACCGACGCGACTGCGGACCCGCTCCCCCTCAGGCCCGGACGCTCTGTCGACCGGCACCCCTCAGCACCAGGTCCAAGAACGCACCCAGGGTGACCGCCGACTCCAGATCATGACGGAAATGCGCGTCCTGGGCCACGGCGTACCGGTTCCGACGCCCGACCTTCTCCTTGCGCAGGTACCCCTGGTCCACCAGCTCGCGAACGATCTGTTGCACTGCCCGCTCGGTGATCCCGACCGCATCAGCGACATCGCGCATGCGCGCGTCCGGGTCCCGCGCCAACGAGACCAGGACGTGCCCATGGTTCGACAAGAATGTCCACTTGCGGCTCATGGGAAGCACGATACGCGAGTTCGATTTCGCAACGGGGATGGCGCAGGCGACCTGACAACGAGTGCCATGTCGGGGTCGTCCCCTCGCAGGTGTCTCGCCCTTGTGTTGCTGCGAGACCGCGGTGTGAGTGCACGGGCCGGTGGCGGGGCGTCAGGGCTCGTTGATGCCGGGCTTCGGTTCGTCCCGGCGCACCGGCAGGCGTTGAGAAGTAGTCACCCTCGCCACTGCATGAACACGACTGGCGACCACACGCCGCTTGCCAGCAACTGGTCGGGTGCGGGGGACCGCACCAGCACTTCGAGCAACCGCACGACGAGGACCAGCACCAGCGTGCCGGCGACCTTGGCTTCAAGCTCATCGAATGTGTGCGTTGCCTGGCTGTCCGGCAGTACCAAGTCCCCTACGCACAGTTCCCATGGTCCCAAGCCGACCTGGAGCAGAACGATGCCGGCCACCATGGTGTCGATGCTCTCGAAGAGGTAGAAGTGCGTTCTCGCTCGAGCCTGAGGTTTGGGCCATCGCTTGGAACAAGCGCACTGCCTTGACCCCGGCCTGATGACGCTCATCCGAAAGCCCCCAGACCTGCTCACTGAAAGTCCCCACCCTGCGTGGCTCCACGGAGTCGGGCGGGGCTCTTTTGACGCTGGTGGTCTCTGACCACGCACCAGCTCACCAACGGAGCCCCTCCGCTCATGCTCACACGGGACGACGACATCCACGTGCACGCGTTGCACCGGCAGGGGCGGCCGATCTCAGCGCTCGCCCGCCACCTCGGGAAGGACCGCAAGACGTCCGGGCCTATCTGTTCGGTCGCGAGGCGGGCGTCCGCAAACGCACCGTCGCGGACCACTTCGAGCCAGACGTCTACGCGAGCGTCGTGGCAGTCGGCCTCGTGGCCAGCGCTTCGAAGGTTCGCCAGGGCAGTTGACAGACGAATCTTTATTCGCGTATCGTGATGCAGGAAGGGGAGTACCCCACAACAGACCATCGTCACTTCGGTTGGAACATCCGACCCGGTGGTCAGGCCCGGCCCACGGCCGTGGCGGGGAAGACCTTCCGACCATGTCGGGAGGCTCCGTGCACCACCAACTCCAGAACCACCGATCCCGAGCACTTTCATCAGCTCGCCCCGTCGGCGGCGCATGGACGCGCCAATGAGCGCGATCACCGCAACCCGGACCGAGCTCATGCAGCGGCGGGCTGGGATTGCCTTCGCTCGACAGGGCCGCGACCTGCTGTTCGACAAGCGGATGGCTCTGGTGCGAGAACTGCACCGGCTCGACACCGACGTGACCAGCGAGTTTGCCCGCGCCACCTCCTTGGGGCGCCGAGCCAGAGCGGACCTGGAGGTCGCCCTCGTCGAGGAGGGCCCAGTAGTCGTCGAAGGTGTAGCCGTCGGCGCGGCCACCGGGATCCGAGTCGAGCGAGAGGACCGCACGGTCGTCGGAGTCCGGGTGGTGACCGTGCGTCCGCCCCGGATCCGGCGCCCCGCGGAACAGCGCGGCTCCGCTCCAGCGCTGGTGGCTCCGAGCGTCAACAGTGCCGCCGACGGCTATGAGCTTTATCTGGAGCAGGTCTTGAGGATCGTTGCCCTCGAGGCCACGGTGCGCCGGCTGACCCAGGAGATCGCCCGGACCACCCGTCAGGTCAATGCGCTGGAGAACGTGGTGATCCCGGCCCTGGAGGCCGAAGCCACCCAGATCGCCGCGGTCCTGGACGAACGCGAGCGCGAGGAGCACTCCCGACTCAAGAGAGCACGGGACCGCCGGGCCGAGCAACAGCAGGCCGAGCAACAGCAGGCCGAGCAACAGCAGGCCGCGCACAGCGCGCACGCACCCACCCCCCACGACCCGCCAACCACCAGTGGCCCTCGCCCCTCAGACCGCTTGGAGAACAGCCGATGACGCGCAGCGAACGTCCCTCGACCACCATCCAGGACCCGGCGGCCCTGCGTCAGATCCGGGACCTCGAGCGGGTCATCGAGGCCAGGCTGAAGGCCGCTCGAGACAGCAGTGACCGGGTCGAGGCTGCACACGTCGAAGCCGCCGCCGTGCTCGACGCCGCGGCCGCTGATGCCGACGAGGCCGCGACCCGGCAGTCCGAGGCGATCCTCGACGCGGCGCGGGGCGAGGCGGTCACTCATGAGGTACAGCAGCAGCAGCGTCACGTCGACTTGACGGCGCGGGCAGAGCAGCTGCGCGCCGACCTGGTCGAGGCCGTCCTGGCGGCGGTGCTTCCCGACCCCGGGCGTCGCATCGAGGCACAGCGATGATCCGCCGACTCGTCCACCTCCAGCTGCTCGGAGCGCAAGAGGACCTCATCTCCACGGTCGAGTCCCTACAGCGGCTGGGATGCGCCGAGGTCGTCGCCGCCCCTCATGGCGCGGGCTTCAGCGCCGTGGAACCCCGACCGACCGGGACGGATCCAGACGCCCCCGAAGGACTGCTCGCAAGGGTCCAGCGACTGCTCGACCTTGCCCCCGTCGCCCCCGCGGACCCACGGTCTCCTCGAGCACCCAGCGCTACGAGCGCGGTGAGCGGAGCCAAGGCCGCGACCGGTCAGACGAACGCGACCCGACTCTCGGCTCGGCACTCGGCCCAGCACGTGGCCCGGTTGTCGGAGGGAGTGGACCTCCGAGCCGCGACAGAGCCCGACCTTGCGCTTCTCGAGCTCGAGGTGGACGTCCTGCTCGGCAGTCAGGCGGCGTTGGCGGAGGAACGGGACCGGTTGGCGCACTACGTCGAGATCCTCGGCGAGCTCGAGGCGCTGGTTCCCGAGCTCGGGACGCTCTCTGACGCCGAACTGGGGGTGCTGGGCCTGGCGATGATGGCGCTGGTCCTCGACGACCCGGCTGGCATGGTGGTCTCGCTGCTCGATGCTCAGCTGCGCCACCAGTTTGGTGAGTCCTACCTGCTACGAAGTACCGGCGAGGGTCGCTCCCGGGGCTGTCTGCTCGTGGTCCCGCGCGACCGGCTGGGCGAGGCCGAGTCGCTGGTCGGGTCTGACCAGATCAATCAGATCAGCGTCCCGGACACCTACGCCCACCTGTCGCTGCACATGACGGTGGTCCGCATGCGCGGCAGGCTCGCCGCCGTCGAGGGTGAGCTCACCGCGTCCCAGACCGACCTGGCCACCGTGTGGCTGCACGCCCTGCCGAGCCTGCACGCCGCCGCACGCGCCCTGCGGGTGATCGGGGAGCGCGACGCGGCCGTGAGCACCGCCGAGCTCACGTCCCGAACGTTCCTGCTGCGCTGCTGGACCCCTGCTGAGCGCCGCGCGGACATGGTGCGCCAGCTCAGCGACGACGGCATCGAAGGCGTCGCGGTCCTCGACGCCCCGTCGATCGAAGTGCCCGGTCCCCCCCCGGTGGAGCTCAGCGGCCGTGCGGCCTGGGCGCCGTACCGCAAGCTGGTCGGCTTCTTGTCCTGGCCCTCCCCCGGAAGCTTGGACCCCAGCGTCCTCCTGGCCCTTGCGCTGCCCTTCCTGTTCGGCGTGATGGTCGGCGACGTCGTCTACGGCGCCGCGCTGCTCGGGCTGGGCTGGTGGCTGCGCCGCCGCGCGACCGGCTCCCCCAGCGGCCCCGGCGTGCTCGACGACGCCGGTCGCGTCCTGATGGCTGGCGGCGCCTGGGCGGTGATCTGGGGCGTGCTGTTCGGGGAGGCCCTTGGCAGCCTCGGCAACACCCTCGGGATGCCGGCCCTGTGGTTCTACCGCGGCGGCCCGGCAGCACTCGAACCGCTACTGCTGTTCGCGCTCGCACTCGGCTGGTCCCACATCGTGTTGGGACTGTCCTTGGGCCTGTACACAGCACTGCGGCGAGGCGACCGGCACCGGGTTCTCGAGGTGGGCGGCACCCTCGTAGCGCTTGTCAGCCTGACCGGGCTGGTCGCCGCCGTCATGTGGGGCGCCCCGACATGGGTGGTCCTCACGACGGCGTTGACCGCGCTGGCAGGCCTGGTCACCACCAGTTCCGTGCACGGCCCTCTCGGCGCCCTGCTCGGCCCCCTCGAGCTGATCGGCACCGTGGGCAACGTGCTGTCCTACCTGCGGATCGCCGCGGTAGGTCTGGCCTCGGTCTACCTGGCCAACGTCGCCAACGAACTCGCCACCGAGCTGCCCTTGCTGATCGGACTGCTGGTGGCCACGTTCCTGCACCTGCTGAACCTCGCGCTCGCCGCCTTCAGCCCGATGGTGCAGGCACTGCGCCTTCACTACGTGGAGTTCTTCAGCAAGTTCCACGACGGCGAGGGCCGGGCCTTCCGGCCCCTCGGCGCCTACGGCGCACCCAAGCCCGACCCCGTCCAGCCGGTCGACAACCCGTCACCCGGCATCCCCCTGCGCGTCCGCACCGCGGACGCCACCCTCGAAAGGTGACACACAATGGAAACCGGACTCATCGCTCTCGGCGCCGGCCTCGCCGTCGGACTCTCAGCCCTGGCCACCGGCTACGCCCAGGCCCGCATCGGCGCGGCCGCGATGGGCGCGATCGCCGAGAAGCCCGAGCTCGCGGGCCGCGCCATCCTCCTGGTCGCCATCCCCGAGACCCTGGTCATCCTGGGGTTCGCGGTCGCGGCCATGATCGTGCTGCTGTTGGGCGGGTGAGATGACCCTCCAGGCCCTACTCGCGACCATGGAAACCGAAGGTCAACGCGAGTTGCAGTACGCGCTCGCCGAGGACCAGCGAGCCGCCGAGGAGATCCTGACCCGCGCCCGGGAGCAGGCCGAAAGAGACAGGCAAGCACGGCTGGACCAGGCCACGCAGGCCGCTCGACTCCAAGCCCGCCGGATCCTGTCCCGTGCCGCTACCACGGCACGCGTGGCTCGGCGCGACACCCTCGAGCAGCAGCTGCGTGCCGTGCGCACCGATGTCGAGGCCGAGCTGGCGGCCCGACCCGGCACTCCCGCCGGCACCCGAGCCACCTTGGCTCTGATCGAGGAAGCACTGGCGCTGCTACCGACGGCCACCACCTGTCACGTGGACCCGGCCGAGGTAGACGCGGTACGCCAGCAGCACCCGCAGCTCGCGGTCGCCCCCACGCCCCTCGGGGTTGGGGTCGTGGTTGCTGACGACGCCGGACGCGCCGTCGACAACACCGCTCCCAGCCGACTGGAAGCGGCTTGGCCCCTCCTGCGACCGGTGCTCCTGCGAGCGATGCAGGACGCCCCGGCCAAGGCAGGCGCCTGATGTGCCCGGCACCGGAGTTCGTGGCCGGCACCACCCGACTGCGGGCGCGCATGACCCGCCTGTCTGACGTGAACGGTGCTGCGACAGCAACGATGTTCGACACGGTACCGGCGTTGAGGCACCGCGACGTGTGGCACAGCGAGGTACGACAGCTACCTGGGCTGTTCGCCGGCGAGGCCAGGAACGTCGCCCGAGTGGTCACCGGGCGCCACGACCTGCACGACTGTCTCGCCCTGCTGCGGGGTGCGATGACCCAGCGTCCGGCCGAGGACCGGCTGCACGGGGTCTGGGCCGTCGGCGCCATGACCCCGGGTCTAGCTGAGACGCTGGCCGCGGCAACAGACGCGGCGGCGGTCGTGACGGTGATGGCACGGGAGGGCTTGCCCACTCCGCAGGCCGCACGGGCTTCACCCCGGTTGTGGGCGCGGTTCGAGCTGCACGGGGACGTCGAGGAACTGGAACTGGGTCTGGTCGCGGCCACTCACGCGGACTGGGCGACACGCCTGACGCACCGCAAGGCGCATCCCGTGGCGGACCTGCTCGCTCGCGAGCGCGACCAGCGCAACCTGGTCACCGTCCTGGTCCGCGGCACCGTGGACGCCGAGCAGCTCCTGCCTCCCGGCAGGTTGAGCCCACGCGACCTCGCATACGCGGTGACCGGCCGCTGGGCGCCCCTGCTGGGTTCCTACCCGCGGTGGCACCCGGCGCTGGGCGCCTTCACCCAACACCAGGACCCGACCCGGCTCGACCGCGACCTGCATGACCGCTCAACCGTGGAGGCTGCCGCGATGCTGCGCCGCGGAGACGCCGACAGTGCCGAACCCCTCGTGGGCTACGTGCTCCTACTGGAGGAGCACGCCCGCAACGCACGCCGCGCCGAACTGCTCACTCTCGTCGGTACCGAACCGAGCCCATCCGGCCGCAGTTCGAGTGAGCGGAGCTCCAGGTGAACGCCCACCCACACGACCTCGCGACGACCGAGGTTGCCGTGGTGGCACCTCGTCTGGTCGCCGCCGGATTCGCGCTCGCCGGAGCCCGCACCGTCGTGGTGCAACCGGGAGACGACGGCCGGCCGGACGCCGCGGGCGTGAGCCGCGCCATCGATGCTGCGCTGCGTGACACCACCACCGCGAGCGTCCTCATCCTGGTGCACGACACGGCGTGGCGACTGCTGGCGGTGACTGCCCGCGACGCCTGGGCTGAACGCACCGACGTCCTGGTGATGGGGCTTCCACCCGACGAACCCGGCCGGACAGACGAGCACTCAGACCAACTCCAGCGGCTGCTCGGCCGCGCGGTCGGCTACGAGATCAGCTTCGTCCCCGAAGGAGAACACCCATGAACCCCACCACCGCCTCCCATGCCGACCCCCACACCGCCCCCCACACCGCCCCGCCCACCCACGGCGCCCGACCGGAGGCGACCCACCCCGATCCCTCCGCCGGCGCTGTCGTCGGACGCATCGGACGCATCGGACGCGTCGTGCGTGTCTCCGGGCCGGTCATCGAAGTCATCGAGCTCGACGACCCGCACGTCTACGACGTGGTCCGGGTCGGGCCCCGGCATCTGCCGGGCGAGGTCATTCGGCTCGACGGCGACCGGGCGACCGTGCAAGTCTTCGAGGACACCTCGGGCCTGCGCGCGGGGGATCCGGTCGACAACACCGGCGGACCGCTCTGCATCGAGCTCGGGCCCGGTCTGCTCGGCAGCGTCTTCGACGGCACCCAACGTCCCCTGGCAGCGCTGCACGACACTCACGGGATCTTCATCCCGCGAGGTGCCGCCCTGGCCGGGCTGGATCGCGAGCGGAACTGGACCTTCGAACCGACGGTCGGCCCGGGCGACCGTGTCGAGCCGGGCGATGAGCTCGGCGCGGTGCAGGAGACCGAGAGCTTCCGCCACCGCATTCTCGTCCCGCCGGACGTGCGGGGGGTTGTCGAGTGGGTAGGCGAAGGAGGCTTCACCGTTGACGCGACGGTCGCCCGGATCGAAGGCTCCGACGTGACGATGCTGCAGCGCTGGCCAGTACGCCGCCCGCGTCCGGTGCGCGAACGCCACCTGCTGCACGAGCCGTTGCTGACCGGACAACGTGTGCTGGACACCCTTTTCCCCATCGCACTGGGAGGGGCCGGCATCATCCCGGGCGGCTTCGGTACCGGCAAGACCGTGCTGGAACAGGCCATCGCCAAGCACGCCGCCGCCGACATCGTGGTCTATGTCGGCTGCGGCGAGCGGGGCAACGAGCTGACCGAGGTACTCCAGGAGTTCCCCGAACTGTCCGACCCCCGCACCGGCCAGCCGCTGATGAACCGCACCGTGCTGGTCGCGAACACCTCCAACATGCCAGTGGCGGCACGCGAGGCCAGCGTCTATGTCGGCATGACCATCGCCGAATACTTCCGCGACCAGGGCCAGCACGCCGTCCTGCTGGCCGACTCGACCAGTCGATGGGGTGAGGCGCTACGCGAGGTGTCTGGCCGCTTGGGGGAGATTCCCGCCGAGGACGGCTACCCGGCCTACCTGGCGACCCGGCTGGCCGCCTTCTATGAGCGGGCCGGCCTGGCCGATTGCCTCGGCTCGACGCCACGCCGCGGGTCGGTCACCCTGGTCGGCGCGGTCTCACCTGCCGGGGGTGACTTCTCCGAACCGATCACCCAGAACAGCCTGCGAGTCGCCGGCTGTTTCTGGGCACTGGACGCCTCGCTGGCACGCAGCCGCCACTTCCCGTCGGTGGACTGGACGCGCAGCTACACCACCTACCGGCTTGGCGGATGGTTCGACCAGCACGTCGCAGCCGACTGGTCCGCCCTGAGCGCCTGGGCGATCCAGACCCTGCAGGAGGAGGGGACGCTGCAGGAGGTGGTCAGCCTCCTCGGCGTCGAAGCGGTGGCCCCGCCGCAACGGGTGACGCTACGGGTCGGCCGGATGCTGCGCGAGGACTTCCTGCAGCAGTCCTCCTTCGATCCGGTCGACGCCAGCTGTCCGCCCCTCAAACAGTTGGCCATGCTGCGCCTCGTCAAGGCCGCCGAGGACGCCATGACGACCAAGGTCGCCTCCGGCAGTCACGTGGCCGACGTAGCCAACCACCCGGCGTTGCGGGTCGTCGCCGACGCCCGCGCCTGGCCAGCCGACGACACCGTCTTGGCACGCCTCGAGGAGGCAATCACCATGATCGCCGAAGCCCTAGGCGCTGACAACGAGGAGACCCGATGATCACCACCCCACCGACGGAGACCCAGCGCGACACGCTGGTCGACTTCGCGCGCGCCGCGGTTGCGGTCCCCGACGTCGGCAGCCTGCCCACCGTGTCGATGCGCGACGTACGTCGGGTTGCGGGACCCCTGCTCGTGATCGAGGGCGCCGACCACGTCGCCTTCGGCGACCTGGTCACGGTCGTCACCGACGACGGGGGCGAACGCGACGGTCAGATCCTCGAGGTCGATGGCTCCCGGGCCGTGGTGCAGGTCCTGGGCGGTACCGACGGGATCGGCCGCGGCAACGTCTCAGTCAAGGCCCGCTTCCGGGCTGCGGTCACCGGCGTCGGCGTTGACGTGCTCGGGCGGGTCCTCGACGGCGCCGGACGCCCGCGCGACGGCGGCCCCCCACCGGCTGCGCAGGCCTATCGTCCAGTGAACGGACTGCCCCTCAACCCGGTCGCACGGCTGCATCCCGATGAGTTCATCGAGACCGGATTCTCCGCGGTGGATGGGCTCAACACCCTGGTACGCGGCCAGAAGCTGCCCATCTTCACTGCCGCGGGTCTGCCGGCCGCCGAGGTCGCCGCCCGCATCGCCACCCAGGCCCGGGTCCTTGGTGAGACCGAGGAGGTAGTCGTGGTCTTCGCCGCCATGGGTGTGACCAGGCGGGAGGCCGACTTCTTCCAGGAACAGTTCGATGCCAGCGACACGGGTGGTCGCAACGTGCTGCTGCTCAACCTGGCCGATGACCCCACGATCGAGCGGCTGCTCACCCCACGAGTGGCTCTCACCCTCGCCGAGCACCTGGCCTTCGAGCAGCACCTACACGTGCTGGTCATCCTGACCGATATCACCGCCTACTGCGAAGCGCTGCGCGAGATCGCCGCTGCCCGGGAGGAGATGCCGGGACGGCGCGGCTACCCCGGCTATATGTACACCGACCTCGCCTCCCTGTTCGAGCGGGCCGGTCGCGTGCACGGCTCCACGGGGTCGCTGACCCAACTCTCGGTGCTCACCATGCCCGACGGCGACATCACCCACCCCATCCCAGACCTGACCGGCTACATCACCGAAGGACAGATCGTGCTGTCGCGGGAAATGGCCGCCCGCGGCGTCGACCCGCCCTTCGACGTGCTGCCCTCACTGTCCCGGCTGATGAACGCTGGGGTCGGCCAAGGCCGGACGCGTGCCGACCACCGAGGCCTCGCCGACCAGCTCTACGCCTGCTACGCCCGCGGCTGCGAGGTCCGCCGCCTGGTCTCGATCGTGGGAGAGAGCGGGCTAGCCCCAGAGGACCGCCGCTACCTCGCGTTCGCACGCCGCTTCGAAACCGAGTACGTCGGACAGCAGGGCGCCCGCCGCACCATCACCGAGACCCTCGACCTGGGCTGGCACCTGCTCAGCGACTTCGCCCCCGATGAACTCAAGCGCGTGAGCGCCGAGCACATCGCGCGCTACCACCAGCCCACCTGATCCGACGCCCCCGACGCACCAGGCGCCGCCAGCCCATCCCAACTATCCGAAGACCGAGGACGGTGACCCAACATGTGGGACACGCTTATGGACCTGTTCTTGCTGATCGCCATCAGCGGATGGCTGACGCTGTGGCTCTTGCGCGAACGGGGTCACTTCGGCATTCGCCGCGGCATGGCCTCCGCGCCCCGGCCGAGCAACCCCTCATCGCTGCGGCCACCCGGAATCGAAGGGACTCCCCCCAACGGCGATATGTCCGCCGGAGGGTCACGGCAGAACCATGCTCGGCACGTGGTCGACAACATCTCCGAACCGCTCGATGAGCCCGGGCGGGACCTCGGATCCGGTACGCGGCGACGCGGCCGTTCCGCCCGCCGCCAGCCAGCCCGGTCACCGCGTCGTCTCCTCGCGCTGGCTCGCACCCGCTCGTCACCGCGGCAAACCAGCCCGGAGCAGCGGTCCGTGATGCCGGGCTCGACCAACCACACCAGGAGCAACCCATGACCACCACCTCGGTCCACACGCACGCGCCGCACGCACGCACCGCAACAGAGGTGGCCGCCGGTCTCGGGGTCGACCCCCACCACGGGCTCACCGATGAACAAGCCCGAACCCAGCTCGAGCTGGTCGGGCCCAATCAACTGGCCGAGGTGTCCCGACGTCCCGCCCTGCTGCGGTTCCTCGACCAGTTCCGCAGCGTGCTGATCCTGGTCCTCATCGGCGCGGCCGTGCTGGCCGGCCTGGTCGGCGAGATCAAGGACGTCATCGTGATCGCGGTGGTGCTCATGATCAATGCCAGCATCGGGTTCTTCCAGGAACAGCGAGCCGAGAAGAGCCTCGAGGCGTTGCGGAACATGCTCACCCCCACCGCCAAGGTGCGCCGCGAGGGCGGTATCCGGGTGATCGACGCCGCCGACCTCGTGCCCGGTGACATGGTCCTGCTCGAAGCCGGCGACCGCGTCCCGGCCGACGCCCGCCTGTTCCTTGCCTCGTCGGTGGAGGTCGACGAGTCCTCCCTGACCGGCGAGTCCCAGCCCGTTGGCAAGCGGGCCGAGGCGATCGCCGCCGAGGACGAGCCACTGGCCGAGCGAGTCGGCATGATCCACATGAATACGGCCCTGACCCGCGGACGGGCCGAGGCGATCGTCACCTCGACCGGCATGCAGACCTCGGTGGGCGCGATCGCCGAGATGCTGGCCACGGGGGAAGAGCCGCAGACACCCCTGCAGCGGCAGCTCGACTCCCTGGGTAAGCGGCTGGCGGTGATCGGTCTGATCGCGGTGTCCCTCTACGTCGCCCTGGCGCTGCTACGGGGCGAGGCGCCCTCCGAGATCGCGCTCCGCGCGGTGGCCCTCGCGGTGGCCACCGTGCCTGAGGGCCTCCCGGCGGTCCTCGCGCTCACCCAGGCGCTGGGCGTGCACCGAATGGCGGGACGCAACGCGATCGTGAAGCGGCTGGCGTCGGTGGAAACCCTGGGGTCGGCCACGGTGATCTGCAGCGACAAGACCGGCACCCTCACCCTCAACGAGATGACAGTCCGAGAGGTCCTCTGCGGCGACACCGAACTGGTCGTCCGAGGACAGGGCTACACCCCCGACGGCGACATCCTCGACGCCTCCGGCGGACCCGCCGCACTGCCAGCGCTCCTGCTCGACGCACTGGCCCTGTGCAGCGACGCCGAGCTCGCCGCCGACGCGATCATCGGCGACCCGACCGAGGGGGCGTTGGTCGTCCTGGCCGCCAAGGGCGGACTGGACGTCGCGGCCCGACGCCAAGAGCGGCCCCGCGTCGAGGAGATCCCTTTCGACGCGGACTACAAGTACATGGCCACCTATCACGATGAGGGCACCGGGAGCCCACGCAAACGGCTCATGGTCAAGGGGGCGGCCGACGTGCTGCTGACGCGTTGCGACGCCCGACTCATCGACGCTCGTACCGTGTCGTTGACCCACGAAGACCGCGACCGGCTTGCTGCAGGTATCGCCCGCATGGGGGACCGCGGGCTCCGGGTGCTGGCCATTGCCACCCGGCTGGTCGATGAGCCCGCACCAAATCTGCACCCCGACGTCTCGGGACTCACGCTTCTGGGGCTGGTGGGCATCGCCGACCCACCTCGTTCGGAGGTCCACTCTGCGGTGGCACTGTGCCACAAGGCGGGGGTGGCGGTGAAGATGGTCACTGGCGACCACATCGCCACTGCCGTTGCCATCGCTCGCGAGCTCGGCATCGAAGGCCGAGCTGTGACCGGAGCCGATGTCGCGGAGATGTCAGCCGAGGAGCTGGCGGCTGTCGTCGACGACATCGCAGTGTTCGCCCGAGTCGCCCCCGAGCACAAGGTGGCCATCGTCCGGGCACTCACCGCCAACGGTCACATCGTCGCCATGACAGGCGACGGCGTGAACGACGCCGCCGCGCTCCGCACCGCACACATCGGCGTCGCGATGGGCCAGACCGGCACCGAGGTGACCAAAGAAGCAGGCGACGTCATCCTCACCGACGACAACTTCGCGACCATCGTCGGCGCCGTGGAAGAGGGGCGCGCCATCTACGACAACGTCGTCAAGTTCGTCCGCTTCCAGCTATCGACGAACATGGGCGCCATCTCGACGTTCCTCGGCGCCTCACTGATGGGCCTACCCGCGCCGCTGACCGCGGTGCAGATCCTGTGGGTCAACATCATCATGGACGGACCACCCGCGATGGCCCTCGGAGTCGATCCCGCCCGACCCGGCATCATGTCCGAGCCACCCCGGCGCAGCGGAGACCAGATCCTCTCACCCAGACGACTGATCAAGCTCGCCAGGGTTGGCCTGGTGATGGCGATCGGGACGCTCGGTGTCCTCCTGCTGGCTCGGGACGAGTGGAACCAGGAGATCGCGCTGACCATGGCCTTCACGACCTTCGTGCTCTTCCAGCTAGTCAACGCACTCAACGCCCGAGCCGAGAGCACCACCGTCTTCTCACGCCACACGCTCACCAACCGATGGCTATGGACCTCCCTGGCGACCGTGGCGATCTTGCATGTCGCAGCTGTCCACACACCGTGGGGTCAGGCGATCTTCGACACCGTCGCCCTCACCGTCGGCCAGTGGGCGCTGTGCATCGGCATCGCGCTCAGCGTCCTGGTCGTCGAGGAGCTCGTGAAACTCGGCCACCGAGTTGGTGTTCGCCATGCCCGCGCCCTGCCAACCGAACCTCAGCCCTGATCCGACGACGGTTGGGGTGTAGGAGCGGGTCGTGACGCGCGAATGCCCCTGTGGGACGGCTGGATTGGACTTGCGACAGTTCGATTCGGCCGGTTGCGAAGGGGCATCCGACAAGGGCAAGCATCGCACCAGGTCTCCGCGGTTCTCGGTGACCCGAACCTGATCGGTTCGGCCGGTCGCGTGCCGGTGATGCGCCCGGCGCAGCGCGCCGGGTTGCACTCCCTGCTCCAGGAGCACTTGAGCGTGGCCAACCCGAACGCCGCGGTGAAGCGGCTGGGGTCATCGCCGGGATGCGCCCCCGCAAGCGGGAGGTACCCCCGGCCGGCGCGGACAGTATCGATGACCTGGACGTGGTGCGGCAGAGCGGCACGACCGAGGTCTTTGGTGGGGTTCGGGCGCCCTGCACGTACGGCACGTTCCTGCGCGCGTTCACCTTCGGGCACGTCCGCCGGCTCGACGCCATGCACTCACGGAGCCTGGTCGGCCTCTGCGCGGTGAGGCCCCGGTTGCTGGCCGGGAGGCAGGCGATGGCGTTCGTGGACCTCGACGACACCATCCGCGAAGTCCACCGGTTCACCAGGCAGGGCGCCGCGCGCGGGTACTCGGGCATCAACGGCCGCAACGCGCAGATCGCCGTGCTGTCCTCCCCGACCTGCGCCGCGTGCAACGCCTCAACCCCACCGTCGCGACCCGGGGTCAGGGTGAGCTGTTCGCGACGTGGCGTCACCACGCGTTCGTCTCCAACTCCCCCCCAGTGCAGTGGTCGACCCGACCCACCGTGACCATGCGATCATCGAGCAGGTCATCGCCGAGCCGAACAGCGGACCCCTCGCCGACGCACCACCAGCGTCGTTCACCGCGAACGGAGCCTGGCCGGCCCTGGCCGCGATCGCGTTCGACATCATCCGCGCCGCCGGCGCGGCGCGTCCGCCCGGCACGCCAGAGCCCGCTCGGCCACCCTGCGAACCCACCTGGTCGCCGTCCCCGCCCGGGTCGCGTCCACCGCCCGACGCCTCGTACTCCACCTGCCCAAGGACTGGCCCTGGGCCCCGGAGTTGGGGGGCTACATCGATGTCATTCGATGCATAGGCTTGGATCTGACGCTCAGTTCGAGCGGAGACCGGGGTCCCGGGGCTCGGGTGTGTTCGGGGAAGATCGCCAGTTCGAATCCCACGCCCTCCGCTCGGCGCCGGACGGCCACAGGATGGGGGTTCCACAACGGCCGGAAACCCTCGAAGTGTCGGCTGCCTGCGTGGTTGAATTCCGCCACGGCTCCGGTTGCGGCGCTGTGCGACGTCTCTCGGCAGGACCCCCGAACCGGGTGCATCCAGGTCGTCGACTCGCAAGCTCTCTTCGAGATAAAGAGATCGACCAGATGGATCGCTCCGTCCTTCCCATCCCGCACCAGCCCTACACCGGGCCCGTCTTCGAGGACGCCAAGGACCCGCGTGCGTCCTACGAGCCGATCCGGCCCGTCCGGCCGCCGCAGGGCGCGCCGAACGTCCTGGTCATCCTGCTCGACGACGTCGGCTTCGGTGCGGCCAGCGCCTTCGGGGGCCCCTGCCGCACACCGACCGCGGAGCGGCTGGCCGGCAACGGGCTGTCCTACTCCCGTTTCCACACCACCGCGCTGTGCGCGCCCACACGCCAGGCGCTGCTCACGGGGCGCAACCACCACGCCGTCGGGATGGGGGCGATCACCGAGATCGCCACGTCGATCCCCGGTTACACGTCGGTGCGCCCCCAGTCGACGGCGCCGCTGGCGGAGGTCCTGCGCCTCAACGGTTACGCGACGGCCCAGTTCGGGAAGTGCCACGAGGTGCCCGTGTGGCAGACCAGCCCGGTGGGCCCCTTCGACGCCTGGCCCACTGGTGGCGGTGGCTTCGAGCACTTCTTCGGGTTCCTCGGCGGGGAGACCAACCAGTACGCCCCGGCGCTCTACAGCGGCACCACCCCGATCGAGCCCGACGGCACCGCCGACGAGGGCTACCACTTCACGCAGGACATGACCGATCGAGCGATCGCCTGGGTGCGCCAGCAGACGGCGCTGACACCTGACCGGCCGTTCTTTCTGTACTACGCGCCCGGAGCGACCCACGCGCCCCATCACGTACCGCTCGAGTGGGCCGACCGCTACCGCGGCGAGTTCGACGACGGCTGGGACGCACTGCGGGAGCGGGTCTTCGCCGAGCAGAAGCAGCGCGGGGTCGTTCCGGAGGATGCGGAGCTCACCTCGCGGCACGAGGAGATACCGGCCTGGGACGACATGCCCGAAGA
Organism: Actinomycetales bacterium; assembly: GCA_038210185.1. Lineage (GTDB taxonomy): Bacteria > Actinomycetota > Actinomycetes > Actinomycetales > Dermatophilaceae > Fodinibacter. Next base: position 40,434 of record JBBQWX010000010.1, read on the forward strand.
GCTCAAGCCGGTACTGGCCCGGCAGATGGAGGTCTACGCCGGGTTCCTCGAGCACACCGACCACCACGTCGGTCGGCTGGTCGACGCGCTCGAGGCGATCGACGTGCTCGACGACACCCTTGTGTTCTACATCATCGGTGACAACGGTGCGTCGGCCGAGGGCCACATCAACGGCAGCTTCAACGAGTACCTGTTCTTCAACGGTGCCGCCGCCCTGGAGACGCCGGAGTTCCTGGAGGCGCGCATCGACAAGCTCGGCACCCCCGAGGCCTACAACCACTTCTCGGTGGGTTGGGCCCACGCCATGGACACGCCCTACCAGTGGACCAAGGCCTCGCGAAGAAATAACGTCCAGCCCTTTACGGCGTGTCGCTTGGGTGCAGTGTGTAGTTCCAGTCGCCGTGGAAGTCGTGCCGAACCAGGTGCAGCGCCGTGATGTCCTTGTCGCTGTATCTGATGCCGGTTGGGTATTGGCCGGTGTCCAGGACGGCGCGCACGCTCAGGCCGGTTGCGGTGCTGGTGTTGGCGATGAGGTCGACGATGACCTGGTGGCTTGTCAGCGGCCGCCCTCGCCAGTTCAGGGTGATCTGGGAGAACAGTCGGTGCTCGATCTGGTTCCATTTGCTGGTGCCGGGCGGCAGGTGGGCGACGGTCACGCTCAGGCCGGTGTCAGCGGCGAAGGCTGCGAGCTCGATCTTCCAGGCCCGGACCCGGGATCCGTTGGAGCCACCGCCGTCGGCGCAGATCAGTAGCCGGTCGGCGCCGGGGTAGCGGGCGCGTCCGACGCTGTCCCACCAGGTGCGTAGGGTCGCGACCGCGAACGCGGAGGTGTCGTGGTCGGTCCCGACGCTGACCCAGCCGGTGTTGGCGGACACGTCGTAGATGCCGTAGGGGATGGCCTTGCCGAGTTCCTTGTCGGGGAAGTCGTGGACGCTGACCCGTTCGGGTGTGCCGGCCGGGGCGTACTCCCGGCCGCCGTTCTTGAACGCCCCCACGAGTTCCTTCTTCTTGGCGTCGACCGAAACCACGGGCTGACCGGCCCCTGCGTGTTCGGCGACCTGCCCTGCCAGGTAGTGGAACTGGGCGTCCCGGTCGGCATGCTGACTGCCTTCGGTGACCTTGGCGTTGCCCTGCAAGCTGGACCCCAACGACCCCAGCATCCGGGCGACCGTGCGGTCCGAGACCGGATGCCCCACCGCGGTCAACGCCCCTGCCAGGTTGCGGGTCGACTTCGTCGTCCACACCAACAGCGACATCGGATCCCCACGAGTTTGGGGATCCACCAACGCCTTCAGCCGCGCCAGCAGCTCCGGGTCGGACTCCGACAGCTTCTTACGGCCGCCGCCGGGCGCGCGCACCCGAGTCGCCGGCTCCGGATCACCCGCAAGCTCTCGAACCCCACGGGCCACGGTGTCCGGATGGGCCCCGGTCGCCTCCGCGACCGTCTTGATCCCACCCCGACCCAGCTCGGCAGCCTCCGAACCCAACATCAGCCGACGCTGCCGCTCATCCAGATGCGGACGCAGCACCGCGTACCTACGCCCCACCGACTCCGCTACCCGCACGCTGTCAGCCACAGCACAACGATAGAACCCCCAGACGTGAAAACCTATCTTATTTTGACGTGAGTCCCAAGCAGGTGGCCTCGCACTGGGGCGGCACCCGCAACGGCACGATCGTCCACTGGTCACGCGGGATCGAGGCGAAGGGGCAGGTGCGCCACCAGTTCCACCACGTCATCGACATCGCGCCGACGGTGCTCGACGCCGCGGGGATCCCCCAACCGGACCGCGTGAACGGCGCGGAGCAGGACCCGTTGCACGGCGTGAGCATGCGCTACTCCTTCGACGAGGGTGAGGCGCCGGACCGACACACGACCCAGTACTTCGAGATCGGCGGCAACCGGGGCATCTACTCGCAGGGCTGGACCGCCGTCACCAAGCACGCGACGCCCTGGATCGCCATGGCCGAGCTGCCAGACTTCGCCGACGACGTCTGGGAACTGTACGCCCCGGGTGACTGGACCCAGTGCGACGACCTGGCCCGGCAGCTGCCCGACAAGCTCACCGAGCTGCAGGAGCTGTTCCTGTCCGAGGCCCGGCGGTACAACGTGCTGCCCCTGGACGACCGCCGCGTCGAGCGGTTCGACGCCACGATCGCCGGCCGTCCTCAGCTCGTGTCGGGCCGGTCCCAGCTGCTGTACGGCGGGATGACGCGGCTCACCGAGGCGACCGTGATCAGCACCAAGAACGTCTCGCACGCGGTGGCGGCGGATGTCGTCGTCCCCGAGGGCGGTGCGGCTGGAGTCATCGTGGCGCAGGGCGGGGCCTTCGGCGGGTGGAGCCTCTACGTGCGTGCCGACGGCGTGCCCGTGTACTGCTACAACCTGATGGGGCTGCAGCTCACCAAGGTCGCCGGCTCCCAGCCGCTGGCGCCCGGCCGCAGGCGGGTCGCCATGGTGTTCGACTACGACGGCGGCGGCCCGGGTCGCGGTGGCGGCATCACCCTCACGGTCGACGGTCAGGCCGTCGCCGAGGGCCGGCTCGAGCGCACGGTGCCGTTGGTGTTCTCCCTCGACGAAACCTGCGACATCGGGCGGGACGGCGGTCTTCCGGTGAGTGACGACTATCGTTCCGAGGAGAGTGAGTTCACCGGCACTGTCGACTCGGTACTTCTCGAGATCTCCGATGGAGCGACCGACTTCACCCACCTGGTCGATCCGCAGTTGCGCCTCTCGGTGGCCCTGGCCCGCCAATGACCTGACGGCGACCCGGGCGGTCGGTCGGCTCCCTGCTGGTGGAGGCGGCCGGGGTGACCGCCATGGCGCTCACCGACGGGCTGATCGTCCCATTCGCCCGGCTCACCACCGGTGACGAGGGGCCTGCTGCTGGTCACCGGCTGGGCGGCGGGATCTCGCCGGACCCCCGAACCACGAGGGTGGGCTCGTGCACCACGTGCCGCGGCGGTGCGGTGTTGCCGTCGATGCGGTCGAAGAGCAGGTCGGCCACGGTCTTTCCGATGCGTGCGACGTCCTGGCGGATGACGGTCAGGGGCGGGTCGAGCAGGTCGGCCAGGGGAAAGTCGTCGAACCCGACGAGGGCGACCTCACGCCGCAGCCCGCGCTCGGCCAACGCGCGAACCACTCCCGTGGAGAGGATGTTCCGCGCGGTGAAGACGGCCGTGGGCGGCTCGTCGAGGCCCAGCAGCGCGTGCATGACCTCGGTCGCCTCGTCGGTCGACCGGATGCCGGTCACGACCAGTCGCGGGTCGGGGCGCAGGCCGCGCTCTGTATACGCCTCGGTGAACCCGGCGAGCCGGCGGGCGGCCGTCGGGATGGTCGGCAGGTCGATCAGCGCCGCGATGCGGCGGTGCCCCTGGCCGAGCAGGTGCTCGGCGGCCAGCCGGCCACCGCGCTGGTTGTCGACGGTCACCGAGTCGACGTCGATCCCGCGGGGTGGGCGGTCGACGAACACGGCAGGGGTGCCCGAACGGAGCTCGCTGACCAGGTAGTCCTGGCGCTCGCTGGCCGGCATGATCACCAGGCCGTCGACGCGCCGGGTGATGAGGTCGTGGACGAGCTCCTGCTCGCGGTCCGTGCCCTCGTCGAGGCTCGCCGCCAGCACCGCTGTGCCGTGGCGGCGCGCGGAGTCCTCCAGTGCGCGAAGGAGACTGGCCGAGAACGAGTTCGACAGGTCCTGCACCAGCGCGCCGATCAGCCCGGTGCGGGCGCCGGTGCGGCGCAGGTTGCTGGCGGCCAGGTTGGGCCGGTAGTCGAGCCGGTTGACCGCGGCCGTGACCCGCTCGCGGACGAACGGGGAGACCCCGGGCTCGTCGTTGACGACCCGTGACACCGTCTTCAGGCTGACGCCGGCCAGCGCCGCCACGTCGCGCATCGTGGCGCGGTTGCTCTGACCTGACAACGATGTCACTTTCACATCACGATGTGTAGACCATGGGTTGACCCGAGCGCAAGTACCCGCTAGACAAGCGTGTGACAACGTTGTCACAACGGGGTCGGCCCAGTACAGCACTCAAAGGAGAGTTCTCCCCATGCAGATCCGTCACGTTTCGTCCTCGCGCACGGCGCGCAGGGTGCTCGCGTCCGTCGGCATCGTCGGCCTCGCGCTCGGCGCCGCAGCTTGTGGTTCCGACGACAGCGGCTCCAGCGACGCCGGCTCCGGTGGCACCGAGAAGATCGGCGTCGCGCTCATCACCAAGGACTCGTCGAACCCGTTCTTCGTCGCCATGCAGAACGGCGCCAAGGCCGATGCCGCGAAGAACAACGTCGAGCTCACCGTCGCCTCCGGCAAGCAGGAGGGTGACGACGCGGGCCAGATCGCCGCGATCGAGCAGGCCGTCGTCCGTGGGGACAAGGGCATCCTGATCACCCCGATGTCGACCGGTGTCAACGACGCCATCAAGAAGGCGCGCGACGCCGGCCTCTTCGTCATCGCCCTCGACACCCCGCCCGACCCGCCGGAGACGGTGGACATCACCTTTGCCACCAACAACCGCGAGGCGGGCAACCTCATCGGCAAGTGGGCCGCCACCACGCTCGACGGCAAGCCCGCCACCATCGCCCTGATCGACCTGTTCAACGACAAGATCGTCTCCGTCGACTACGACCGTGACCAGGGCTTCCTCGAGGGCATGGGCATCGACGTGGCCGACCCGAAGAAGAACGGCGACGAGGCCAAGACGGGCAAGTACACCGGCGGCAAGGGCGGCGACTACACGATCGTCTGCAACGAGCCGGGCAACGGCGAGGAGGGCGGCGGCCGCACGGGCATGGAGACCTGCCTGAGCAAGAGCGACGGCATCAACGTGGTCTACACGATCAACGAGCCGACCGCGGTCGGCGCCGCGGCGGCGCTGAAGGCCGCAGGCATCACCGACGCGCTCGTCGTCTCGGTCGACGGTGGCTGCGCCGGCGTCAACTCCGTCAAGGACGGGACGATCGGCGCCACCGCTCAGCAGTACCCGCTGAAGATGGCCACCCTCGGCATGGAGGCCATCGCCAAGATCGCCCGTGGTGGCGAGAAGCCGACGACCTCCGACGGTCTCGACTTCTTCAACACCGGTGTCGCGCTCGTCAGCGACAAGCCGGCGGCCGGCGTCGACAGCATCACCTCCGACGCTGCGTCGAAGATCTGCTGGGGCTGACCCCGGATGTTGTCGTCCACATCCGCTGCCGCCGCCGAGTTCGCTCGGCGGCGGCAGAGCCCCGTCCAGAGGATCCAGAACCAGCTGCACGGTCACCCGTGGTTGAGCCCGCTCTTCCTGCTGGTGATCACGTTCGTGATCTTCTCGATCCTCAACCCCCGGTTCGCCTCGCCCAACGCCCAGTCGCTGCTGCTCCAGCAGGTGGCGGTCGTCGCGTGTCTCGCGATCGGTCAGACCCTGATCATCCTGACGGCCGGCATCGACCTGTCGGTCGGCGCCATCACCATCCTCGCGATGATGATCATGGCCAGCCTCGCCGCCAACAACGGTGTGCCCGGCTGGCTGGCGATCCTCATCGGGATCGGGCTCGCGGTGGCTGGTGGGTTCCTCAACGGTTTCCTGGTGACCCGGGTCGGCCTCCCGCCGTTCATCGTGACGTTGGGAACGCTGTCGATCTTCACCGCGGTCGCGCTGCTGTACTCCGGCGGCTCGAGCATCCAGAACAACCGGCTCCCGGCGATCATCAACTGGACCGGTGAGACGTTCAAGATCGGCAAGTTCAACATCACCGTGGGCGTGATCATGGTGCTGCTGCTCTACTGCATCGTCGGGTTCGCGCTCACCCAGACCGCTTGGGGCCGCCACATCTTCGCCGTCGGTGACGACATCGAGTCGGCCCGCCTGTCGGGTGTCGCGAGCAAGCGCATCCTGCTCAGCGTCTACACCGTGGCCGGCCTGATCTACGGCTTCGCGGCCTGGATCCAGATCGGGCGCGCCGGCTCGGCGACGGCGAACGGCATCCCCGACGCCAACCTCGACAGCATCACCGCTGTCGTCATCGGCGGCACGAGCCTGTTCGGTGGCCGCGGCGGACTGATCGGCAGCCTCCTCGGTGCCCTCATCGTCGGCTCGTTCACCCTGGGTCTCTCGCTCGCGGGCGTCGACCAGCAGTGGCGGCTCTTCGCGATCGGTGTGCTCGTCATCGTCGCCGTCTCGGTCGACCAGTGGATCCGGAAGGTGAAGGCGTGAACATCACCCCAGAAAGTTCGCCCACGCAGAGCGTGGGACCCGCGCTCCTTCGGCCCATGCAGAGCATGGGACCCGGCTCCGATACTTCCCGGGGGCCCCGATGAGCACCATGGAGAAGCTTCCGCTGGCGATCGACCACATCCCCGACTCCAAGCACGCGGTGTACGACGCGGAGCCGATCCTCTCGGCGCGCGACCTCGTCATCACCTTCGGCCGGGTCATCGGGCTCGACGGCGTCAACCTCGACCTCTACCGGGGCGAGGTGCTCGCGGTCATCGGAGACAACGGCGCCGGCAAGTCCACGCTGATCAAGTGCCTCACGGGCGCTTACCAGCAGGACTCCGGCGAGGTCTACCTCGACGGCCAGCCGGTGAGCTTCAAGCGTCCGCAGGACGCCCGTGAGAACGGCATCGAGACGGTCTACCAGCAGCTCGCCGTCATCCCGGCGCTCGACATCGCGAGCAACCTCTACCTCGCCCGCGAGGAGCGCCGCCCGGGCCCGCTCGGGTCGGTGCTGCGGATGCTCGACAAGAAGGGCATGAAGCAACGCGCCGGGGATGCCGTGCAGAAGCTCGGCATCCAGACGATCCAGAACAAGGGTCAGGCCGTGGAGACGCTGTCCGGTGGCCACCGCCAGGCCGACGCCGAGGCGCGGGCTGCGGCCTTCGGGAGCAAGGTCGTCGTCCTCGACGAGCCGACCGCGGCGCTGGGGGTCAAGGAGTCGGGCATGGTGCTCGACATGGTCAAGCAGCTGCGCGACAGCGGCCTGGCCATCATCCTGATCAGCCACAACATGCCGCACGTGTGGGAGGTCGCCGACCGCATCCACATCCAGCGGCTCGGTGGCTGCGCGGGGGTCATCACCCCGCAGTCGCACGACATGGGCGAGGGTGTGGCCGTCATGACCGGCGCGAAGACGCTCCCGTCATGACCGGCCACGGGCAGCCCGCACCCCTCTAGACGCGGGCCGCCGCACCTGACGGACGACCAGGTGCGGCGGCCCGTCATCACAACGGCCTCCTGTCCATCGCGGCAGTCCGACCCGATCGGCCGGCCGCGCCGCTTCTCCCCACCACACCCCCGAACCGGAGAACCCATGACGATCGTCGTCGGCTACATCCCCCGCCCCGAGGGCCTCGCGGCGGTCGACGCCGCCATCGTCGAAGCGGAACGGCGCGGAGAGCGCCTCGTGGTGGTGAACACCGGCCACCACGGGGACAGCACCGACCCCAGCTATGCCGCGCCCCAGGACCTCGACGCGCTCGACGCGCAGCTCACCGCTCGCGGCCTCGACCACGAGATCCGCCAGCCCAACCGGGGGCGGGCACCCGCCGACGAGCTGCTCGATGCGGCCGACGACGTGGGCGCCACGCTGCTCGTGATCGGGCTGCGGCGGCGCAACCCGCTCGGCAAGCTCATCACCGGGTCGACCGCGCAGCAGGTGCTGCTCGACGCGGCGTGCGACGTGCTCGCCGTCAAGACGCCCGGCGGCTGACCTGCGCAGGCACCGGCCTGCGGGCAGGGACGGAGACCGGAGCCCGTCCCACCCGGGAGACGGTCGCCCTCGTGACGAGCGCGCGCCGCGGCAGCGTGCTATTTTCGCTGTCGGTTGCAGCATCGGGCTCTCCTCGCAGGTCGAACACCAACGCGCCACAGGGGGGCTGGAGTTCGCATCCACGGTCGGTGCGACGTGTGCCGGCAGCGGGCTACCCACAGAAGAGAGTTCCCCCCGATATGGCACAGGGCACCGTGAAGTGGTTCAACGCTGAGAAGGGTTTCGGTTTCATCGCCCAGGACGGCGGCGGACCCGACGTGTTCGTTCACTACTCCGCCATCGACGTCCAGGGCTACCGGTCCCTGGAAGAGGCCCAGCGGGTCGAGTTCGAGGTCACGCAGGGCCCCAAGGGACCGCAGGCCGACCAGGTCCACCCCATCTGACCCGGGTCCCCCGAGTCCTCGCCGAAGGCCCCGTCCGGTGTCCGGGTGGGGCCTTCCGCCTGCCGGTCAGTTGGCGGACAGGGTGGTGAGGAATGCCTTCGCGATGGGTGCTGCGACCGTACCGCCGCTCTTGCCCTCCTCGACGAGCACCGCGAACGCGAGGTCGCCCTGGTAGCCGGTGAACCACACGCGAGGAGGAACGTCCGGGTCGCTGCCGTGCTCGGCCGAGCCCGTCTTCCCGCGCACCGGGCCGCCGGGGGCGCCGCGCACGGCGGTGCCCGTGCCTGACGACACGACCGAGGCCATCATCGATCGCAGCTGGGCCACAGCACGGCCGTCGAGTGCGACAGGCCGTGGCGCGGGGTCGGCAGGGTCCTCGACCAGCACCGGCGGCACGAACGTGCCGCGCCCGACGCTGGCCGACATCACCGCCAGCGACACCGGGGAGACCTCGACCCGGCCCTGGCCGATCGCGGAGGCCGCGGTGTCGGTGCCGCCGGTGGTCGTCGGCACGCTGCCGTCGAAGGTGCCGGAGACCCCGATCGTGTCGCCCCAGCCGGCGCCGATCCCGAGGGCCCTCGCCGCTGTCGTGAGGTCGTCGTCGGCCAGGCCGCCGGCCAGCCCGACGAACGCGGTGTTGCACGAGGCGGTGAAGTTCTGGAAGAAGGTGGGCGAGCCGCTGATCGACTCCCCGGCGAAGTTGGTGAACTGCCGACCGTCGACCGTCACCGACGTCGGGCAGGGCACCTTAGCTGCCGGGGTGGTGATGCCCCGGGTCAGGTAGGCGTAGCTCGTCGCGACCTTGAACGTCGACCCCGGCGGGTAGCGCCCGGTGAGGGCCCGGTCGAACCCGCTGGTCGGGCTGTTGGCCGACGCCACCACCTGCCCGCTCGGCACGTCGATCGCGACGAGGGCACCCGGCACGGCCAGGTCGGCGTCGGCAAGGGCCTTCTCGGCGGCGTCCTGCACCCGCAGGTCGAGGGTGGTCTCCACGTCCGCACCGTCGTTCGGCGCCTTCTCGAACAGCGTCGTGCCCCCTTCGCCGCTCGCGGTGACCCGGATGCCGACCGTGCCCGCCAGCCGCCGGTCGTACTGCGCCTGCAGGCCGCTGCGCCCCGCGCGGTCACCGGCGACGTACCGGTCACCGCTGTTCTGAACCATCTCGGCGGTCACCTCGCCGAAGCTGCCGAGAAGTGGCTGCGCGAAGGTGCGGGTGCGGCCGAGTGGTTGCTCGGACGTCGGCGCGATCACGCCCTCGAGGTCCTCGATGCGGGCCTGCCGCGGCTCCCAGTCGGAGTCGCGGTACGTGATCACCGCGATGGGCGCCTTCGAGCCGGACGCCGTGGCCTTGGCGAGGGCCTGCGTCAACGAGCCCTTCGTGGCCCCGACGACGGTCTCCAGCTCGGCGGCGGACTCGGGCGTGGCGTTGACGGGGTCGAGCTGCACCGCGTGCACCGTGCCGAGCGGCATCAGCGGGTCGCCGTCGCGGTCGAGCAGATCACCGCGCCTGCCGCTCGTGCGCTGCAGGTCGAACGTCCCGTCGGCAGCGAGGTCGGGGTGCCATGGTGACCCCTGCGCCGGTGTCGCCACCAGCCAGCGATCCCCGACTTTGTCGGCGCGCACCGGCACGGCATACGACCAGGGCACGTCACCGGGCAGGGTCCACGTCACCGACAGCGTGCTGGTGGCGCTACCCCCCTCGCGCTCGACGTCGCCGGCCGTCACGGTCACCTTCGCGTCGCCCAGGCCCTTGACGGCCGGAGCGAAGGTCGCCTTGGTGGCCTCGTCGGCGAACGGCACGTCCGTCAGGTCCTTGGCGGCCCAGGCTGACGCGTAGGCCGTGACGGCGGCCTGGGCCGCGGCGTCGCTGTCGGCCTCACGCTGGCGCCACCACAGGGCTCCGCCGATGCCCACGGCGAGCACCAGGACGGCGGAGACGACCAATGCGATACGAGATCTCATGGGCCCCAGTCAACTACGAGAAGGTCCACCCAGCGTTGTCTCAGTTGGCCCTCGTAGACTTGCGCCGTCGTGCGCGCCCTCTGACGCACGGACCTGCCCGGGCGAGCACTCGCTGACGCGGCAGGTATCGCCGGAGATGGAGCCGCGTTGACCGACGCCACCCGCCGCGAGCGCGCTGAGTCACACGCCCTCGAGCACAATCACCGACGTCGTCGACGCATCGTCGCCGGCATCGGGGTGCTCGTGCTCGTCGTCACCCTGGGCCTCGGGTTCGCGTGGTGGCGACTGAACGGCAACATCGTGCGGGTCGACGTCAGCGAGAACCTCGGGGACCGACCGAGCGAGCCGAAGGGGCCGCTGAACATCCTGCTCATCGGCTCCGACAACCGCGAGGGCGAGGGCGTGCTTGGCGAGTCGCTCACGTCGGGTGCACGCTCCGACACCACGCTCATCGCGCACGTCTCCGCCGACCGCGAGCACGTCACGGTGGTGTCGATTCCCCGCGACTCGATGGTGCAGGCCCCGCCGAACTGCACGAACTCCGTGCCCAAGGACCAGTGGGTCGAGACGCAGTGGAACGCCGCGTTCGCCGTCGGCGGCCCGGCCTGCCTGATCACCACGATCGAGGGCAACACCGGCCTGTTCATCAACCACTTCGCCGTCGTCGACTTCCGGGGCTTCCGCGACATGGTCGACGCGCTCGGTGGCGTTCCGATCTGCACCAGGGAGCCCATCGACGACCCGAAGGCGGGTCTGCAGCTCACGGCCGGCACCCACGTGCTCGACGGCGAGCAGGCTCTGGGCTACGTGCGGGCCCGCAAGACGCTCGGTGACGGCTCCGACCTCGGGCGCATCGAGCGGCAGCAGGCATTCCTCGCGTCCGTGGTGCAGGAAGCCACGCGCACCTCGCTGTTGCTGCGCCCCGACAAGCTGTTCGGGTTCCTCAACGCGGCGACCCAGTCGCTGACCACCGACGCCGACTTCGGACTCGGCACGATGAGGGGCCTCGCGACGAGCGTCAAGAGCATCGGCATCAAGAACGTCGCCTTCCTCACCGTGCCGATCAAGGAGTACGCGCCCGACCCCAACCGGGTCGCGTGGGCACCGGAGGCCGAGGCGCTGTGGCAGACCCTGCGCGACGACGAGGTCGTCGGTCAGGGGCCGTCCACCAGCCCGTCCGCAGATCCCGAGCCGCTGACCGTGAGCCCCACGGAGATCGCGGTCGAGGTGGTGAACGCCACCGAGGTCCGGGCGTTGGCCGGTCAGGTGGCCGCGGCGCTGGAGGTGCAGGGCTTCCCCGATGTGCAGCTGAGCAGCTCGGCGGCTCGTCCGAACGGCGTCGTCGTCGAGTACGGCCCCGGGCAGAAGGAGGCGGCCCGCACCGTCGCTGCGGCCTTCAAGAGCGCCAAGCTGCGCGAGAACGCCCAGCTCTCCACGGGCGTCCGCGTCACCCTCGGGGCCGGTGCTCCGGCAGTGCGCGAGATCGCCAACCGCACGGGCTCCTCGCCGATCCCGTCGCCGACCGTCACGGCGCCGCCGGCCGAGCCCACGCCCACCCCGACGATCACGGCCCGCACCGCCGACCAGGACATCTGCAGCTGATGGTCCCGGGTGCGGATCGCCTTTGCCAGGACGACCCTTTCCGCACTGGCGCCGGATGCCGGGATGCCGGACGCCGGACGCCGGGATGCCGGGATGCCGGGATGCCGGGATGCCGGGATGCCGGGATGCCTCACCGCGGTTCCCGGTACGCACCCGGCTACGGCGCGGTACTCGTCGCTGTGGCAGCGAGTCCTGCGGGGTAACCGGGTCCGTGCTGGGCTCGGCCCGGCGGAGGGAACTGCGGCATGGGTGCGTTCGAGCCTCGCGCACCCAGGCTCGCTCCCGGCATCCCCCCGCCTCCGCCGAAACCGAAACGCCCCGCTGACGCGGGGCGGTTCGGTTCGGCGGAGGCGGAGGGATTTGAACCCTCGATGGGCTTGAGACCCAAACCGCATTAGCAGTGCGGCGCCATAGACCGGACTAGGCGACGCCTCCAACGGCCCAAAGGTTAACGGTCTGCCCGCCCGGCGAGCAAAGCGGGGTCACCGTGCGGGCGTGATCACACCGCCCGAGGCGCCCCCTCTGCTTCCGAGCGAAGGCGAGCGGCCCGGGCAGGCGGCTATCGGACCACCGACGTCCTGCCGGAGGACTCGGGCGACTCCATCGCCGTCGTCGAGCCCTGGCCCCGGGAGGGCCCCGGCGGGACAGGCCGAGGCGAGCTGGGCGCGAACACCCACAGCTTCATCGCGAGGAACTTCCCGGCCGTCGCGACCGCAGTGGTCACCGCGACCACGACCGTCTCGACCCACGTGGGCGCGGCGGGTGCAACGGCCGCGAGCAGGTCGAGCCCGGCGGTCGTCAGGGCCAGCGTCAGTGCGAACACGAGGAGTCCCTGCAGCTGGTGCCTTGCCGCCCCCGCTCGCCCGCGAACCCGGAAGGTCCACCGTCGGTTCGCCCACGTGTTGGCCACGGCGGCGACGAGCAGGGCGGCGGCGTTGGCGGCCGTCGGCGACTCCACGACCTGGCGCAGCAGCATGAACCCACCGAGGTGCAGCCCCGTGCTGATGACGCCGATCACCGCGAAGACCGACAGCTCGGCGCCCGTCGAGTGCGGTGCCCGCTCCGTCCGGTGCCCGATCCGCGCGGCGACCTCGTCGACGGGGAGTCGGCGCCGCGCCAGCCCTCGACCGACCCGCCACACGCCGCGCAGGTCGTCGCGGGCCGTCGAGGCGATGGCGACCCGGCTGTCGGGGTCGTCGACCCAGTCGACCGGCACCTCGTGGATGCGCAACCCGCTGCGCTCGGCCAGCACGAGCAGCTCGGTGTCGAAGAACCACGAGGTGTCCTCGACGAGGGGCAGCAGCTCGGCCGCAGCATCGGCGCGGATCGCCTTGAACCCGCACTGGGCGTCGGTGAACTGAACTCCCAGGGCCGATCGGAGCACGAGGTTGCCGCAGCGCGAGATGACCTCGCGCTGCGGCCCGCACACCACGCGCGCCCCTCGGTGCAGGCGGGTGCCGATCGCGAGGTCGGAGTGGCCTGAGAGCAGCGGTGCGACGAGTGGCCCGAGGGCCTCGAGGTCGGTGGAGAGGTCGACGTCCATGTAGGCCAGCACGAGGGCGTCGGACTGT
>JBBQWX010000011.1:0-52397 GCA_038210185.1 Actinomycetales bacterium
CTGCAGAACGCGAAACAGCTGCTGCTACGCGGGCTCGACGGAGCCCGCGGTGAATGGCTGCTGCTCGCGGCCTGCCACAACCTACGCAAACTGCACGGCCACGTCGGCGTCGCCGGCCTGAACGGCCTCGGGACACCCTGACCCGGACTTTCCGTGCGACGAATCTGCCCGTCAACGGCCCTGATTCGCCCCCCCACGGCCCCTGAGGGCTCCGGCCGGCGGGGGTCACCCGCTCAGCCGCCCAACCGGCCAAAGCCGGCAGATCCCGGCCCGATCGCTCCGAGGACCACACCTGCCCTGGGTCAGGACCCGCTGGCGTGTTACTGACCCACGCTCCTAGGAGGGGGCCTGCGCGGTCACCCCCCACCACCCATTGGACAAATTGCGGGACGTGCCACTGCCGCTGTAGCGATGGGACTTGGGCAGGTTGGTGGTCTCGTGCTCGGTGGCTTTGGTCATGTTGAGGCTCCGAAGATGACGGGTCGGCCGCGTACGTCCTGCAGCAATGTACCTCCTCCCGATCGGTCAACCGTGGTCGTGGGACGAGCCCTTCACCGCGACGACGTCGCGCGATACGACGCCGTCCGGGGGGACCGAGTCCGCTCGGCGGTCTTGTCGTCACTGTCGCCAGGCCTCACTATCGTGCTGTGGGCGACAACGGAGCATCACCGGACAAAGTTGCTCGGTCCGATCGGACAATCTTCATCTCCTACGCGCGCGACGATGACGAGGCGTTCGTCTTGCGGATGCGGGATGACCTGGTCGCGCATGGGCATCACGTGTGGTGGGACAGGGCCTCGATGGAGAGCAGGGGCCGGACGTTCCTCGCGGAGATCCGCACGGCGATAGAGGCAGCCGAGCGGGTGCTCCTCGTCGTCGGGCCTGCAGCCAAGGATCGTCTTTACGTCGATGTCGAGTGGCGTCACGCCCTACGGCACGGTGTCGTCGTCACGCCGATCCTTCGGCTCGGCCACTATTCGGATGTGCCTTCTGCATTGGCAGCGCTCCACTGCGAGGACGTACGCGAGCAGGTGCCTGAAGCTCGCGCTCTTGCGCGGGTGCGCCGCCTCGTAGAGCGTCCGGTGCCTTCCCAGGGCGCACTGGTCGGCGTGCCTCGTCTTCCCTCGCCCTACATCGCCCGGCCAGCGCTACTGGACCGCCTGCTCCGCAGAGTCCTTATCGACGCCTACGAGCCCATCGACCTCGAGGCCGACCAACGGATCACTGCCCTGACCGGGATGGGCGGAGCCGGGAAGTCGGTCGTTGCGGCGGCGGTGGCGCAGACCGCAGAAGTTCGCCGATCCTTCCAAGGTGGCGTCGTATGGATCACCGTGGGCCAGTATCCCGACGTCGTGACCGCCTTGGCCCGAGTCGGGGGAGCGCTAGGGAGCGATGTCACCAGCTACACGGACGTGGACTCGGCGCGGCTGACGCTCGGCCGCGTGCTGGCGGGGGCCAACTGCCTTGTGATTCTCGACGACCTCTGGGACGCCGAGGTCGTGGAGGCCCTGCACGCCGCGGCCGGTACCGGTGTACGCATTCTGATGACCAGCCGTCACCGGAACCTGTTTGCCTCGACTGGGGTGCACAACGTGGTGGTGGAGGAGCTGGACGACGAGCTTGGCCTCGAGTTGCTCGCGAAGTGGACCGTGGGGTCGGTGGACAAGCTCCCACACCAGGCCCCGGACATCTGCGCCGAGTGCGGGAACCTACCGCTGGCCCTGTCCATGGTTGGCGCCATGATCGGCCGGCGCGACGACCGCTGGGACTACGCCCTTCAGCGATTGCGACGTGCTGACCTCACCAAGGTGGGGGCCAACATCCCCGACTATCCTTATCGCGACCTCGACCGCGCAATGCTCGTCTCCTTCGATGACCTAGATCAAGAGCTTCAGCAGCGGTACCTCGACCTAGCGGTCTTACCCGAGGACGCGGCTGCACCTCAGAGCATGTTGGAGCGCTGGTGGGTGTCTGAGGGCGCCGATCCCCTGGACGTCGTCGACACGCTCGACCGGCTCACGGATCGATCACTCATGCGTGTGCTGGAGGACGATCGGTACGTCGTGCACGACGTGCAGCGAGACTTTCTCCTCGGGCGAGTCCACGATGTACCAGCGCTGCACCAGCGGTGGTTGGCCGCCTTCGCACCACCGGTCCAAGGTGCCTGGTGGCTGGCGCCTGACGACGGCTACCTTCTCGACCACCTCGACTACCACCTTCGGGAAGCCGACCGGGTCGACGAGTGGCGGAGGCTGCTGACTTCGTTCGAGTGGTTGAATAGAAAGACGGGTGCGCGAGGGATGCCAGTCGTGCTCCAAGACCTGCTCCACCAGGTCGACGACCGCGCCGTGCGGGTAGTGGAGAGGGCCTGTCGGCTCGCGGCCCACGTGCTGACAAACGACCCATCACAATTGGCGGCCCAGCTCCTGGCACGTCTCGACGACGGCTCCGGCCTGACGGAGATCGTCCGCCTGAGGCGCGAGGCCGCGGCGAGCCCTCGCCGCGGCTGGCTGTCTCCTGTCAACATCGGACTTGGCAGCGACCACGACCCGATGATCGTGGCCTTCAGGGGGCGTGAGAGCGACGGGCACGCGGGGTCACCGCGCAGCATCGCCCTGTCGCCCGACCTCTCACTCCTCGCCTCCGGCGGCGGCTCCTCCAACGACCTCACCGTCAAACTCTGGTCGATCCGCGGTGCGACCTTGCTGTGGAACGTTGACGGGGTGATGTCAGGGGGAGGGCGAGCGGCCCTGGCGTTCGTGTCCGGCGAGGGCCACCTCGCCGTGGCTGGTGACGACCGCGTATCCCTCCACGTGCCATCCTCGGGCACGCCCGTCGCGAGCGCGCACTTCCCTCGCCGCATGGTGTCCGACATCTGCCGGGGGCCGCAGGATGGCGTGGTGATGATCGCTTTCCATGACGGCGGGATCGAACGGTGGAACGTCTCTGACGACACCAAGGTGCCGTTGCGGGAGACGGACGGTCAGGCGATCCTCGCACTGGCACACGCGGCAGCGGCATCGCGGGTGGTCTGTGCCATCGAGGGCCGGCTGGAGTGCCGTTCGTCGGAGGACGGAGCGGTGATTGCCACTGCCGACGTACTTCACGACGTCTGGGGTATCCAGATGCTCGCGGTCGACAACGCGGGCAGCCGTGTGTGGTCTGGTGCGCCAGCCGTCGAGTGGTCCATCGACGCGGGCACGACACATCCGCTGATGCCTGGTGTGGGGAAGCATGTGGCCATCACGAAAGACGGCCGAACGGCCCTGGCCATCGCTGACCAGCAGTCGTACCACTATCAAGAACTGGTCGTCCTGGACGTCGGATCGAGGGAGACCCGGGGCCGGATCCGGAACTCACGGGAGTTCTCGTGCCTGGCGCTCGCGGATACCGGCGCACTCGTCGTCACGGGAGACTATGAGCACGACGTAAAGGTCTGGGACCTGACCAGGGTGACCACGAAGCTCTCGGACTGGGAGACCAGGGGGCCGGTCTGGGACGTGAGCATCTGTGACGACGGTGGGCTCGCCCTCGTGCACTCGGAGGGGGCCGAGGAGGTGTGGGACACCGGTGGAGGACGCGTCATGGACGCGGTGCCAGCCGCGGAGGTCGCCGAACGGCTCGTCCGTCGGGGGGCGCCACTCGGCAGCACCCTCGATGCAAAGCAGCGAGCTGAGATGGAGGGGATCGTCGATCGGGCGGACCGTGACCCGATCGAGCGTGCGAGGCTAGGACCCGTCGCCGTTTCGCACGCTGCGAGACGCGCTGTAACGGCGCCGCCGCTACCCGGCAAGGGCCCCGACCGCGAGGAGCCTCCTGAACTGGGCTCGCGACCCTCCCGCAGGCTGTGGGTCTGGGACCTGGACGACCTAACTGCCGCTCGCCGGGTGCAGGGTCCGACAGGATGGGTTACCAGCGTGTCCATTACAGATGACGGGCGGCGCGCGCTGACGGGCTCGCAGGGTCGTTTGCTGCGCCTGTGGGACCTGGATTCGGGCAGCTGTCTGCAGACCATGCGCGGGCACCGGGGAATGGTCTTGTCTTGCGGGATCAGCGACGACGCACGGCTCGCCGTCTCTGGGTCCGAGGACATGACGGTGCGGCTCTGGGATCTCGAGGCCGGCGTCCTGCTCTTCACATTCGCGACGGCGAGCGCCGTACGCAGCTGTGACATCTCTCCCGACGGTCGAGTAGCGATGGCGGCGGAGAGCTCAGGGAGGGTCCATGTGTTCTCGGTCCGCTAAGCAGGCGATTCCCGATGCCAGTCGCCGGGAGCGAGGAGCCCTATCATCCAGCGACCCGAGAACGCACCTCAGCCCAAGACGACGATCAACGCCACGCCATCAGCCCATCGGTGGATCGAGGCTTAGTCTCATTGCCCCACGGCCCCGTCGAGCAGTCCCGCGCTAGCCTGGCGCAGCGGCCCTTGTGGAAGGCCGAGGAACTCAAGGAAGCCCAACTGCGTGAGGGTGGTGTCGAGGTCGCCCTCCGGTGGCTGCTCGGCGCCGGCCCGGCGGTAGGCCGAATGCACCTCGGCATCGTGCGCGACGCCGGCGAGCAGGTGTTCGTGGAGCGTGCACTCGGCCGCGGTGGCGATCGCCCAGTAGCGCTCGTCTGGGCGTTCTCCGGCTAGCCGTGCCGCGACGCGCACGGCTGGCGTAGCTCTCGTGCGAGCTGGCCCGCGGCCTCGTCCCGGTAGACAAGACGGAGAACGGTGGCGACAGCGACCACGTTCACGCCTTCGTAGTAGAGGTTGAGGTTCCGTTCCGTGTCGTACCGGTAGTACCCCAGGGCCGCGTTCAGGGCGGTTCTCCGGGCGACGGCGTCGTCCAAGAGCGGGAGGCGTCTCTTGGTTACGGCGCCCAAGAGGGCCCGGACCTCCGGGTGCCCCGGCCGCCTGACCAGGACGGCCTTGAGCACCCGCTCCGCCTCATTGAGGTCCGTAGCTGGTGCCGCCTTGGGGCGGTAGAGGGACTGCGCGTAGTAGATGTGGGCGTCGGGGCGTTGCACGTCGCTGTCGGCCTCGACGATTTCCTGCAGCAAGGGCCGCGCGTCGGCGAACCTGCCGAGCCGGACCAGCCCGACGCCGGCCTCCGCGCGGAGCAGGCGTCCCTGCGCCTTGGTCAGCCCCTGCGAGTCGTCCAGGACGGCCAGCATCTGCTCAGGGTCGCGCAGGTCGCGGGCCATGGCGAGCTGATCGCGCAATGACTCCCACCTCTCGTCGCGGGCGCTTCTCCGACGTACGTGGGCCCAACGCCTGACGTCCATCACGGCGGCCACGGGTGAGTCGTTCTGAGGTGGCTGCCCGCCGCGGGCAAGGTAGGGAGCGAGGGCAGCCCATGCCTCGACGGCCGCCTCGTCAGTGATGCCCTTCTCGTCCTGCCGGTAACGCACATGCCTCAGGGCGGCCAGGTCGAACGGTGCTGTCGTACCAGCCGGTCCGATTAGCAGGGTCTGTCCCGGTCGCAGGATGTGGCGCAGACCCAACTCCCAGCCGACGTTGAAGTTGCCGGTGCCCAAGTCGCCGATAACGAGGTCCGCGCTCGCGATCCATTCGATCATCGGTTCCAACACGATGCCCGAGTCGATCTCCTCGTCCGCGCGCCGATAGTCCAGCTGGGCGTTCTCCAGTGCCGGGACCAGCACCTTCTCGTAGACCAAGTTGCAGTCCACGTCGATCCGGCGCTGCACGTCCCGCTTCCGGCCAAACGGCATGGCGATGAAGCACCGCGGCCGCGACGACACGTCGACTGATGGGTCGATCCGCAACGAAGGAATGCCGGCGAGCCGCGCCTGGTTGATCAGATCCTCAACCATCTGGCCCTCCCCCTCGTGCGCCACCGCAAGCACCACCACCCCTTGACCCTGCTCGGCGAGACGAGTCTCAGTGTCGAGGATGGCTCGGTTGGCCGCGCGGTATGCGGCCGTGCCGGGCTCGAAGACGACTGGCGGCGGGTGAAGATGTTCGTCGACCGCGTTGTCGATGGCACCTTGGCGCCCAACCGCGCTGACATCGAACGCCTGCACGGCGCCGCTGCACTGCTCCCACACGCGATCGTCCCGACCCTGGGTGTGACGCTCGCCCGAGCGCTCGTCGTCGAGCTCGCCGCCGACGGACAGACAGACGCTGCCATCGTCGAGGCCCGTCGGGCGATCCAGATCGGTGAAGGTGTTGAACCACGCTCGCCGCGGGTCCTCGCACTGCGATTGCAGCTAGCCGGGCTGCTGATGGACCTCGGTGCATCCGGTGGCGGATCGGATCCGATCGACGAAGCACGAACCCAGATCGACGTCCTTCTCGCCACTGTCCACGAGCTCATCGCCGACACGCCGTTGTTCGAACGTCGCGCCGAGATCGTCGGACAGTGGAGCGAGGCGTTCGGAGCCGCGCTCCGGCTGCTGCTGGACCCAGAGGTCGTGGCATCGGTTCCCGCGGTCGAAGATGCGTTCACTCTCCATGAGAGCGCGAAGGCGATCGCCTTCGTCGCCCGACTCGAAGGCATGGCGACCAGAGAGCAGCCGGACCCGCCGGACCCGCCGCATGAGGGTGTTGCGCGAGCGGCCTGGCTGCGGGCCGCCGCCCTCGACCTGCAGGATCGACGATCAAGCCTAGCGGGCATCGACGAGGGACGACTGCACCGACTCGAGTCGGTCCTAGCGGAGCTGCGAGCCGTCGAGGAAGGGACCGCTCAGCTCAGGCCCGGTGAGGGTGGTCGCGGCGAACCGGCCTCAGCGCAGCAGATCGCGAGGGCTTTGCAACGCGCCTGTATCCGCCCGACGGCGGCGGTCTCCCTGTTCACCGATTCACGAACGACGACGGCCTTCGTGCTTCGAACGGATCGTGAGGGCGTGGGCGTCTTCCGCTGCGGACTTGGGCGGGACCTGCTCGCCAGGGTGGGGCTCTCGATGAGCCGGGAGTACAACGGATCGCTCGAGGATGGCTACCCCCGCATCCTCCGCAACCGGCCGTGGCGACGGGAGATCACTGAGTGGGACACCGTGATGAAGCAGATGGTCGGACTCCTCCCTCACCTCGAGGGTGCTGAGCAGGTCGTCTTCGCGCCGCATGGCCCGACCCATGCGCTCCCCCTTCACGCCCTGCAGGACGCGGACGCACGTTACCTGGCCGAACGGTTCACGATCAGCTACGCACCCAGTCTGACGGCGCTAGTCTCCGGCTTGGCCAGACACCAGAGCCCCGATCGTCGGCCAACCTCGGCGTACGTCGCTGGCGTCGCGAGCGAGGACGATCACAACCCTCAGTACTTCGAGGAGGACTCGGATCTCTTCGCCACGGGGTGGACCGTTCGGGAGGACGCCGGCGGAAACGCGACCAAAGCCAAGGTCATCGCAAACCTGACATCGCCGTTCGACGTCATACACCTCAGTTGTCATGGCCTCTTCACGCCGCTGCGGCCGGCGCTGTCGGGCCTTCTGGTCTGCGACGCCGAAGGCAACCGGCCACCCGGCCGGCAGGCCGACCTGTCCCCGGTACAGCGCGGTCGACATCTCGTTTCGGTCCACGACCTGCTCGGGCGCCGCATCCCTGCGCGGCTCGTCACATTGCGCGCGTGCTCGTCCGGTGTGCAGAATGCCCGCAATGCTGGTGACGAATTCGACGGCCTGACCAGGACGATGCTGGCCGGCGGAGCGCGTACGGCGATCGCGTCGCTCTGGAACGTCGACCAGC
The DNA here is from genome assembly GCA_038210185.1 of Actinomycetales bacterium. Taxonomy (GTDB): domain Bacteria; phylum Actinomycetota; class Actinomycetes; order Actinomycetales; family Dermatophilaceae; genus Fodinibacter. The sequence goes on from JBBQWX010000011.1 coordinate 7,691, forward strand.
AGTCCTCCAGCGAACTGCTGAGCCGGTTCTACGGCTACTGGTCCGGCGATGCACAGTTGGGGACTGCCGAGGCCCTAACCCGCGCACAGCGGGACTTCATCGAGTCGGGGGATCCCGTCCTTGCCCATCCGTATCACTGGGCGCCGTTCGCGCTCGTCGGAGACTGGAGGTAGCCATGGCCAAAGAGGAGTCCGTGAAGAACCTGGACGACCGACAAGTCACCCTCGCCTTGCAGCATCTGGGCTGGGACTTGCAGCCCTCGTCCGCGGAGATCAACGGCTTCGCCGATCACGAGGAGGGCCGGCGACTGGTGCATGCGTTCATGGACTTCGTCGAAGCCCCTGAACAGGATGATCCGCTCGGTGACGCAGCCGGCGCCGACGGCGCCCGGAACGCCTTGCGGCTCGCGATGGCGATGCCGGAGACAACCGAACTGGCGAACGAGCTCGTCGAGGACCCACCGGACGACGACCAGATGTCACTGGGCGACCTGCCGCAGTATGTCGCGCTGGTCGGCTTCGTAGTGGCGTTCCTACAGGTCCGGTTCAACGTCCACGTCTCCCGACATGAGGGACAGACTGAGTTCGACTTCAAGGCCGGCAAGGAACCTCTCGACAATGAGCAGCTCGGACAGTTCATCTCGCTCGCCTCGACCATCGTCTCGTCGCCCCCGGACAAGTAACCGACGAGGCCGGCCATGCAAATTCTGCCCGCGCTCAGGCGCCGCCGACAGGCACGAGCGATCGCCGACCTCGAGTCCAAACTCCAAGCTGCGGAGGATCGGCACCGGCCGCGCATCCTCGCCCAGCTCGCCACGCGGTACGAAGCGGTCGGCCGTGACCATGACGCTGATGGCGCGTATCAGGAGGTACTGGTGTCGCGGGACCCCGACTTCGCGGCCCGGGCAGCCCTGTGGCTGGGCGCCGCGCGCGAGGCCGCAGGCAGCGCAACCGAGGCGGAGGCGTTCTTTGAGCAGGCAACGCTGTTCCGCACCGAGGAGGCATTCCAGGCGGCCTACGCCCTCGCCCGCCTGCGCCTCAGGCGCGGCTCCCTCGACGCTGCCCGACGGTCTCTTCGCTTCGCTGCCACAAGCGCTGACTTGGACTTGGCACGTTCAGCGACGATGTCGTTGAGCGCAATCGCTGAAGAGGGCGGGAACGACTGGGGCGCCCGAACGCTTCGTGAGCGCGCTGAGCGGCTCAGGTCGTTGTGACGGTGCCGCCTCCGAACGGCTGCTGCGCTCCCCTAACCAAGGGACTTACCGATGTGCTGGCACTGCCTGTCCAGGCGGGCGCCTGGCGGGGTTGAGACGCGGATGACGGTCTGGCGTCGAAGGTGGCCTCGGACCCTTCCAGCCAGGCGAGGTACCAGTCCTTCAAGCCGTTGGCGAGGTTGGGCACAAAGCGTTGTCGCTGGCACGGTCGTCGGTCCAGACTGTCCTGCGAGAGGGCCGGCCACCACCAAGCGCAGCCAGATGGCACTACCCCCGGTGAGCGGTCGGGATCGTCCCATTTGATCAATACGGGGGAAGGCACGCGGCGTTCCTGCGCTCGAACCTCCGCTCCACCGCTAATCGTCTCGATCCGGCGAGATAGGCGCCGACTTCGGCAGGTTCCACGCCCTCGCCAGCTCTGCCTCGATCAACGCCTGGTCGATCGTCGCCTGCCGCAGCCGAGCGGACCCGGTCGGTGTCAACGACGGCTGAAGACTGATCAGGTTTCGACCTTGGGTTCTACGCCAAGTGATCAGTTTTCAGGCGTCGCCGACAGTCGGCGACATCAGCCTCCTTCCAACGTGTCCAGCTCCTCGAGAAGTGCAGACTGGGATACGGCCATCGCCCGCTTCTCCGTCATGTGGAACTTGGCGGTTGCACGCAAGACTCACGCGATTGCCCCTCCACGGCATGAAGCGCACGATCACGAACGGATTGGAGTTACACCACTCCTGGGGACCTCACCGCGCATCACCGCGAGCCGGCGGGAAGACCGGTGGCGGCAGTTGAGCGAGGTATCAGTGAAATGGGCGTAGCAAGCATGGGCTATCGCATGTCCGGTTGCCAACCCTGCCACTGTCCCGGGATGCCGAGTCGGCTAACCGGGTCTAGCGTGAAGCTGATACCGACGTACCCCCTAAGGAGGCATCATGGCGACCACCAATGTCACCTGGTACTCGCTCGGCTTCAACATCGTGGACAAGCAGGGGTACCTCTACTACGGGCTCGAGGGTGACACCTCAGCCCATCAGATCTTCGTCACAGCGCAGGAGCTGACAGCCCTCGCCCAAATGTTTCGTGACGGCGGCCAAGTGGTGTTCAACGACGACGGTGGACAGTTCTACTTCGTCACTGAGCGGCGCGAGGTCGCCGCGGGCGAAGAGGTGGACCCAGCGGCGCCAGGCCATCACGGTCCAAAGAGACCGAAGGACCATACGTAGGTCAAGGAGTTGACCAACCTCTTGGAAAGATATTGATCTCCGCGGGCAGTTGCGTCACAACCCCGCTTACTAAACGCGTTCAACGCGGCAAGTCCGGACGCGGCAGTGCACACCAAGGCACCGCACCAACGGGCAGGCCTCTCCAGAGCGCGAGGGCCTACGTATGCGGTCATTTGCCGCCGTCCTGGGTTCATCGGCGCGCCGAGCTCTTTGCACGGCGATCGGGGCTCAACCTGCTGATCGGAGATAGTTCATAGAGCGCACTTGTCTCTGTCCATCTAGTCCTAGCGGCTGAGGCACAGCGGGTCTTCAGTGGTCGCAGGTCGCCACGGGTCCTGTAGGAGTGGCAGCGGCTCTCTGCTTGGCCTTGTACACCGTCAAAGTCTTATCAAGCGAGGCCTTCGAGACCACCAAGCGCAGCCCGACATCGATCGTCTGAAACTGGCTACGGCGTACGACAAGAATGGCCATGACCCCACTCCTCCGTCGAGCCTGCTGAGGTCGACGGGGCCGGTCCCTGGTCGAATCGCTCAAGGGAACCAGCGCAGCATGCCCGAAGCCCGACCCTCCGGACGACTGTCCAAACGACGAGCCGGGCCAAGTCCCAACGCTGCAGATGCACAGAGAGTCGCGGTGGTGGCTAGCAGATCCGGGGGATCGTCCGAGTACCGGCGCCGGCTACCGGCGCCCCCGGACCACGAGGGACATCGCTCGGCGGGCGCGGCTCGGAGTCTCCCGGACGCGGTTCGATGCGTCCGACGAAGCGATGAGCCGCTGCGCCACCATGTGCCCGGACGCCCCGCCGAGTCCGGCGCCGGGATGCGTGCTGGCGCCGATGTGCCAAAGGTTCGGGACCGCGGTCTGGTGGCTGTTGGCGGCGGCCAGTGGTCGCCAGACGAAGTTCTGGTCGAGCTGAGAGTCGCCCCCGTATGGATCCCCGTAGGCGGCGTTCACGTTGTACTCGTTCAGGCCGACCGGGGTGATGACGTCGATCTTGAGCACGGACTGCTTCAGGTCGTGAACGTGTGGCGCCAGGCGATCCAGCACTCGGTATGCGTACCGCTTTGCGAGGTCCTTGGTCCAGCCCGCCGACACGTCCAGCTCCCCCAGCGCGTCACCCATGGGTTGGAAGGGCGTCTCGTTGAGCTGGATCCACAGCGCACCCTTCCCGGGAGGGACACGAGACGGGTCAAGGACCTCCTGGCGGCCCACCACAACGGTGGGTCGTCCAGGCAGCAGGCCCGCCTCAGCTTCGGCGCACGCGATCCCGGTGCTGGCACCGCCGTCCGACAGGTGCACGATGGGCGTCGTCGTGAGCCGCTCGTCCCTCCACGCCAGCGGCGCGCGCAGGGCGACGTGCATCTGCATGGCACCCCTGCCGTAGCGGAAGCGGGCAGCCTGGTCCGCGACCCGCGGACTGGCTGGGTCTTCGGGGAGCAACTCGCCATACAGCGCCGTTGGCGTCACCGACGCGAGGATGCTCGTCGCGTGCACGGTGCCGTCCGCGACCGTCGACACTCCTACCGCCGCTCCATCCTCGAGGACGACGTGGTCCACCGTGACGCCGGTCATGACGACCACCCCCAACGACTCGAGGAGCTCGCGGAAGGCCTGCACGAAGTTGCCGGCGCCGCCCACCACGACGGGCACGCCGGAACCGTGCAGGCTCGAGGCGAAAAGTGGGATGAAGAACCCGCCGGACGCATGGTCGGGCGACAGGCCGACGTGCAGCAGCCAGGGCACCCACAGGCGCTCGACCTCCATACCCTCGAACTCGCGTCGGCACCACGAGCGTCCGCTAGTGACCAGGTCCCGAGCCCACTGCTCAGAGCCGGCCAAGCCATTGCTACGCAGCATCATGAGCTGCACCTGAGCGCTTGTCAGCGTACGCAGCTCCGAACTCATCAGGGCGCCGATGGCCCCGCCGTTGTCAACAACGCGCTGGATGGCGGCGCGGTACGCGCGGGCGTCGGCTGGGTGGCGGAACTGGGCGGCGGTCTTGCGCGGGCTGCGGTACGCCAAGGTGACCTCACCGTCGTCGGAGACCGTGGCGCACACCTTGTCCTCGGTGTTCGCATACTCGAGCCCACACGCGTGTAGCTCGGCGCCGAGGACGGCGTAGGCGCCGCCCGAGACGAACTGCGAGTGCCACGAGGAGTAGGTGTCGTGGAGGAATCCCGGCTCGGTGCGCTCCTCCGTCGCGATGAAGCCGCCGATCTCATGATTGCGCTCGACGAGCGCGACCCTCCAACCTGCCTGAGCCAGCTCCGCCGCGGCAACCATGCCGTTGATCCCTGCACCTACAACGACTGCGTCAAACGGTCGTGCCATGGCGCGCACCCCCTATGGTCGATGAATTCTTGGCCGGCTGGGCGCGGTGCTCTTCACGGTGGTACGTGCGCGGGCCGGACAGCGGCGACATGACGTCGGCGCATTGCTCATCTTCGGCCGGCGCTGTCACCGCACCGTCGCAGGGCCCAGGCCGGTGGGAGGAAGCCCCTGCGACGTGCAGTGCCCGGACCGGCTTTGACCGTGCGCCTGGCGCTGGGTGTCGTGGGTTCGAATCCCCCGCGGTCCCTACCAGGTCATGATCACCGTTTAGGACCCTGACTCCACCCATTGGCGGGGTGCACCACTGTCATGGTCCGTGATCTTCGCGATTGCAGCGGGTGGCACCGAGTGCAAGAGCGCATTGGCGGTCCCTCGGGTCCACGGCCTTTCGGGCCGCGAGGTCACGTCGGGCCCCACCCGCAGAGCTCCCGACAATCATGTGCCGTCCGCTGGGGGCGGGCCGCATAATGCACTAGTTGAGTCAGCTCGGCTGAAGGGGAGACTCCGAGCTCGCGGTCCAACAACACCCGGTACGCGATCAGTGTTCGCTGGGCCTCCACCCAGTTGTCCTCGGCCAGGTACGCCTCGATCAAGGTGCGTTGAGCGCTCTCCCGCAGTGGCTCGGCGCGGATGGCGGACAGGGCAGCATCGACGGCGTCGGCGTGGCGCCTCTGTGCAGACAGGATCCGGCTCTGCGCCTCCAGGGCGTGCAGGACTCGTTGGCGCAGCCGTTCCCGTTCAAGAATCGTCCAGTCGTCGTACCACCCGGGCAGCAGGTCCAAGGCGTCAACCTCGAGCTGCATCCGGCGCAGATCGGCCGGCTCCGGCCGACCGGTGATCAGTCGGTCCGCCCATCCTTTCAGCTGATGGACGTCGACGGACACCTGGTCGAGCAGGCTCAGTGACCACTTGTCGCAGTCCAACACGTCGACCCCGGCGCCCCGCAGCCGCCACAGTGCCGAGCGGAGGTTGCCGGCCGCCCTGCAGTCGTCACCGATCGGCCACAGGGTGCCAGCGACATGCCGCCGTTCGACGCGTCCGCGACGCAGGGCCACGAAGGCGAGCAGTCGTTTGCTTCCCTCCGGCACGGACCGGCGGTCATCGTCGACGGACACATAGGGCCCCCCGAACAGGTGCACCATGATGCCTTCGTGTGTCGTCACCGCGTCCCCTCCTTTGGTCGTCTGGGACCCTGACAGAATGTGTCTTGACTTGTTGAGAGCCGGGGCTGGACCTCCTGATACCGAACGTCGGAAGATCTTGGCCGGCAGTCGGTTACCCGCTGGATGACTCCGGCGGACGGTGCGACCGGACGAATTCGGTCACGGCGTCCATGGCCTCCTCCATCCGGGCGAAATGCATCACCCGCGGATCATGGGCCACCGCCAAACCGCGGTGCAGATACCGCTCCACCGTGAGCGTGATCAGCAGCCGATCCACCTCGGTCTCGATCCGCATGATGCAAACGCTGGTCTGACCTGTTCCCTCTCGCACAGGGCCGTCCTCACCGAGCGCCGCGAACGAATAGGAAGACGGCGTCGTCGCCGTCGAGCTGCTCGGCGTAGACCCCTCCGGTGCGCCTTTCCGCATCGAGACCGAGTGCCGCCGTGAGGGCCCGGGCCCGAGCCGCTACCAACGGCTGCCGCGCCACATCGGCGCAGGTGGCCAGCACGTCGACGGGGGCCTTGGAGCCCAGCTCCGCGATCGCGGCGCGCACGGCGGCCAGTTCATCCGCGGCGGTGAGCAGCTGCCAGTCCTGTTCCAGGTAGTCCACTCGCATCACCGGCTCGGCCGGTGCCGCAGCCTCCATGGCGGGCAGGTAGCGGGCGCGGACATTCGGCGCGGTCAGCACGTGTACGGCGACGGGAGCCTCCTGCGGCTGGGGCCGAGCCCGCTTGAGATCGGCGCTCAGCTCGGGTTCGCGCACGAAGGCAACCCAGCCGAGCACGTCAGTCCGCACTGCGGGCAGATCAGCCGGCACGTCGGGGATCAGGATCAGCACCTGAGGAGCGGGATCGGCATTGCGGACCAACGGGATCCGATCGAGGTGCTGGGCCAGCCCGACAGCGCTGACGGCAGCGTCCGGCGGGCAGTGCACGATCCGCAGCTCGAGCGCGTTGCCGAGGGCCGCCGTCAGCCAATCCTCCACGGTGACCCCCTCGCGTAGGCCCGCCGGCACGGGAAGGAATCCGGCGGGCGGCAGTTCGACGAACCGCTCGGTCAGTGCGGGCTTGATGTCAACCGGGCGGTCGGCGAGCTGGTCCTGGAACTGCAGCAGCTGCGCGGTAAACACTGGTTCGGGTCGCAGGCCGAGATGGAACGGCCACGCCGTCTGGGGTGGGGTCGTCATCCGGTCTCGCCGGGCGCTCCATACGTCGACCACCCAGGTGTCGTCGATCCAGGCGAGCAGGCCGATGGGCACCGCCCCGGCCGCCGGGGCGGCGGCCGGTGACGGGGCCTGCCAGGGCCGGCCGAGGATGCTCGGGATCGCAGCGTTCGCCGACGCCGGTGTGAGCCATGGGTCGCCGCTGCGGCGTTCTCGGTCGAAGTAGGCGCTGACGATGGCGCTGAGGGCCTTGTCAGCGGATGCGTTGACCCAGTCGCCGGGCAGAGAGTCGGCTCGGACCCGGACCTGCACGGCGTCGTCGAGCCACGGCTGGATCGACGACTCCGGCCCGCACGACGTTGCACAGACTGAGGAGTAGACCGGTTCGCTCCCGCCGGGGATGGCCTCGGCCGCCACCACCTCGACGATCCAGATCCGGCCCGGCACCGGGCGTAACAGGCGGGACAGGTCCACCGTGAGCGCGGCACGGTTGCGCAGCGCCCGACCGGACGGGTCGAACGCAAGACCCAGACCGGCGGTCAGCGTGTCGTCTCTGAGTTCTAGCGAGTACCCGTACACCACACCGCTGCCACCGCCGGAGGCGCAGAGCAGGGCCAGCTCTCCCGCGTAGGCCTGGATCTGGTCGAGATGCTCGGCCCGCAGGAAGAGCCCGTCGGCCGGGTTCAGTCGCCTGATGCCCGTGGAGGCCGCTCCAGAGTGGACGCTCTGCAGCGCGGGATCCGCGGCCATCTTCGTGCCGGCCCCCTTGTTCTGCGTTGTCGGCATCATGACCCCTCCTGTTCCCGAACCCCGTCGATGACCGTGATGACGGCATCGTGACCGTCGTGGCGGTCGCCGCGCGGCCCTCCGACGACCCCCGCCAGCGGGGCCGCCGGATCCACCCCGTAAACCGGGGTGGGGCCGGTGCCCTTGACCAAGAGTCGCACCACGCTGTTCATCGGTCGACCCGCGAGCCGGACGACGATCCGCCCAGCGCCACTGTCATAGGTGACCGACTCGACGTCCTCCTCCACCCAGCCGCGCGCCGACAGCGACGTGACGGTGACCGCCCGCCGCACCGAGCCGGCGACCAGCTCCGCCGACACCGGCAGGAGGAAGCAGCGCTCGGCCTCGTTCCAGGCGACGTCGTCAGCGTCGACCCGCGGACCCTCGAACCGCATTTCCCGATCAAGGTGGCGGTCTCGATCATGGTGGCGCAGCCGCGCGTGGTCGTCGTCGGTCTCGAACATCTTGGCTGCAACAGTGCAGAGCAGGTCGCCGAGCGCCTGGGCCGGCAGCAGCACGCAGCGGCAGCAGTCGTCGACGCGGACGTCCTGCACTGTCGTACAGCCGTCGGCGTCCTGAACGTCGATCTCGACACAGGCCAGGACGACGGGGGCCTCCTCCTCGGGCACCGGGAACAGGGTCGGCACGTCGGTGCCCTCGTGGCACGCGGGAGCCCTGCCGGTGACGTAGCGGAGGGCGAGGCGGCGCAACTGGCGGCAGGGCTCTGCGAGGTCATCATCCGGCCCGCAGTCGTCGTCGTCGTCATCGTCGCTGCTGGGCAGCTGCGGCCGGCAGGGGCGGCACCCCCCGAGGACCAGCTCGACCCGTACCCCCTCGACGATCCGTGAGGCGGAGTCGTGGGTGCGGGTGACGTCACACGGGTCAGCCAGGGTGGGCACCGGACGTGCCGTGGCACAGTCGAACTGCGCGACCAGGCACGCGGTGACCGTGCGGGTGTGGCACTCGTCCTGGTTCTTCGGCTGGTCGTGGTCGGCGAGCCAGCGGCGGAGGTCGACGGTGGTGGAGGCGGTCAGCGCCAGCTCCCGGCCCCACCCGTCTAGAGCCAGTCCGGGGCGCACAACCAGGCCGAGCAGGCCGTCGCGGCGCACGCCGTACCCCCAGACCACACCAGTGCCGTGCAGCCAGGCGTTGTGCAGCATCTGCTTGCCGCGTGGATTGCCCATCAGCACCCGGAAGTCGTCCTCACCGAGCAGCATGCCCTGCCGCGCACGGAGCAGCTCGAACGGGGTGATGGGTAGGTCAGCGGTCGCGCAGTCGCCGCAGGTGCAGTCGTGTTCAGTGCTCATGATGTCTCCTCGGAGGCTCGCCGGGGAAAGGCAGTGCCACCTTGGCGTACTCCCGGCGGACGGCGGCGATCAAGTGGTGCTCGTGCAGCCTGTCGCCGGCCGCAGCTGCGGCGAAGGCGGCGGCCAGTGCGGCATTGCGGATCCAGCCGCCGGACACCGGATACATCCGGGCCAGGACGTCGAGGTCCACGTCGTCGTCGACGTGCCCGTGGGGCAGGTGCAGCTGCCACAGCTCGCGCCGGCCCGCGAGGTCCGGCAACGGCACGTCGACGACGAAGTCCATCCGGCGCAGGAAGGCGGCGTCGATGTTGTGCCGCAGGTTGGTGGTCAGCACCAGCAGGCCGTCGAAGGTATCCAGCCGCTGCAACAGGTAGGCCGTCTCCAGGTTGGCGTAGCGGTCGTGGGCGTCGGAGATCTCGGTCCGGCTGCCGAACAGGGCGTCGGCCTCGTCCAGGAGGAGCACGGCCCGCGTACGCTCGGCGGCGTCGAAGGTGGCCGCGAGATTCTTCTCGGTCTCCCCCAACCACTTCGAGACGATCTGCGACAGGTCGACCCGCATCAGGTCGGTCTGGGCAGCAGTCGCCAGCGCCTCCGCGGCGAGTGACTTGCCGGTCCCGGGCGGCCCGGAGAGGAGCAGCCGCGCCCCCCGGTGTGCCCGCGCCGTTCGGCGCATCTGCCAGTCCTCCAGCACCCTGCCCTGGTGCACCAACCGGGACACCGCGTCGCGCAGCTGGAAGCCGGCCTCCTCGGGCAGCACCAACCGGCCCCACGCCACCTGGGGCGTGGTCAGCTCGACCCCCGGCGGCAGCACTGCCCCGGTGCGCCGCCTCAGGGCCGCCGACGCGTTAGCCAGCGTCGGCTGCTGCCCGGCGGCCCGCAGGTCACGGGCCACGGTGGCGACCCAGGCCGGATCCAGCGGAAGCTGCGCGCCCAGCTCAGCGGCGACGGTGTCGTCCACGCCGGGCAGCATCGCCCGCCAGGCCAGCTGCCGCTTCACGTCGGACACCGGGGCGACCGGCAGTACCAGCACCGGCCGGGAGCCGTCCAAGCGCACCGAACCCGCTGGCGCACAGAGGATCACCGGCCCCAGCAGGTCGCCGAGGTCACCCCGGCCAGGCCCCGGAGAGTCGGGCTCCCCGGTGGCGCGGACCAGTACCAGCACAGGGACGGCGCCACGGATTGTGGCCTGCACGACGGCCTGGTCCGCGGCCTCGGCCACCGACCTGCCGGGGTCCACCCGCACGGCGAATCCCTGCGCGCCCACCGATTCCAGCAGCGCGGCCACCCGGCTGATCGCGATCCGCTCCTCGGCGGCAGCCACCACCACGGTGGCCGTCAGGCCGTCCCGCACCACGCGGGCCGCCTGCCGGACCAGCTCGTGGTCCAGCCAGCCGTCCAGCCCGGCCGGTGCCGGGTCGAGGAGGAGGCGCTGGGCCCCCTTTGGTGCCGTGTCGACCCCGTGCAGCACCTCCCACAACGGGTCGGGCAGCGACAGGGACCGTTCGAACAGTGCGGCGCTGCCGCTGAGCCGCAGCACTCCGTGCCGGACGGCCGCGCCCGCGCCCAGTAGGCGGCGCACCTCCGCGCGGCCCACGCCTTCCTCGCCGAGGACCAGAGCGGAAAGGCCCACGGTCGGACGCGGTTCACCCAGCGGGTGCAGCGACCGCAACGTCCCCGCGAGGCCCTCGTGCTCCTCGGCGAGCCCGGCGAGCAGCACCAGTCGGCGTTCGGCCGGGCTCAGGCCGAGACCGTCGACCAGGCGATCCAGCGGGTGACGCTCGCGCCCCCGCATGGGTCCCGGTGGCACCGATGCGCGAGCCTGCTCGGCCCAGGTGCGCAGGAAGTCGATCGAGGCCGACGCCGCGGGGTCACTGCTGCCGATGCCGTCCACGACGTTCGCGAGCAGGTCGGCGACATCCGCGACCTGGGCGGTCAGCTGGCGGCTCGTCTGCGCGACGCCGTCCAGAAGCTCGCGGCCGAGGTCAGGCATAGCGGATCACCACCACGGCGCCGAGCCAGGCCACGAACCCCGGGTCGAGGTCCAGGCCGGCTCGGCGGACGTCGAGGTCGACGTCGCTCAGCCGCAGCTCGAACTCGATCCAGCCGGGGGTGTGGCGGACGGTGCCGCTGCGCCGCACGAGGCGGGTCACGACGGCTTGCGGCGAGATGGCCTGCCCGGCCAGGTCGAGTCGTTGGGCGGTGACGCGGGCCCAGCGGTCGGCGAGCAGCGCGAGCTGCGCCCGCTGCCCGGCCCTGGGTTCGGGGGTGGGCACCAGCGCCTGAGGGGGGAGCCCGGCGACCACTCGGGTGGACGGGTCGGCGAGTCCATCCCGCGCGTAGCCTGTCATCGCGTGGGCGAGGTGGAACAGGATCCACGACGAGGGTCGGGCGGCGAGATCCGGGTCGGCGAAGGCCTCGTCGGGCAGGCCGGCCTCTGCCGCGGTGGCGAACAGGTGGACCAGCCCACCCCAGACGGTGGCGAATCCCTGATCCCCGCCACCTATGACCTGGTCGCCTTCCCGGAACGGCCGTGCGGCTGCCGGGAGGTCTTCTTCTGGACGACGGGGGCCGGGCGGTAGGAGCGTCACGTCAGCCGGCAGCGGCTCCTGCACAGAGGTGTCGCTGCGGGCGGGGACGCTGATCGATCCGGTGCTCCCGAGGCTGGCTTCGGTGGCCGGCGTGCGCTCGAGGGCAACGGCCGGCGGCTCTGCCGGCGGCGGCGCGGCTCGCTCGGCGCGGGAGAGTGCAAGATCACGCAGAAGAGTCGAGTCAGCAGCGACATCGACGACCGTGGCGTCGGTCGGCGACGGGTGCTCAGCGCTGGTGACGACGGTGGGGTCGATGGCGGCGGGTAGCGCCGCGAGCACCTGCGCGGCGATCGGACGGCGTAGTAAGGCCGGCTCCGCCTCGGCCGCCGCCAGCACCGCCCACGCTCGCACTGTGGCAGAGCTCGGGCGCAACCGGCTTCGGCGCCAGGCCCGGGCGAAGGGCGAGCGCGCGAGGATCCCGGCGACGACCGGCGACGGATCAGCGGAAGCGCCGACCGCGCCGTCATCTGAGTCGTCAGCCGATGGCTCGACCTGTAGCCAGGGCTGGGCCGGCCGGCCCGAGGCGGTCAGCACCACCGCGGCGGCGCGCTGCCATCCAGGCGCGGTGAGCAGGCGGTGCACCGCCGGAAGCCCGGCCGCCTGCACCGCCGCGCTCAGCACGTGCACGGCCGCGGTGGGATCACGTTCCAGTGCCGCCAGGGCCGCGCCGGCCGGGTCGACCGCCGGATCGGGATCCGCCGGGGTCAGGGCGGCGGCCGCTCGCCAGGCCCATTCGCGCTCCGTGATGCCCAGTGCGAGGCTTGCGATCATGTCGGCCACTGCGTCGGCCGGCCGGGCATAGTGCACGACCTCCGGGCCGCCGTCCGCCAGAGCGGCGATCAGGGCACGGGTGACGTCGTAGGCCCAGCGGCGTCCCAGGGCGGCGTCCCCCGCGAGCTGGTCGAGGGTCAGCGAGACGTCGAGGCGTCGGACGCACCATTCCCCAGGTGGCACGGCGGACGATGCCAGCGCCTCCTCGAGCCGCCGACCGGCGAGGTCAGTGAGCAGAGAGCGCACCCGCGCGTCCTCGTCGGGGTCGTTCACGGCGGCCCGGACGTGCATGCGGTCGACGATCAGGTCCGTCATCCGACTCGCACCTCCCCGACCCGGCTGGTCGCATCCAGCCGGATGCCAACGGACGGGGCACCGATCGTGGTGTCCACCCCGAGCCCGTTGCGGCCGACGACCACGGTGTCCGGTGCGGGCGAGGGCCCCACGTAGGCAGTCAGGTCGAGGCGCACGGTGCGGCCCAGTCGCATCCCCTCCCCCAGTTCGCAGAACTCGAACAGGGTGTGCGCCGGGCGGTGCGCCTCGAGGATATCGGTCAACACGGCCCGCTGCTCGCGGGTGAGCGCGCCTGGAACCAGCACAGTGAAACGGTGCGCTGTGGCGTCGTAGCCGGTCGACAAGGGTACGCCGAGCGAGACCCCCTGGCGTGGGAGGGCGGGCTGGCCACCGATCGCGAACCGGCCCAGCGCGGAGGTGCGCGAGGCGGATCCGCCGATCACCTCGTCCGGCGCGGTCGTCGGCCGGGTGCCGAGGACGGTTCCGGCCAGGCCGCGCAGTCGCCAGGTCTCGATCAGGGCGGGGCGGACCCCGAGGTAGATCTCCATAAGGCGCAGCAGGCACGGCTCGGTTCCGCGGTGGCGGAACAACGGGTAGACCTCCGCCAGCAGGGTGCGGCGGGCCTCCTCCGGCCAGCGTCGATCCACGGCCAGCCCGGCGAACGACGAAAGCCAGGCCAGCGCCTCCGACGGTGTGCTGTGCGGGTTGACCAGGGCCGCGCGCTCGGCGGCGCGCTGGTCGAGCTCGTGCAGGATTCCTTCGGCGGGTGCCAGCAGGCGCTGCAGGAATGCCGCATCGTCCTCGCGTCGGGACCAGCTGCGAGGCAGGGCGTTCAGCAAGGCATGGCCAGGACGCTCGACGCGCAGCGATCTGAGCGCGGGAGAGACCTGGGTGGTGCCACGCAGGGTGATCTCGATCCACAGGTAGCGGCCCGGGGCCGCGTGGACGGGCGCCTCGTAGGTGGCCAAGGAGTCCGACTGCCCCGGCAGCGGCCATGGTTCCGGCCCATCGTTCGGCCGCCGGTAGGGCCGGTGGGCGCCGTCGCCGCCGCGGATCGCGGCGTCGAGCAGGTGGGCCGGCACCTGCGGCGGCGTCTCGTGGGGGGAGAGCATCGTGCGGGCCCCACGGTCCGGGGGCGTGAGCGGGATCGGGTCGAGGACCGCGTCGACATCGGTGGTGACGAACCGCATGGCCAGCGAGGTGCCATGCGGCAGGCAGGCGTCGACGAAGACCCGGCCCCATCGTGTGCGGTAGGCCTGGGAGTCCAGGCGGTATGTGACCACGCGTCCATCGGTCACGCGGGAGGCCGCGGGCCCCGCCGTCCACCCGTACCCGTTCTCGGTGGTGAAAGCGACCCGCCCGTCCGGGGCGATCACCACCGCGCCACCGTCGAAACCGGGTGCCAGCAGCGGCTCTCGCTCCATCAAGGCACCGCTCTCGACCTGGAAGTCGCGGATCGGCTGTCCCGCCCCGAAGGAGACCACCAGACGGCCATCGCGGCCGAGGTCGAGATCGGTGGCGCCGTTGAGGACCGTGAGCGTGTCGCCTTCCAGGGTCGCGATCGCGCACCGACCGTCGGCGGCCCGCCACAGCACCAGCGGGCACAGCCTCGGCACGTCCGCGTCGGAACCAGTTCTGGCTGCGCTGATCCGGTGCGGCGCGAGCCCGGTCGGGAAGCAGGGCCGGATCAGGTCGGGTCCGGGTCGTGTGCCGCGCCGCCCATCGAGGATCAGCAGCCGACCGTGCTGGCGGGCCCGGACCAGCACCAGCGCCCGACCGCAGTCGGCGGCGACGTCGACCGGGTGACCCCGCGCGATGCCGACTCGGCGCACCAGGTGCCCGGACCGCAGGTCGACGACGCGGACGGCGTCGGCCCCGGCCTCGACGATCGACAGCCGAAGGCGGCGGTCGACGGCCAGCCCGGTGGGGTGGTCGAGCACGCCGCGCCCTCGCTGCCCGCCCTCGGCACGCGCCCCCGCCGACCGCGCGCCGCCCGTGCCTGCGGGCAGCGCATCGACGCGCCCCAGACTCGGCCGGCTGCGGTAGGCGCGGCAGTAGGAGTCGAAGGCGAGGGAACCGGGCGCGCAGTCCGGCGACGCTACGGGCGGGCGCGAGTCCTCGTCGACGGTGGTGGGGTCGGCCCAGGTGAGTTCGACGGTGCCGTCGGGCAGGAGCGCCGTCCCCTGGTGGGTGCAGCGGGCCCACTGGTCGGCGTTCACCAGCCAGGAGAAGGTGCGCCCGGGCAGCCCGGGGCCGGCCATCAGCACACGTCCGGAGGCAGGGGCACCAGCGTGCCGGGATCGACGGGCTCTACGGGGGCACCGACCGACAGCGGCGCGCCGGAGACCACGGTGAGCGCGACGAGCTCCGGCACCTCCCAGCGCTCCATCGGCACAACGGGCTGCTGAGTGAAACCGCCACTGGCGTCGGGGATCCCCAGCTCCGAGCCGACGATGTACTCGACCCCCTCGACCTGCACCGCGACCGCTTCCAGCTCAGCGATGCGCACGGCGCGCCCCAGTGGCCAGCCGGCGCCGTCCGGGCCCGACGGCGGCAGTGCGCCCAGGTACTGGTGCAGGATCCGGTCCACCCACTGACGCACCGCGTCGACCTGGTACCCGCTGCGGACGGCGAGTCCGATCGAGACGGCGACCTGTCGATAGGTCGGCGGAATGACGTACAGCTC
The DNA here is from genome assembly GCA_038210185.1 of Actinomycetales bacterium. GTDB lineage: Bacteria > Actinomycetota > Actinomycetes > Actinomycetales > Dermatophilaceae > Fodinibacter. The sequence continues at coordinate 23,213 of JBBQWX010000011.1, forward strand.
GGTGGTCACCAGGCGTCGGACGTCGAGGTAGCGGGCCACCTGGGTGAGCAGCGCCAGCCCGGGCAGGGGGGCCTGCGGGGCGATGAGGTCCTCGGTCGGGAAGACCACGACGCTGACGACGCCCGCCGCAGGCAGGGCGGGGTTGTCCGGGTGCAGCAGCGGCAGGGTCTCGGCGCGGCTGACCCCGGTGACCTGCAGGGCAAGGTCGCGGAAGTCCTCGGCGACCACCGCCCGGTCGCGGCGGTGCACGTCGGCCGGGATCGCGTCTAGCGCCTCGGTGAGCGAGGCGGCGTCGGCCCCACCCGTGGCGGGCAGCGGGTTGGTGATCTTCACCCCGCCGACGGACAGCCCGGCCAGCGCCCCGGCCGCAACGTTTCCGGCGAGTCCCCCGCCGAAGCGGTAGCCGTAGACCCGGATGCGCTCGCCGAGCTGCGGAACCTTGGCACCGCCGAAGTGCACGGCTCCCATCTCGTGGTCGACGGCGAAGTGCCGGTCCTCGGGGCCGCTCACTACGTAGCTGTCGACCTCGGTCCAGTCCTGCCAGACCCCACTCTCCTCGACCTGCAACCGTAGGGTGCCGGCGAGCACCGGGTGCTGGGCGAGCGGGTACACCTGGTCGGGGTCGCCCGTGCCGTTGGGCAGTTTCTCGGTGGTCGCAGTGCGCGCCTGCTCGGCGACGACGGCGTTGGGCCCGATCCAGGCGACCCGCTTGATGCCGTCATTGAGGTGCTCAGACGGTGGCCGGCTGACCTGGATCCAGGCGATGACGTCGGCGGCCTGCTCGTCGTCCTCGAGCAGGGGCGGGTTGTCGGCGTCTCCGGGCGAGGGGACGGTGGGGTCGATCACCGGCAGGCGGTGCGGCAGGAGGACCTCCACCACCCCGGTGGTGACCAGTCCGCGGGTGGTGTCGTCACCTATGTCGAGGACGGCCAGGCCTTTGCCGACGCCCTGCCAGAGCCGCCACAGCATGGCCGGCGGATCGGCCGTGAGGCCGGGAGAGGCGTAGCGGGCGGCCTCGGCGGCGTCCAGGGTCTGCAGGGCGAACGGGCGGGGCACCTGTTCGTCGAAGGCGACGCCGACGAACAGGCTGCGGTCGGCCAGCGCCGCCAGGTCGGTGTTCTTCCGGCGCAGGACAGCGATCCACACCGCGTGGTCGAGGGTGGCGTCGACGTCGAGGGGCTGCGCCCCCGTCGTCAGGGGGTCGAGCGGCACCGGGGTGGTCACGTAGAACGTGGCTGGGTCAGCGGCGGTGAGCCCGGCACGGGAGAGGGCGTCGGAGCGCCGGTCGGTCTCGGCCCGCAGCTGGGACGCCGTCAGGGCCGTCGGGTCCGGCGCAGGGGCCGGGGTCTTGCCGACGGCGACCAGGTCGAGCGGCCAGACCTGCGTGGCGCCGGTAGTGGAGAACACCACAGACCCGGCCCTGATCTCGCTCCCACGAGGGAGGGCGATCCCTGCGGACAGCTCCGTGGTCCCCGCGAGCACCGCCGTCGCCGCAGCGGCAGGGCGCGGCCGGACGCCGAGCAGCCGCAGGAACTCGATCTTCGTGGTCTCCGGTATCTGGTTGAACCGGTAGAGCACCGACTCGCCGAGGAAGGCGAACAGCTCGAGCAGGGCGATACCGGGGTCGCTCTCGTTGTGGTCTGTCCACTCGCGGGTGTAGACCGGGATCCGCTGCAGCAGTTCGGCCCTCAGCTGCTCGAAGCTGCGGTCGTCGAGGATCGGACTCGTCAGCGCCATCGCTCACCGCCGGAAGTAGAACGGGTAAACCAGGTTGTCCTCGCGAAGGTCGGACAGCCGCCGGTAGGAGATGGACACCCAAGCCAGCTCCGGCTCCTCGCCCGCGGTCACCGCGACCTCGGTGAGCTGGATCCGTGGCTCCCAGCGCTGCAGGGAGCTCTCCACGTCCTTGGTGATCGCGGTCCGTGTGGTCAACGTGTTCGGCTCCATGAGGTAGCGCCGCAACCCGCACCCGAACTCCGGCAGCATGACCCGTTCGCCGGGCTCGGTGTCGAGAATCTGCTCGATCGACTGCCGGATCCGGTCCATGCCCCCCACTCGGGACAGGGCGCCGGTCACTGCGTCGGGGCGGATCGGGAACCGCAGCCCGGTGCCCAGCCACTGATCGGCAATGGTCTGCACGGTCGGTTGGGTCATGCCATCGATCGTGCGCGGGCTGCGTCACCGACGCGTTACGGGTGCCATTCCGAGTGCCTCGAGCACGTCGGCCTCGGACAGGTTCGCCGTTCCGCGGTCACCGGCGGCCGCGCACGGTCGATAACTCTCGGATGTCCGCGGTTGCCGCGAGCAACGCGGGTCGCCGGCGCGACCGGGAACGGAAATGTCGGCGGTAAGCGCCGGAATTTCGACGATAACTACCCGGTGTGATTCCGCGACACCGTCACGAGCACGCCATCCACGCCCTGCTGCACGAGGTTCCGTGCGTCGCCCTGCTCGGCGCCCGGCAGGTGGGCAAGACGACCTTGGCCGCGTCGGTCTGCGCCGCGTGGGCCGGGCCGGTGCATCGATTCGATCTCGAACTGCCGAGCGACCTCGCCCGCCTCGGGGAGCCGGAACTCGCCCTCGGCGAGCTCGAAGGTCTCGTCGTCATCGACGAGGTCCAGCGGCGGCCCGACCTCTTTCCCGTTCTGCGCGTCCTGATCGACCGCAATCCCGATCGGCGATACCTCGTCCTCGCCAGCGCGGCCCCTGAGCTCCTGCAGCAGACGTCGGAGACGTTCGCCTGCCGGGTGTCGTTCCACGACCTCCCGCCGTTCGACGTGACGGAGACCGGGATGGCCGAGGCCGACCGGCTCTGGAGTCGTGGCGGGTTCCCCAGGTCGTACACCGCAGCCACCGACGCAGCGAGCTTCCGGTGGCGGCTGAACTTCATCCGCACCTTCGTCGAACGCGATCTGCCGACGCTCGGTAGCCGGCTCCCGTCGGCGACCACCGACCGGTTCTGGCGCATGCTCGCCCACGTCCACGGACAGGTCTGGAACGGGTCCCGGTTCGCCTCCTCCTTCGGTGTCGCCGACACCACCGTGCGTCGGTATCTCGACCTGCTGACCTCGAGTCTCGTCGTCACCCAGCTCCGCCCGTGGCACGAGAACGTGGGGAAACGGCAGGTGAAGTCGCCCAAGGTCTTCATCTCCGACACCGGCCTGCTGCACGCGTTGCTGGACCTCCCGGACCGGAACGCGCTCGACGCGCATCCCGTCGTCGGCGCGTCGTGGGAGAGCTTTGTCGTGACCCAGATCCAGCGCGTCACCGGCGTGCGGAGCGACCAAGCCTACTTCTGGGCCACCCACAGCGGCGCCGAGCTCGATCTGCTGCTCGTCTCGGGCGACCGGCGCCTCGGCGTCGAAGTCAAGCGCCCAGTTCACCACGGATGACGCGCTCCCTCGCCAGCGCCCGCGAGACGCTGGGGCTTGATCACGCGTACCTGGTTCACGCCGGCGAGCACTCGTTTCCCCTGTCCGTCGGGGTCCGCGCTGTGGCGTTCTCCGAACTGAGAGCGGAGTTCGTCGATCTCATGAGGTGATCGGTCGGCCCGTCCTGGCATCACGGGCCCGCCCGCGTCATGCGTGACGTAGCCGTGACACGTGCAGCATCACGCTTCGGGGATGGCCGGCGAGGGACCCGCGATGGCGCGAAGCCGAGCCGCGCCGCCCGCAGGGGGTGATCGGGCAACCACACGTCCGGCGACGGCGACCGTTCAGACTGGGGCCACCTCGCGGGCGCTGCGCCATGAGGTCGCCCACGTGGTTCAGCACGCCGCAGGGGCCCAGCAGCACGACGCTGACTCCCACGGTGAGGCCGCCGGGGTACTGGGACGGCTGGATGTGGGGTTGCCGCTGCCGGACTCGTCCCGGTCGGCCTTCGAGCGGCTGACCGGAGCGAGCCTGCCGCCGGTGACCGTGCACCCGGACAGCGCCGAGCCAGCCCGTCGCGGGGCATCCGCCCTCACCGTGGGCGGGCACATCGCGCTTGCGCCCGGCCGGTTCCGCCCCGGTTCCCGCGACGGTGACGCGTTGATGGCGCACGAGTTGACCCACGTCGTCCAGCAGTCCGGTGGGCATCCCGGCAGCGCTGTCGTTCAGGCCAACGGATCACGCCGGGACGGCTTCGAGGGGGAGGCCGATGCCGTCGCCGCGTCAGTCGGCTCGGGAGTCGCCCGCCCGCTCCGGATCAGTCCCGTCCACGCGGCGGGGACTACCGGGACCTGTGCTGACCGTTGCGGGCCGGTCCAGCTGCAGAACGCGGACGCCACGGACGAGCAGGCGGAGGAGGCGCTCGTCGACGAGCAGGCGGCCGATGAGCCCGTCGCCGGGGGCTTCCGTCGTCCGGACCGGGAGCGCCCACCGCGGATCGCCTACGAAGACATGATCAGTTTCCGCAACCGATGGTGGTCGACCGACGAGAACCAGCTGCGCGAGATGTTCGAGGGCGTGATCACCCGAGCCGATCGGGAAGGCGGCACCGAGCACGCCGCCTGGTTGCTGAACCAGTTCGTCATTGATGGCGGGCGAGCCCGGGGCACCGCAGCCTTCCCCGTGATCAGCGCCCATGCCGTGGGTGCGCGCCGCGGTGACCTGGTCAAGAATCCCTACACTTTCCAGCGCGAGGAGCAGGAGCGGCAGCGCAACGAGGACGCGGTCCAGCGGCTCTACCCCCAGATCGCCACGACGGCGACCCGGGTCTTCGGCCGCCTGATGGCCGAGCGGGACGAGATGCTCGGCCGGTTCCGGACCCACGTCCACGACACCCTGTCCACGCTGCTCGACCAGGGCAAGGCGCGGATCGATGCCGAGATCATCCGCTACGGGCTGGAGCGAACCACCACCGTCGAGTACGACGAGAAGCCGCGCGGAGGATGGAGCCGGCGGACCGTTCACCAGTTCTCGATGGCCGACGAGCCGGCCACCCGAGGCCTGGCCGGCGCGGCGCGCGATCTGCTCGAGAAGAAGAAGGCCCTCGATTCGGCCGAGTGGGACCAGAGCCTGCATGACTGGACGATGGCGTTGACCGCCGGCGGCCTGTTGGCCCTCGTCGACGAGCAGTCTGGGGGGACGCTCGCGGCAGCGCGGGCTGCCCGGAACGCCGAGGTGGCCCGCCGGCGCGAGGAGTACGCGCTGCTGGGGGCGATCCACGCTCAGAGGTATCCCGTCCTGGGTGCTTTCCTGGACGACAAGGCCGCGCTGGCGGCGATCGCCTCCGAGTCCTCCACCCGCCGGGCCACCTCAGCCGGTGCCCTGCTCTGGGACCGCCTCGATCGGGTCGAGCGGACCCGTGCGGACCTGCGGGACGGCGACATCGACCTGTGGCGGCTGGACGACGTGATCGGGGTCGCCAAGCGTACCGGCGGGGTCGGATCGGGCTCGCTGTACGACCGCTGGATCGGCGAGCGCGTTCAGGCAGAGAAAGACGAGCACCAGATCGTGGACTACGTGCTGTCCGCGATCGGGATCGTCCTCGGCCTGCTGGCCATTCCAGCAACGGGCGGCGCGTCGCTGGCCCTGGCTGCCGGCTCGGTCGGCGTCGGCGCGGTCTCGCTCAGTCGCGCTGTCGCCGACTATCGGCTCAAGCGCGCGAACAGCATGGCGGATCGCGCCTTCGCGATCGCCGGGGACGACCCGAGCACGTTCTGGATCGCGCTCGAAGTGGTCGGGGTGGTCCTGGACCTCGGTGCCGCGGCCGCCGCCTTCCGGGCGATCCGGCAACCGGTGCGCGCCGCGGTCAACGCCGGCGCCGGAGCGGCAGAAGAGGCGACGGAGGCCGCCGTCCGGGCCGCGGAGGCCCAGCGCGCAGGACTGGGTGCCCGGGTTCGAGAGGCAATCACGCGGCAGCGCGCGGCCGGCGGCCGTGGCCTGACCCTGGCCGAGAGCGCCGGCGCGGCCGGCCACGAGGCCACTGCGATGCGTCGCGCGGCCACGGAGATGTCCGAGCAGGCATCCCACGCGGTCGCGGCCAAGCCCTCACGGCTCGGCGGCCATCACTACAAGATCACCCCGAGCGGGGAGTTCATCCGCTGCACCACCTGCGCCATCCTGCGCGCCCAGTACGCCGCCGAGCTGGCGAACAATCCGTTGCTGCACGAAGAGTTCCGTCGCCTGCGGAAGGCCTCGCAGGCCGCGCTCGGCAACGCCGCCAAGGAGGCCGAGATCGCCGAGCAGCTGGCCAGGCTCGGCGACCAGCTGCAGATCGTCCGGCTCACTGCCGGACGGCGGTCCACTCGTGACACGTTGTTCCGGATCGTGGAGCAGCACGCCGACCGGCTGGACGCCGAACCGGTCTTCAAGATCCGGCTGCAGGAGGCCGCGGAACTGAGCCGGGCCGACCCGGCGATTTCGGCCCGGCTCGCCGCCGAACTGGAGGACGACCTCGTGGCGTTGTCCGGTGGCGCGGTCCGTCGCGCGACGGCCACTGCGGGCGGCGGCGCGGCGGCGGCAGAGGACTTGGCCCGCAACACTGCCCGCGGTCGTGCCACCGTGGGTGCCGTCGCGTCCGCCCCCGAGACCCATCACCTCGCGACGCAGTTCGTCCAGCCCAGGATCGCGTTCGCCGACCGGGCGCGGACCATCTTCGAGGAGGCCTTCGGTGCCGACCGAATCAGGATCGGCGGGAAGTGGAAGCATCCGATCCACCACCCGATCAACCTGATCAACGACTTCGCGGAGCACCGGATGTTCCCCGGCTGGTGGAACGCCACGGGCCGGTATGTCTTCACGGGACACCATCCGGGATACCACTCCTGGGTGGCCCGCAATCTGCGCAGCGCGCTCGACCTGCCCGGCGCCAGCCGGGAGCAGGCCTTCCGCGCCTTCGTCGAGATGACCGACCGGCTCAAGCGGGTCGTCCAGAAGTATCCCCACGTCCTGCAGCGCGGCGACGCGGTGCTGCCGGAGGGGCTGCGAAACCTGCCGCGCTGACTGGGCCTCCCGGGGATCACGGCGATGGGCAGAGCCCGCTCGGCGGCGTAGCCTCGAAGGATGGGGAGGATGCGACGTAGCCCGCCACGAGGATTGACCCTGGACGACGGCGCCGCCGCCGCGGAGCGGGCGGCTGATCATGCGGCTCGGGCTGCGCTGACCGGTCGGCCCGGTCGGCCCGGTCGGCTGGCGCGAGCGGTGGCCGGGCTGGACCCAGGGGGCGCGAGGGCGCCGGCGAGCGTGGCGCGGGTGCTGGCCGAGCCGGGCCGGGCCCTGGACCCCGGTGTTCGCCATCAGGCGGAACGCCAACTCGGTCAGGAGCTCTCGACGGTACGGGTCCACACCGGCGCAGCCGCTCAGCGCTCGCTCTCGGACGTCGACGCCCACGCCTACGCCGTCGGTCCGCACCTCGTGCTGGGAGCCGAGGCCCAGGACCACACCACGGTTCGAGGCCGGTACCTGCTCGCGCACGAACTGGCGCACGTCGTCCAGGGCGGCCCGGCCGATGTAGTCCGGCGCTACCGCCGCGCCGGCTCGATGGCCTTCCGCGAGCGGGACATGAGCTACTCCGAACCCCGGATCAACCTGGGGACTTGGCCGCCGTCCATCAGCCTGACCCCGCGAACCCTGACCGAGGAGCCCTTCGACGTCCGCCGGGACAAGGAGACCAAACCCTGGATCGAGCAGGTGGACGTCGTGTTCAGCGGCACGCAGACCGACGCGGACGGGAGAGTGTTCGCCATCGGCACTGCTCAGGCCAGGTACTACGCGAACCCCTTCGCCTGGAACGACTTCACCCTGCAGGTATCCGGCGGCTCCGGCAGGATGCGGACCGATCCCGGGTCGTTCACGGTGCATCGGATCGAGGGCTATGGCTACAACAGCGGCAGCGCGTCAGGTACTCCAGGGGTTGACTTCGACTGGTCCGACCGCGAGCAACGACGACGCGGAACGCTTGATCAACGCTACACGAAGAAGGACCCGTTGACCGGGGCGAGACCGGCAAACATGAGCTTTGCGGTGTTCTACAACGGCGGTGAGGCGCTGCACGCCGGTCCGCTGGATCTCACCTCACACGGCTGTGTGCACGTCGACTGGGCGACCGTCGACACCGGCTGGAGCGCCATGCAGCAGCTGAACTATCACAGTGTGATCGGACTTACGAAGGTCACGGTCCGCTACTGATCGCCCGTGCCAGCGTGGCCTTGCGGCCATCGGCACACAGAGGATCGTCGGTAGTCGGCTCCAACTCAGGGGGTTCGGGGAGCAAAGCGTCGTCCGGGTCGGTACTCGTCACCGCGGCGTTGAGCATCGACGGGTCGCCGTTGTCGAAGATCGGCTGGCCGCTCGCGTCCTCTGCCTCAAGGAAGGCCTTGAGCCAGACCTCCTTGTCGGGCAGCGCGGTGCTGTCGGTGCCGAAGATCTGGTTGATGGTGTCGTTCATCGCTGCCGGGCTGGTGAAACCGGCCTCAAAGTCGGCGGCGACGTCCACGCTCGCCCCGGCCTCGAAGTCGAGTTGCATGTCCACGAGGACGTCGACGGCGATGTCGAAGCCGATGCTCGGGGGGATGCAGAACCGCAGCGCGAGCATCCACCAGAGCTGGAAGGCGAACACCACGATCGGCAGGAACATCAGAAACAAGAAGAACGCGATGATGAAGAACAGCTCCAGAGCGAAGGTGCAGATGCCGCCCCCCGGCCCGATGGACCCCGACTTCGGGATGCCTCCGAACGGGTTGAACACGAGCTGCGACTGCGGGGGCGTGGTGATCGCCACCCCGCCGGGCCCCATCGGCTGCCCCGCCCGGGCGGCCAGGCGACGAAGGTCGGGAAGGGTGATCGAGGTGAGCCGCTTGCTGGTGCCCTGTGGATCCATCGGGGAGGCCACGCGGAACGGCTCCGTCGGCGCCTCGTTCCACCAGATCTCGGGCGGGCAGTGCTCGTGGCCTGTGGCGGGCTTGAGTCGCACGAAGCAATGGATCTCGTAGATGGCGTGGTCGTCGAACCTCGGTTCCGGTCGGGGCACCGGGTCGGTCCCCGGTGGCGCGATCGAGTGCATGGCGGAGTAGGTCGGCACCAGGCCGAACCACGACGATCGGGTCCGCGCCGCCGCGCAGTCGTCCTCGCGCGCCGGGAGCCGCCACATCGGGTAGGTCTCCTCGACCTCGTCCGGCCCGGCGGCGGCGATCGGCTTCCAGCCCCGTGAGCCGTCCGGGGCGGTGAACCAGCCCTCCTTCTCGGTGACGACCTCCAGCTGGTCGATCAGTTCGCGATTGTCCTCGGCGAACCGCCGCCGCCAGGCCTGATCGGCCCACCAGAGGTCACGGACATCGGACGAGGGCGTGGAGTCCTTGAGGCTCAGCTTGTGCTGTCGGGCCAGCTCGATCATGAGGTTGCTGGCCACCCGACGGCTCGGTCGGCGGGCTCCCTTGAGCGAGGTGAGCTGGCGACGGACGACGAAGCCGACCTCGAAGTCGGTGTGCGACCCGGCCCTTGGCAGGCCCGGCTGGTCGCAGAACACCTCGGTCAGCACCGCGTAGAAGCGGTTGTGGTTGGGCTGGTACAGCTTGCGCAGGTCGGTGGTGATGAAGTCCCACGTGGCCAGCAGCTTGCGGCCCTTCGCCAACGGGGACGGCGTCACCGGCACCGGGTAGTTCCACAGGTCGTCGGCGGTGAAGGCCAGCGAGTCCCTCGGGTCCGCAACGATCCGGCGGGCGAAGTCGGAGTCGTCGTACATCTGCAGGGCCGGTCGCAGAGCCGCCGGATCGCTCAGCCCGATCTCGGCCCGCTCCCGCACGTGCCACGGTGCCCGAAGCGCGAACGCGGTCACCAGATGTTCCCCACGCCTGGGGTGTACGCGGGCGAGATCACGAACGAATCGGCGATCACCGTCTGCGCCTTCACGATGCCACTGAAGGTTGAGATCGGCGCGGTGACGTCGACCATGATGGCGTTGACCGAGACGTCGACGTTGGCGTTCACCTCGACCGAGGTGGGGGTGATCCGCACCGAGCAACCCCCGGCATGCTCGACGGTGATCCGTCCACCCGCGCCCTCGTCGATGACGATCTCGTGGCCGCTGCGGGTCCGCAGGGTGATCTTGGGGGATGACTTGTTGTCGTCGAACTCCAGGCGACTGTTCGCCCGCGACCGCAACAGCCGGATGTCGTTGGCGTCGGCCGGAGTGTCGGGCAGCGCGGCCTGGCCGTTCCACGCGCAGCCGATGATGTACGGACGGCGCAGGTTGCCGGCCTCGAACGCGACCACCACCTGGCTGTCCACCTCGGGCAAGATCTGCAGCCCGGAGTCGGCGTCCGCGTAGGGCGAGCACAGCGTGGCCCACGCACGCACATCCTTGTCGCCGTCCGTGCCGAGAAACGGGAACCGGACCTCGATCCGACCCATGGAGGCAGTGTCGACGATGTTGGTCACGATGGCGGGGTAGACGCCGTAGTAGCCGGGAGCGGCGCCGTCGACGGGGGCGGGCAGCATCACGTCACGTCGTTCACAGTGGCGCGTTCGGCCTCGAAGTAGGTGCGCAGCCCTCGCGTCAGGTCGACGGTGTGCCGCACCCGGGTCGCGTAGTAGCCGGCCCCGTCGAACGGCGCGCCGACCTGCTGCAGGGTCAGCCGGCTGCCGACGGTGAGTTCCGGTGTCCCCCGGGTCGTGCCCACCACGCTGACGAAGCGCCGTGCACGGCGCAGCATCTCGGCCTTGGCCCAGGCCTGCGCCTCGCCTCCGGTGAGCGCCGCCTCGCGGACCCGCAGGGTGGTCGAGGCACCTAGTGCCTTCTCCACGGTCTTCGGGCCGGTGCGGCCGGACGTGATCTCGGCCTCGATGGCGTCGGCGCGGGCCCGTTCGTCGATCACGTCGGCGGCCGACGCGTCGTAGCCGGTGACCACCACCTCGCTGCGCTGGTGGGCCAGGTCGGCGCACAGCCGGACGGAGAGAAGCGCATTGGGGCGCACGAGGGTGATCTCGGTGCCGGGACGGCGCGAGCGCGAGGCAAGGTGCAGCGTGCGGCCGTCGGCCCACAGCTCGGCCTGGACCAGCCGGGCACGTTCGCGCAGGAACGCCAGGTCGCTCTGGTTCAGCTGCTGCACGACGTCGTACGTCGGGCCTACGACGTCCACCGCGGCCTGCAGCCCGTGCTCGTCGGCGATGGCCGCGGCCAGGTCCGCGTCGCTGACCTCGATGTAGCTACGCATCCGGCGGGTCATCCGCAGCCGCATCAGAGCGTCTTCGGCGAAGATCACCACCAAGGGTGGCTGCCCGTCCTCGAAGACCGCCTCGATTGCCGAGATCGCCCCGTCGAAGACCTTCTGCTGCCCGCCGTCCGGCCCGATGGTGACCGTGAGCTGCTTGCCGAAATCGACCACCCCGCCGTCAAGGTAGATCATCCGGTCGGGGGGGCCGGCGGCCCCGGCGCCGGTGGCGAAGACGTGCAGGCGCAGGGTGCGCAGGCCCTCGACGCCCTCCTGGATCTCCAGCCGCACGCAGTCCCGGGCCAAGCTCGGAACCCGGTCGCCGTCGATCGAGAAGACGGGCCCGGCGGGGGCGAACAGCGGATCTGTCATGGCCGGTTCAGTCGTCGAAGTCCGTCGCGGCCGTGCGGGCCATCAACCAGTTCTGCCGTCCCCTCGCCTCGGCCCAGAGCTCCTCCGTGCTGCGTCCGTCGCCGGGTTGCTCGTCACCGGCGCCTACCGCGTGGCCGGCATCCGCCGGGCGGATGTCGGTGAACATGTCCTTCACATGCACGACCATTCCCCCAGCGTGAGCCGCGACCGTCACCACAGCGTCGCGGTCAGCGCAGGCGAGGCGACGGCTTCAGCGGGACGCCGCGGCCGTAGCTCACCGCGCGCGCGTCGACCGTGGCGCGCGCGGCGGCCGTCGACGACACCCCGGCGGCTGCGGACGCCGAGGTCCGCGCGGACACCGAAGCAGATGCCGACGCGCCGGCGACCGCCGACGCCGCACCGGGCACCGCGAACGCGGCGCGGGCGGCGGCGTCCCCGACCTGGGCGTGGGCCGCCAGCACGCCGCAGGTGGCCGCCTCCACCCCGCCCGCGGCGGCGAGCGCGAACCCGGCCGACGCTTGATCCGACGCCCCCACCGTGCCGCCCACGGTGCCACCGGCCGCGCCTCCGCCGGCGAAGGCATCGGCTCCGATCACCAGCCCGGCGCCCGCCCCCGCCGAGGCCCCGGCCGACGCGCCTCCCGACGCTCGCGCCGAAGCGCCCGCGGTCACCCCCGCGGCGACCCCGGCCGAGGCCGCCACCGACAACCCCGCGGACACCCCGGCCGAAGCTTGCGCGGACACCCCCGCGCCGAAGCCCGCGGTCACCCCGAGCCCGACCCCCGCCGACGCCGATGCGTCAAGCCGCAGTTGGGCGCCGGCGTTCAGCCCCAGCGGGCTGTTCAGACCAGCCATCGCCGACCGCCACGTGGCCGGGTCGAGGCCCGCCCGGGTCATCGCCTGCTGCACGCTCTCGCCTTCCTGGGCGTCGAGCGCGGTGTCCGGCGACGTCGTCGGCCCGGCACCCGGGCCGGTGCCCGTCGACGAGGAGTCGCTGCGGGCTGCCGCGCCTACGGCGTTGGCCTCGAGCGCCTCGTTCTGCTCGGTGATGCTCAGGCTCACCTTGGCCCGCAACGCCATGCCGTCGACGTCGAAGTAGTCGATGTCCTCGCTGATCCGCTCGACGATGCCATCGAAGCTGAACTTTCCCCAGATGAAGCGCAGCCGCGGTGGCGGGTCCTTCGGCTTCTTGGGCGGTTCGATGAACTGGCGCAGCTCGGCAGTGCGCCGCCGCACGTCGAGGGGCTGCCCGTTCGCGTCGCCCTCGGCAGTGTCGAACTCGAGCTCGAGGGTCAGCGTGGCATGCCCCTCGTTGGGCTGGTTGCGCCGTTGCGCCTGGCTGGTGGCGCCGCCGCTGCTCGCCCGAGTGCGCTCGATCTTCAGGCTGGTCGGGTTGAACTGCACCGAAATCGGCGGCACCGTGGTGTCCACCGCGACGGTCGGCGGCTTCTCGGCGGTGCCCTTGGCGGTCTCCTTGAGCCGCAGGATCTGTGCCTTGGCCGGAACCTCGCTCACGGCGATCCGCCTTGGTTGTCGGGCCTCTTCAGCAGCAGCCGCTCGTGGGCCAGGTGCAGTTCCTCCACGGCGACCTCACCTGTCTTGGCGTTCAGCGCAGGCCCGACCACCTTGCTCGGCAGTGCCCGCTCGAACGACCAGGTGGCCACGGTGCGGCGGTCATTGGGCGAGCGGACCTCGACCAGGCCGTTGTATCGGGGGATCGGCAGGGTGCCCTGAACCATGCCGATGATCCAGTCCCAGAACGCCGAGTCGGCCTCATGGCCGGTCTCAGGCAGGAACATGCCCCGCTTCAGCACGATCGGCGACAACTTGGCCCGGCCGACCCGGCGCACCACCCCGTCGTTGCGGCCGCCTTCGAGGTACTCCTTGAGGTCGGCCTCCAACTCCAGGCCGGTGCACTCGGCGAAGTACCCGTCGCCCAGGGACGGCGAGCCGCCGGCAACAGCGGTCAGGCTCACCCTGAACCGGAAGGCCTGGACCAGTTCGGCGCCCTCGCTGACGCTCACGACGCACCAGCTGTCCGGAATGCCGAGCCCGGCAGCGCCGCCACGGGCGCCGCCACCGGGGTCACAGTGCTCGTGCCGTCGAGCTCCTGACTTATTCTGAGCACCAGGTACTCCATCGGGCGGGACAGCGCGACGCCAACCTCGCTGATCAGCCGGCCCTGTGCCTGCGACTGCGGTGGGTTGAGGGCGTCGTCGCAGCGGACGAAGAAGGAGGTCTGCTCGGTGTCGCCGGCGAAGACGCCACGGCGGAAGAGCTCCCGCAGGAACTGGGTGAGCACGTGGTGCACCAGTGCGCGCAGCCCGGGGGTGTTCGGCTCGAACACCAGGCTGTTCGCCTGACGCTCCACCGACAGCGTGATCATGGTCATCAGCCGGCGGACGCTGAGCTGGCGGTAGCAGGCGTCCCGGCTGAGCGTGCGGGCCGAGGTGAGCCGGAATCCGTCGCGCTCGGCCCGGAACACGTTGAGGCCCATCCGGTGCAGCTCGTCGTGCACGGCATCCGGCACCTGGTCCTCCGCGACGACCACGCTCGCCGCGAGCTCGTTCGCAGGCCCCCAGGGCAGGCCGAGGCGTCGCTCCCGCGAGGCGATCACCCCGGCGGCCACCGCGGACGGCGGCAGCGGCACCGCCCGCCGTCCGACGCCGTCCCCGGGCACGCCGAGCCACGGGTGGTAGGCCGCCGCGAAGGCCGAGTCGAATCCGGCGCGCCAACGGGCGAGAGCCGGCAGCGAGAGCCGGGACGGCGCGTCCAACAGGGCGACGAAGCGATGCCGCAGGTCCGCGACCGCGACCAGGCGCGCCTGGCGCCGCGAGATCTCAACCAGCTCCTCGGGAGCCTGGGGGTCCAGGAACCGCCCGCTCCCGGCCCAGGTCAGGTCGGGCGCACACAGCAGCCCCAGCGCGGCGACCCGGCTCACCCGGTCGACCCCACGGTGATCGTCGCGCTCGTCGAGCAGGTCGCCGTCCGGGGAATCGAGGTCGAAGAACGACGCGGCGCTGACCGCGTCGAACCGGTCCACGCCGCCTACCGGGGGTTCGGTCGCCACCCCAGGAAGCGTGGCGTCGGCGGGTTCGATGCGCTCGTCCCAGCCATCGCGGGTCCGCACCAGCCGGGACTCGGCGCTCAGCACGGTGCCCGGGTAGCCGGGGTGGTCGGGCGGCAGCGGGCGGGCCGGGTAGCGCGGGTGATCCGGGTCGAGCCCCAACCCTGTGAGCTGTTCCTGCCTGCGGTGCAGCGGGTCACGGTCGAGCACGGTCAGGGATCCGGTGACTGTCCGGACGTCGACCACCTTGCCGTCCGCGTCACGGGCTGCCGGCGGCACCGGCGGATCGACAGTGATCACCCGCTGCCGTCCTCCGCCGGGTACGGGCCGCACCCCCTGCCCCGTCATCCAGTGCAGGCTCCCGGCAGGGTGCCCAGAGCAGGGCCCGATCACGAGCAGCGAGCCCGGCGGCAGTGCGGCGACGTCGGTGATCACGACCTCGTCGTCCTCGGCCGCAGCCCGAATGCAGGGTAGCTGGGGGCCGGGGTCGAGACTCAGCGTGATCTCGAGCCGGGCTCCCCACCGGCCCTCGTTCGCCGCGACCAGCCACCGTCCGTCGGGCAGCTTGAACCGCGCCGTCGCGGCCGCGTGGTCCGCGATCGGCACCACCCGGCACACCCACGCCACCTGGCCGCCCTGGTCGAAGAACGCTCGGACGGCGCGCGGCAGGTATCCGGGGCAGGGCACCACCGCGTCGTCTACCAGATCGGTGACCCCGCCGAACTCTTCGACGAACTGCGACCAACCGGTCACCATCACCGGCTCGTGTGCCGGGCCCCGAAAGGCCATGCCCACGAATCCCGTGGCGTCCAGGTGGACCGGCTGCACGCCGGTCGGCGCGGCCGGTGACGTCACCTGGTACACCCCCGGAGCGCCCAGGGACAGGCCGGCAGTCACCGTGATCAGGCCTGCTCGAAGTCGATCCGTTCGGCCACCAGATGCAGCTCCTCCATGGCCACCTCCCCGCCGCCCTTGGCGGCCAGGGTGGGGCCCACCCACTTCTTCGGCTGGGCGGAGGTGAGGATCCAGCGGCACACCTGGGCGCGGGCCTCGTCGAGCATGGTGATGGTGACCGTCTGCGGGTCGTGATCGCCCTCACGGGTCGACTTCAGCCAGCTGAACAGCCGCAGGTCACCGATCACCCCGCGTTTCAGGGTGACGTCGTCCGTGGTCTCGGTGTTGGCGATCTTGCGGACGTGGTTCTCCTTGTCGTTGCCGTTGCGGTACTCCGAGAACTTGACCTCGTTGCCGAGGCCGCTCACGTCCGAGAACCCGCCGACGATGGAATCCTCGCCACCGAAGGTCCCCAGTCGGACGATGAAGTTGAACGCGCTGTACGGGTTGTCCCGGGTCGCCATGGGAAGTCCTCCTGCTCAAAGGGTTCGGGGGTGGTCAGCTCTGCCGCGCGTCGGCGGTCCACTGGCCGATCCGGAAGATCACGAACTCCGCCGGATAGGTCGGGGCCACGCCGATCAGGCAGATCAGCCGGCCGTTGTCCAGGTCGTTCTGGGTCATCGTGGTGCGGTCGCAGCGCACGAAGAAGGCCTCCTCGGGCTTGGTGCCCATCAGCGCCCCGGTCTTCCAGGTGACCAGTAGGAAGTCGGCGATCGTCTGCCGGATGTTCGCCCACAGCGCCTCGCTATTGGGCTCGAAAACCGCCCACTGGGTGCTCTTGTCGATCGAGTGCTCGAGGTAGATGAACAGCCGGCGCACGTTGACGTACTTCCACTCCGGGTCCGAGCTCATCGTCCGTGCGCCCCAGATCCGGTTGCTGCGTCCCGGGAAGTAGCGCAGCGCGTTGATCCCCTCCGGGTTCAGCACCGACTGGCGGTCGAAGGTGACGTTCTGCATGAACCGGGTGATGCCGAGGATCACCTCATTGGCCGGCGCCTTGTGCACCCCACGCTGGGTGTCGCTGCGCGCGTAGATCCCGGCGGTCAAGCCGGAGGGCGGCAGCTGGAGGGTCGCCGGGGCGGCACCGGGGTCGTTCACTGCGGTGGGGTCGAGGATCTCCACCCATGGGTAGTAGAGGGCGCCGTACTTGGTGTCGAACTGCGACCGGAACTCGCGCACTCCGGAGATCGACCGGTCACGCGGCGGGTCGACGATCGCGATCCGGTAGCGAAGCTCCTCGGCGTGGCCGATCAGGGTGTCCGTGGCGGTCTTCCACTCGGTGTCGGAGGCGAAGCGGATCGCATCCGGCATCGCCACGATCGCGATGTCGTCGATCTCGCCGAGCGCGGACAGCCCGGTGGCCGCCTTGTCCGGGTCGTCCGGGTCGGACTTGGCCCCCTTGAGGTCCTCGGGGGTCAACGCCCGCCCCTCGCCGCCGCCCGTGAGGAAGGTGAGCTCGTCGAGGGCCAGCAGCGCGTCCAGCACCTCGGACGGCGTGGCATCAGGCGTCGGGTTGCCGTTGACGTCGGGCCGGTCGAGGTCGAGCCAGACCACGGCCAGCGGGTCGGTGGGCTGCTCGGCCCGCAGCACCTCGGAGACCGCCCGGGCGTGGTTCCGGCCGAGTTCCAGCCCTGAGTAAGTGTCGAACCGGATGTCGCCCATCGTCACCGTGACGTCCAGGGTGATGTGACACAACGCTTTTCCGGCCGGCAGCGGTTCGGTGGTGCCGTCGTCCTTGAGCAGCACCAGGGTGTTGCCGGCGCCTGCCGCCACCATCCGCACGTTCGCCGTGACAGGCCTGGTCGGTGGCGTGTCCTTGGGCAACGTCGCCGGGTTGGGATCGTCGAAGATCTCCACAGCAGCGCCTGGCGTGACGCCCCGCAGTACGGGGGCACCGCCCCCGGCGGGGGTCTGCAGCAAGTTCTTGCTGCGCCGGAACGCCACCTGGATACTGATTGCCCGGCCCGCCTCGCCGGGCCACCGGGCACGCCAGACGGCGAGTGGCGGCGTTCCGGCGGGAGGAGCGGCCGAGCCGTCCAGGTCGAGCCTGGCGAAGTTGGCTTCCAGGTCAATGTGCTCGGTGGGCAGCCCGGCGTCGGCCAGCGCGAACGGGAACACCCGTGAGACGTAGAGCCGGCGTCCGCCGTTGTCGAAGAAGGCCCTGGCCGCGTAGGCGAGGTAGTTCCGGGCGTCGTCGAGGCCTGTGCCCACGTCCTCGAGCCCGCCGAAGGCGCGCTCGAACTCGGTGAAGCTGGTGACCAGCAATGGCTTGTCGACCATGGTGACCCGGGGCGCGGCGAGGTTGTAGGCCACCGGACCGTAGCGGGTCAGGCCAGCCATGCCGAAGGTGGACGTCGGCACTCCCTCGATCGACTTGGACCGGAAACTGGTCTCCTCCAGGTAGACCCCGGGGGTCAGGTATTCAGGCATCGGGTCACATCTCCTTGGGTCTCACTGGTGATCAGGGGGTGAAGGGGATCGGGGCGGTCACGAAGAACTCGGCGCCGACGGGGACGGTCAACGTCGGGACGGCGGCGGTGTTGCCCACGTAGCCCGGCGGGCTCGCCGTACCGCGCAGCACGTCGTTGACCAGCTCGGCGGGCAGCGGCGGGTTCGAGGCTCGGCCCACGGCCTCGACCACGAGATCGGCGTAGGCGTCATCCGGATCGACGGCAGGGGTGGTCGCCGGGTCGGGCGCGATCACCTGAAGGTCGATCTGCAGGGACGCGGGCGGCGGCGGCGGAAGGGTGCCGGTGTCGGTGATCACGACCACGAACTCGCCCCTCTCGTCGGTGTGGCCGTGCCCCACGACATCGGGCACGGGTCCGCCGGTGGGCCGCAGGGCGGTGAGCCGGGCCCACCGCACCGCCAGCCCTGCCGACTGAACCACCCCTCGGATCGCGGTGAGTCCCGGAGGCAGCTGGGCTGCCGCTCCTGGCCACAACCACGGTCTCAGCAGACGGGCGGCCGCCGGCACGGTCGGGGGCGCACCCTCCGCGGCGATGACGTCGGCCAGCGTCCACAGCGTCGCGTCGAGGCGCCTGGCGACGAACCGTCGCCAGGGGTCCACCAGCCGCAGCCGGGCCACCGGCGGGCCGGCCGGTGCGGGGGGGACGGCCAGGGTGCGGGTCGGGGTGGTGGCGTCGTAGAGCAGCCGACCCCGGCCGGTTCCCCTGCGCAGCAAGGAGACACAGGGCCACTGCGGGTCGTGATCCGGCGACAGGCGGCGGGGGTCGAGCTCGCGGCCGATCGCCAGGTCGGTGCGCACGCGCTGCCCGGTGACGGCATCCACGCACTCGACGCCGAGTACCAGCCGGTGCAGCACGTTCGCCGCACCGATCGAGGTGTCGACGACCAGGACGGGGTCGACGCTCATCGTCGCCCACCTCCGGCGGCGCTGAGAGGCGCGGTCTCCATGCGGTCGGCCACGAGTGTGACCGGCTCTGCACTGCGCGACCGCGAACCCCGGATGGTGATCACCTTCGCCAGGTAGAGCAGGCTGAGCCGGTAGTCGGTGGTCAGTGCTTGGAACGCCTCGCTCATCGACTCCAGGGCGACGTCGTCGGTGACCACCTGGATGGCGTCGCCGGGGGCCCACTCGCCACTGCGGTGCAGCAGCGGGCCGGCGAGCTGGCTCTGGCTCTCTAGGATCTGCGCCGCCAGCCCGAGCCATTCCAGTTCGCTCTCCACGACCGTGTCCCAGGCTGAGATCATCAGGTGCATCCGCAGCGGGATCCTCGCGAAGCCGTCGGCGGCGGCCAGCGCGGACTGCCCCGGGCGCATCTCCGGGTCGACGCTGACCTTGTAGCAGTACACCGAGATCGCCGGGTACTGGATGATGGCCGTGGGACTGGAGTTCACGGCGTCGAAGTCGGTGGTGCCGGCCAGCACGGCTGTGGGGCGTGGCGGCGCTGCGAGCTGCTCGCCGATCCGCAGATTGAGCAGATCGACGAGGCTGCGGCCGACCGCCGCAAGCGCCTTGTGTCCCGCCATGAGCGGAAGCGTTCACCGCCGCGCGTCACCCGAGCGTTGCTGGGCCATGCCTGGCGCGAGCAACGGTGCGGTGACAGGAGGCCGCGGAGACTACGGGCTACGCAACGCCGAAGGGAGCGCCCGGATGTCCAGCGAACACGAGTACGAGGAGCACCACGAGTACGGGGAGCACCACGATCATCATGATCACGAACACCATGAGCCCGACCACGAGCACCATGACGGGTGCGGTTGCCACGAGCCGCCGGAGTGTGCCGACTGCGATCCCGATCTGATCGACGAGCTGAAGTGCCAAGCTGAGGGAACCGCTGCCCAGGCTGCCTACAACGCGGCGTCGCAACCGGCCCTGCAGCAGGCGCGCCTGGACTACGCGACCACGCGCACCGCGTACCGAACCTCGCGAGCCGCGGCCACGCTCGAGGTCGAGGAGCTGCAGCACAAGGTCAAGCAGCTGGTCGAGCGGATCCGGTGCCAGATCAAGCAGGACGACGTCGCGCAGTGCCTGGAGAAGGCCTTCCGGCGGATCTGCCGGCGACTGGATGCGTGCGGCGACGGCGGCGGCTGCTGCTCGACCGGGGACTGCACCTTCGACAAGACGTGCCCGGAGAGTTACGACGAGCTGGTCAGCCGGATCGCTGAGTACCAGGCTCGGCTGGAGCGGGACAAGACCTGCTTCACCCTGCTGATTGGGGAGCCCGCAGCGCTGACCGCCCGCGTGGAGGCCGTCAAGGCGGAGATCGTCGCCATCACCGCGGCGCTCGAGGGCGACCAAGCGACCCTGGACCTGAAGAAACAGTACGTCGCAGCGCTGGTGGCGCAGCGCCATCTCGACCTTGTGTGGAACGGGTTCGCCCGTACACAGAGCTTCATCGATTGTCTGTGTCGGGCGCTGACCTGCTGGACCAAGGGGAGCGACGCCATTTCCGTACTCACGGGATGCAAGGCCGTCATGGACTGTCAGGAGGCCGCCCGCCAGGCGTACTGCGACGACCTGCGCACCAAGACGGTCGACGAGGTGCTCATGGAGTACGAGCGCCTGTGCGGCGACGACCAGTGCGGCGACGAGCGCGAGGACGAGGGCGAGCCGTCGGACGACGACTCAGGCCACGACGGGGGCTCGGACGACGAGGACCAGGACGACGACGCGCGGTGTGGTTGCGAGCACGGCCATAAGCACCGGCGTCGCCACCACCGTCATGGGCATCGACACGATTGACTAACAGAACAGGATGCCCGGTCCAGCGTCAAGGTCATCCAGACGCACGCCAAGGAGGCGTCATGCCGACCACCAACGTCACCTGTACTCGCTTGGCTTCAACATCGTGGACATGCAGGGGTACCTCTACTACGGCCTCGAGGGCGACAGCTCGGCCCAGCAGATCTTCGTCACGGCGCAGGAGCGGACAGCCCTCGCCCAGATGTTCCGTGACGTCGGCCAAGTCGTGCTCAACGACAGCGGCGGACAGTCCTACTTCGTTACCGAGCGGCGTGACATCGCCCGTGCCGAGGTGAACTCAGCTCGCCCCGGTCACCACGGCCCAACAGGGCCAACACACCAGACCTGAGCCACTGCCGACTGACCCCACGGCGACGCCTTGCATTCAGCCGGCAGTTGCATCGTGCTGGCCCCTGCACGACCGAGGAAGACGACGTGGGTGATCAGCCGCGCCGCGGTTGACACCAAGGCGGCGACAGTCTGGATCCCAGGATCGAGAGCAGAGACATGACTATTGAGATCCCGTCCGGCGGCGCGACCGCCGTTCCGAAACCGAGGGCAGACGACAACTCCGGGCGGTGGGTCCTGATTGGCATGGCCGTCGCGGTCGCCGCCTTTTGTGGCCATTGCCCTGGTCGCCATCCTGGGAGCTGGCGAAACCAGTGGCGACGTCGTCGTGGGACTTATCGCGGCACTCACAACGGGAGTGGTATCGATCGTGGTATCGGGTCTGGCGCACCTTGATCGAGTCAGGAGTGATGCCGAGAGGAAGGACCTACGCGCCCAAGAAGAGCGGGAGCGCAGAAGTGTGCGCTACGAAGAGGTGGTGTTGAAGTCTCTCGAGTACTTCACGGGCCACTCCCAGCGACGGAATGTGGGAATTGCGGTCGTTGAGGGCGCTTGGAACGAGGCATCGCACCTGCGCCCCGTCTTCGTGCCCCTCCTGGTGAATCAGGCCGTGTACCTGCTTGAGGAATCGGGTCGGGGCGAAGCCCGCCATGAATTGGAGAACTTAGAACGGATCATGTCGCTGGTCATCGACTCGGTGCGGCAGAACGATCTGCCTGTAGCCACCTACGAACCGCTAGTCCGATCCATCGAGCGGCGAAGAGCTCGAACTCAACCGGGCCCTGGAGTGAGCGTGGAGCGATCGAAGCTGAGTCTGTGGCAGAAGGCGCTCCCCACGGTTGGCGAAACGCAATAGGCGTCCCGAACTCACCCATGCCCGCGCGGGCCTTCGTCGTGGTCTGAACCCGAGCGCAGGCCGTAGCGTCAGCGCGATGCTCTGAGGTCTCGCCTGAACTTCTCCGACGGCGTGATCCTCCTGGGTGCCTCGCGGTCGATCTCTGAGCAGGTCGTACCCGTGATCGATCGGTTGCTGCGTTCTGGAGGATGCACGTCCGGAACGGCACGGGCCCCACGGCTTGTGCGCTGTCGGCTGCGGAGGGTCGCTCAGCTGCCAGGAGCCGCGCATCAACGCCTCGGACTGCCTGGGCGCCATCAGGGTGCAGGGTCAACGACTACCTCGCCTGGAACGCCCTCCGGGGCGGCAACTCGATCGTCGTCGGGCCGCCCGTTGTCTTTGAGCAACTCCAGTTGCCGCTGAATCCGGCTGCTGCCAGGACCCCGTTTTGTCGGGATGTGCGGCAACGTCGCGGTGACGTTCGGGCCGGATGATCGGGTAGTGTCCCGAGCCACCTTGCACGCGCCGCCGGCCTCGTCCGCGCCGGCGCGTCCGGCACTCTCGGGCCCGGCATCACCGCCGCCCGCGCGGGTACCCCAGCCGGCGCTGTCGCGCACGTTGGCGTTGGGCACGGTGCATCGGAGCGCTAAGCCAGGCGGCGCGACGGGGCTACCGGTCAGCCAGCCCACTGACCCGCACGAGCTGGAAGCCGACCGGATTGCAGAGTCGATGACCGGCTCGTGCAGCGGGTGCGCCGACTCGGCCAAGCCATGCGTTGGGTGCGCCGAGCCGAGGGCACCGTGCTCGTCCTGCGCCGGTGAGACTGTGCACCGGTCCGCATCGACCGGTGGCGCCACCGTAGGTGCGGCGGACGCGCCCCCACGCACGTCGCCGACGAGTCAACCGCTCGAACAACAAGTCCGATCATGGTTCGAGCCGCGCTTCGGCGCCGATCTCGGTGGCGTACGGGTACATCTGGGCGCAGCCGCAGCTCATGCGGCCGACGGGCTGGCCGCGAACGCGTACTCGGTAGGCTCCGACATCGTCTTCGGTGCCGGCCGGTACGCACCGGATACTGCACCCGGTCGGGCACTGCTCGCTCACGAACTCGCGCACGTCGTCCTCCACGGCGCCGGCGGCAGGACCATCCATCGCCAGATCAACCAAGGCGGCCAGGGCGGCCAGTCACAGGCCAACGCAGCGATGACGGCTCGGCTCGAGTTCGCCCAGTCCGTTCTCAGCGCTGCCCCGGAACTGGCTGGCGCCGATCGCACAACGTTGGGCCAGATCGTCGACGCGGTACCCATCTACGAGGCGATCAGACGACGGAACGTTTTGCGTGCCGAGAGCCGGACCCACCGGGAGTCGATCGCGTACCACGAACGAACGAACGAGATGCTCGTCGGCAGCAGAAGCGGCAGTGAGCCGGCCGATGCCGGCGTGCCGCCGATTGCGGGGGTTCCCGCGGGCCCCGAGATCTTCGAGTCGCTTAGGCACGAGATCGCCACGGCGGATGCCGCGATCGAGCAGCTGGACTACGACATCTCGGCCTCGATCGCCGAATTCGGTCTCGTCGGCGAAGCGCTGGTGATCCGGCTGGTCGAGGTCGAGTTCCCGGCCATCTGGGTGCGGCGTGCCAAGGTGCTGGCCGACACTCGGTTGGACGTCAGCCGGCGGCAGGTGCTGGAGCAGCAGCGGCGCTACCCACCCGACGCGTGCACCGTCGATCAGGGCGCGCTGCGCGCAGCGGATGCCGAGCTCGCCCGGCTCGACGGTGAGCGCGCGCAGGCGCGAGACGAGCAGCCGAGGCTTCGCGACGAGCGGGAGCGCCAGCTGGCCCACCGCCGCGACATGGACAGTCGCCGCCGCGGCGCGGAAGAACCGGGCGGGCTGCCCGGCGGCGTACCACCGTCGAACGAGGACTGGGTCGAGATCGACGCGCAGGTCGCGCAGCTCGACCGCCGGATCGAGGCCAACGAGGCGGCCGTCGTGCAGCGCGACCGCGCCTTCATCACTGCGTATGCGAACCACGGGCGAGCGCATCCCGCCCTTTACATGGGCGGCTACCGGCCTGGCATGTTCGTGGGGATGGACGACCGGCAGCTCGCGGCGGCGGTGGGCGCGTGGACGCAGAAGCTGCTGAACGACATCGCGCGGACCCGGGAGAATATCGCGGACGACACGATCAAGGTCTGGGACCTCAACGACATCCCGGGCCAGACGTACGAAAGCCTCGGCGTCCCCCGCCAATCGGTGCTCGGGCAGGCTGTTGATCGGTTTGTGACCGATAAGAGATCCGAACGTGCGTGGCTGGACATTGCCCTCGCCGTGCTCGAGGTCGCCATCGTGATCGGCGTTTCGATCGTGGCCACCCCGCTGGCGGGCGCGGCCGTCGGCCTTGCGTTCTCCGCGATTCATCTCGGCTTCGATCTCGCTCAGGTCGTACGCGAGGAGGCGGCGGCAAACACAAACGTACACCCGGAGCTGCGCGACCTGTCGGCGAACGACCCCGACTATCTGGCGGTCATCCTCGACATCGCGGGCATGGTGCCGGACATTGTCGTAGTGGCGAGGGCGCTGCGGCCGGCCGCGGTGGCCCTCCGCGCGGGCGGTGATGCCGCGGACTTCGCCCTCGCCGCCGAACGCCAGGTGGGCCGCGAAGCGGGCAGGCGGCTGACCGAAACCGCGGTGCGGAGGTGGCGACTCGGCAGCGCAGTGGAAAGGATCGGCCGCGCGCATGCTTGGGTTCGGCGGGTGCTCGCCGCTCCGGCGAGCGTGCTCACCGACCTGACCGAGCTGGCGATAGAGCGACTCCGCCGGCTGCCCAGCTGGATGCTCGAGCGGCTGCGGATGATGAACGAGGCGGGCATGCGCGCGGCGCTCGGCTGCGCATCACCCTGCAAGGTGGATCTGGAGGAAATCCGCCGGTTCCTCACCCAGATGACCGAAGACGGCGCGCAGCGGGGCGCCACCCTCGCTAGCACGACGGACATCATCGCCGCGCTTCCGGCGGACGTGATCAACGTCCAGCTGATCACGGCCAAACTTAGCAAGCATCCGTCACTGCGAGCGGCCATCAGCGCCTCTGGAATGACCGCGGAGGACTTTGGCGCACTGCGACGCTTCACCACCCCCGCCGACCTGGCTAATCCCGAGACGGCCTATGAGACGTTCACCCGGTACCTGTCGATGGTTGCCGCCAACCGTGCCGGCAGCGACGTCAACGAATTGAACCGGATCGCCGCCACGATGACTGCCGCGCAGTCCCGCGGCCCGGCAGCATCACTCAAGGGCTCGATGTTCGAGGCTTGGGCGCGGATACACATCTCCGACTTCGCGAACACGTCGGGCTTCGAGCGGTTGACGACGAGCGTCGGCGGCCGACCGCTTACCGCCGACCGATGGATCCCGACGCGCGGTGAGGTCTGGGACTTCAAGCACTACACGAGTACCAGGAGCGGCGACCTCGTGCGAACCGACCAAGCGGGTCGATATCTCCAGCTGGTCGGCCAGCAGGCCGACGGGTATACGGTGAGAAGCATCAACTACGTGTTCCCGTCTCTGGAAGTCGCGCTGGCCAATCGCCGCCGGTTGGTCAGTAGAGGTCTCGAAGCCATCCAGGTGCACTACGTGGGCGCCAACAACGCGTTGGTACTGGTCCCTTGACCCGTTTTCGTCTTCAGTCGAACACCGCTGCGCAGCGCTGGACCTTGGCGGACTACCCGGCGTTCGTGTTGGACCAGTTGTCCGAGCTGGGTCTGGTCGGTGACGTGGAGTGGGCGGCGGTCGGGCACGACGTGGACCCGACGCCGTTTACCCTTCCCGGTGGTGCCGGTCTGGGCCGGCGGTTGTCGGAGGCGCTCGGCGACGTCGGCGACGACACCGTCGTGCTCGCGGGGGCCAAACCGGAGACGGATCCGCCGTGGACCGTGACCGTGCGACTCGCGCCGTACCACGCGCCCAGCGACTCACTCGACGGCGTCAACGTGCTCGCCCTGGAGTTCGACGTCGAACTTGATGACGAGGGGAGCAATGCCGGGCTAGTCGACGCGTTCCGGGTGGTCGCCGGTGCCGGTCGGGCACAGTACTCCTACCTGCATCCTGAGGAGAGCTGGCGACGCCTCACGGCGCTGGTCGGTCGCGAGCCGGCCTTCACGACCATGCAGTTCCCTTGCTTCTACTGGTGCAACGGACTGGGGCAGAGAGTCCTCGCAGTCCTGCGGAGCGACGCGCTGGACGATCTTGATGTGGACGAGAACACCACGTTCGAGGACGGATCGCGGCTCATCGTGATGACGAACTCGCCGGAGGCGGCGTGCACGCCCGAGGCCGAGCAGCGGTTCGTCGATCTGGCCAGGTCGCTGCGCGCTTGATTCCCCGCGTATCCCGACGGCCAAGGAACAGCGTCAGCCGCACCGCCCAGGGTGCGGCTGCCGCTGCTGTTGGTGGACGACCTGGAGATCGGGGCCTTGGGCGCCTTCGGGGCGGAGTTTGTCGACCTCGAACATCTCGGTCCGCAGTCCGTAGAGCCAGGACTCGGCGTATTCGCCGACAGCCTCGACCCATGGAAGAGACACCGCACGACGTACGTTCTGGTCGACGGCGAGAGCATCGACTTACCTTGGGGACCTCGATCCTGGGTCGGCGTCCTCGGGCCGAGGGGCGCCCGCGGTGGGAGACCGACAGTTCGCCCGGGAGCAGTGGGGCCAGCCGGCCAACGGCTCGAATTTCTCGCCGCGGACAGCCAGCTCCCTACGACCTTCGTGCAGGCCCTCCTGGCGGTCGGTACCGACCGGTGCCTCTCTCGGGCGCCTTCGGCAAAACGTCGTCAACATCGCGATCCAGCGAACCCTCGTCGAGCTCGGACGCCGGAAGGCTGACGTCCTCCTCGTGACCAACAACGGGGCCTTCATCGGCGAGACCTAGATTCTGCCGGCCACTCCACCTACTGGGGCGTGCCGCGAGGTTCACGCTCGCGTATGGACATGGCCGACGCCCGGGATGGGCAGGCTCATTCAGCATGGTCAAACTGAGGGGCCTGAAGCGCTGAAACTCTGACATTTCCAGTGCGAACGGCGCCGTCCCGGGCGGCTTTGGCACGTCAGGGTTGAGCGGTCAGGGCGGCCCAGCTGGTGGGCCCGTCGCGGTGCCTCGGACCGCAAGTTCGGACAGCTTGGCGGCGATCTCTGCGTCGCGGCCCCGAGCGGCGTGCTGGTAGCGAAGTGCGGCTTGCGGCGTTGAGTGCCCAAGCCTGCTCATGAGCTCGGCCAGGGTGGCCCCCGTTTGAGCCGCCAGGACCGCGCCCGTGTGCCGCAGGTCGTGGAAGCGCAGGTCTGGCCGACCGGCCGCTTCACGAGCGGGCATGTGGAACTGCTTGTAGTACCAACCGTGGGTGAAGTGACGGTCTGGCTGCTCAGGACTGTGCGGGAACAGGAGGGAGTCACGGTTCCGCCGGACATGGGCTGCCAGGTGCGCGACGACGAAGGGCATCAGGTGCGGTGGGATCGCGACAACACGGATGCCCGCAGCACTCTTTGGCTTTCCCACCACGTCAGCACGGCCGACGCGAACGAGGCCGCGAGCAACCGACAGCCGCTGCCGGTCGACGTCAATGTCACGACGTCGCAGCTCGATGAGTTCCCCGAAGCGCAGACCGCACCACGCTCCCAGAAGTGGCATCAACTGCAGGCGCTCGGGCATCGCCGTCACAAGGGCCGAGAGCTCCTCCAGCGAGGCCGGCTCAATCCGTCGCTCTCGCCTCGTCTGTCCCGCCCCGCGGATGGTGCAAGGGTTGGCGGTGATGACCTCCTCGAGCAGCGCCGTCGAGAGGATCGAGCGCAGCAGCGAGTAAGCGTGTGCTCGAGTTGTCTTCTTCGTCGGGTCCAGGGTCGCGTACCAGGCGCGGATGTCCGAAGAGCTGATCTTCCCGATCTGCTGCTCGCTGAACGCAGGGAGCAGGGTCCGATCGAGGTAGCCACGGTAGAGGTTGGCCGTGCTGGGCTTCAGTTCTCGGGACTTGAGCCACCGTTCCGCGTAGTCCTCGAAGGTGACGGTCCGGCGGTCGCGCTGACCCGGTGGCAACCACGCTTGGTCGGCCACTAGACGGCGCTCCGCAGCGAGCCACTCTTCACCATCGATCTTCGTCTCGAACGTCCGGGGGGCTTGGTACCTGAGCATGTCGGGACCCAGGTACGAGGCCTGCCATCGCTTGGATGGCAGGCGGCGAAGATGGCCGAAGCCTCGTCGGTTCCGCACTTGCTCCACCCCCTCCTGGGCCCTGCCGGCGTGCAATAAATGTGCGATAACGTGCAATAAACGTGCGATATAGACGGTACCTCCTGGCCGCCAATGTCATCTAGTGCCTTCAAGAACTCACTTGTCCTGCAGGCGAATTCAGTCCAAGAGTACAGGTGGGCGCACTGCCACGACTTGCGCGGAGCATAGTTTCGAATCCTACCGGGGGCACTACCGAAGGGGCCCGACCAGCCGGCGCGAAGCGCCTTGGCCGGGCCCCTTCGCGGTGCGCCGCTATGACGTCGGCCGGGTCTTCGAGGCCGGTGCAGTGCTACCTCCCGCCAGCGCACGACGACGCCGGGCACCCGCCCAGCGGGCTGCCTCGCCGACGGCCGCGGCCGCCGCCACCGACAGGGTCAGGGCGGCCAGGGCCAGGTCGGCCCTGTCATGGTCACGGATGCGCATGCCCGAGCCCTGCCCGGATTCGGGCCCCCTACACGTGCCCGGCTCCGCTCCAGCGCCGGATCAGCGGCGGCGAGCCTCGCCGTGCGAGGAGTCGCTCACCTCTCCGACAAGCTCCTCGATGACGTCCTCGAGGAAGACCACCCCGACCACCTGGCCGTCGTCGGCCACGACCCGGGCCAGGTGCGAGCCGGTGAGCTGCATCGTCTGCAGCACCGACTCCACCTCGTCGTCGCGCCGCACGTTCGCCATCCGGCGCACCCGCTTGGCGGGCACCGGCTCGAGTCGTTCCACCTCGTCGGCGTACAACACGTCCTTGAGGTGCAGGTAGCCCCCGAGGTCCCCGTCGTCGTCGAGCACCGGGTAGCGCGAGTAGCCGTGCCGGGCGACGAGCCGTTCGATGTCGAGCGGGGTCGCGGCGCCGGTGACGGTGACCAGCCCGGCCAGCGGCACGCCCACGTCGGCGGCATCCTTGTCGCTGAACTCCAGCGCGGCGCCGAGCCGCTCGTAGTGCTCGTCCTCGACCAGGCCCTCCTCGCGCGACTCGTCGAGGATGTGTGCGACCTCCTCGGCGGTGAACGCCGACGACACCTCGTCCTTGGGCTCGACCCCGAACAGCCGGATGCCGGCC
>JBBQWX010000012.1:0-49444 GCA_038210185.1 Actinomycetales bacterium
GCATGTCGATCGCGCCATCAGCGCTTGGCCTTCCTGCTTGAATTCGTGGCCTAGTGCGCGGCCACCCGCTCATGCGGCGGGGCGGCTTCCGGGTTGGCAGGATCGATTCCCGTCGTTGCCTGGAAGCGAACTCGTTTGAACAGCTCGTCCGCGTCGGTCAGAGCATCACCCTTGGGCTGGCTGGCCAATGACACCCCAACCATGACGAGGAATCCGATGGGGATGGAGATCAGGCCCGGTGAGCTCAGCTTGACCAGTGAGTCCTCCGGGTTGAAGATCGGGCTGAGCAGGATGATCGTCACGGCAGCGACGAGGCCTGCAGCCATGCCCCAGGCCACACCAGCGGCCGTTGCCCTGCGCCAGTAGATGGTGAGCAGGAGCGCGGGGAGGTTGGCGGACGCCGAGATCGCGATCGCCAGCGTGGCCAGGAAGGCGACGTTCTGCTTCTCCACCGCGAGTGCGATGAGCATGGCCACCAGGGCCGTCGAGAAGGTCGCGAGGCGGGCCACCTTGAGCTGCCGCGAGTGATCGACGATGCCCTTGTGGAACAGCTTGCCGTAGATGTCGTGCGTGATCGCGCCGGTCGTGGCGATGACCAGGCCCGACAGAGCGGCAAGGATCGTCGCGAAGGCCACCGCAGAGATGAAGGCGAGCAGGAAGTCGCCGCCCACCGTCTGGGCCAGCAAGGGCATGCCGAGGTTGCCTCGGCTGTCCGCGACCTTCTTGAAGTCCTCCTGGCTGAGCAGCAGCCGCGCCCCGTAGGAGATGATGGGGAGCAAGATGAGGAACCCGGCGAAGATCCAGATCGAGGTCACCGCCGACGTGCGCGCTTCGCGTGAGCCCTTCACCGTGAGGAAGCGGACGAGCACGTGCGGCAGACCGAGCACACCCAAGGTCACGCCGAAGATCAGCGAGAACTGCTCCCACTGAGCGGCGGATCCGGCACGCAGCGGCTGCAGCAGGCTCGAGCCCTCGATCGGCCCCGTCGCCTTGGTGGCGAGCGGGATCTCGCCGGCCCTGCGGAAGACGTCCATGGGGTTGAACCCGAACTTGGCGAGCACCATGAAGACCAACACGAGTCCGGCGAACAGGAGCAGGCACGTCTTGATGATCTGGATGTACGTCGTCGCGAGCATCCCGCCGATGATGGTGTACACCGTCGTCAGCGTGAAGATGGCCAAGGCAGCCCAGAAGTAGCTGATGCCGAAGAGCAGCTTGATGAGGACCGCAGCACCCACGAACTGGGCAACCATGTAGACGAGCGAGATGATGATCGAGGACATGGCGATCGATGCACGGACGCCGTCTCCGCGGAAACGGGTCGCCAGCACGTCGCCCAAGGTGAAGTGGCCGAGGTTTCGCAGTGGCTCCGCGATCAGCAGCAGGGCGAGAAGGAACGCCACCGGGATGTACACGGCGTAGTAGAAGCCGTTGAACCCCAAGAGGATGATCGCGCCGGTGGTGCCAAGGAACGTCGCAGCCGAGATGAAGTCACCCGCGATGGCGACCCCGTTGGCCCGACCGGAAATCGCGCCCTTTGCCACGAGGTGGGACTCGACGGACTTGTTGCGCTGCCCCGCCCACCAGGTGACGCCGAGCGTCGTGGCGACAAAGAGGATGAACAGAACTGATGCAGAGGTGCTCACAGGCCCTTCTCCTTCTCGTGCTGGTGACGGAGCTCGTCGATGAGCGCCTGCCGCTGATGCTCGTCGCGAACGTCCTCATCCGCCTCGAGCGTCGCCTGGTGACTCTCCCACGCGCGCCAGTCGTCGT
Source organism: Actinomycetales bacterium (assembly GCA_038210185.1). Classification (GTDB taxonomy): domain Bacteria; phylum Actinomycetota; class Actinomycetes; order Actinomycetales; family Dermatophilaceae; genus Fodinibacter. The sequence continues at coordinate 1,774 of JBBQWX010000012.1, forward strand.
AGTGGGCTGCTGTCTGGTCGAGGTGCGGCGGTCGGTGCTCGCGCTCTACCTTGTCCATGGCGCTCTTGTAGATCATTGTCAAGATGACGACGAGGAAGAACAGCGCGAAGCCGTAGAGATAGGCCCACGTCATGCCTTCGAAGACGAGGCCGTCCATGACAGGCGTGAAGTTGGTGAGGATCTGCTGGAGGAAGAACGCGCCCAGCGTGATGCTCGCGAGCGGCATCACGACGCGCTTGCGCGCCGCGGACAACTCTTCGTAGTACCGCTGGAGGGCGGCCGCACGTTCTTCCCTGGTCAGGTGATTCGCTGCGGGTGGTTGTGCCATTCCTGGTTCCTTTCTTGGGCAAGTGAAAGCAGTTGGGCTGCCGCTCCCCGCGCTGTTGGGGATCGGACGGCACCGTCAGCCGGGTGCGGAGGGATCTCCTTTCGTCATGCGCGACGGCCTCGCAGCCCAGGCGCTCTGCCGCGGTTCGCCATGGGGCCGCACATCCTGATGCGCGTCAGGGTGTCGCTCATCGATCACCGTTGGCGACACGACCCCCGCAGGGACGGCTGACGCTCCAGCCGGTCGGGGGGGGGCATGACCTGCTCTCGACCCGTGGCGCTCGTGATGGCCAGACACAGCGAACGCGGACAGGACTGCGCCCAGGACGAGGGCGTCCGGACCGCGTTGTCTGCGGGCACCCGGTGAGGGGTTGGCGCGGCAGTAGGCCACAACACGAGGGAGCACACCGACCGTCCTCTCCGCACTTCGTTGTGCATGAGTCACCATCCGCACACTGGTGGGAGTACCATACGGCGTGCGGTCACCATACTGACTGAACGTTCGGTTGTCGAGACCCCCGATACTCCGGGGAGCGCTGCAACTGGGCGCTCCTCTTGTGCCGCGCCCCCGCACTCCGGGCGGGTGAAGTCGGCGGGGTGGGAGAAGAGAATCACCCACGTGTCCGCGTAGTCCTGCGGAAAGGGTGTGTCCTCTGTCAGTGGCCGATCTCAGGTCACCGCTGGTGGCCAGGTGGAAGTCCCCACTCCTTGCGGTTGTTCAGCTCGTGGTGGGGCGCCCTCCTGTCCGCGTTCGGGCCTGGAGCATGCGGTAGGACCGGCCGCTGGTGGCCACGGTGGTGGCGTGGTGCAGGAGCCGGTCGAGCATGGACACGGCTGTGGTGCGTTCGGGTAGGAACCGCCCCAGTTCGCGGAATCAAGGCTCGTGGTCGACGCGACCGACCCGACCGTCTCGTCCGGGCCGTGCCGGGTGACCGGCTGTGACCGGCTGTCGCGTGGACACGGCCTGCGCGCCGGGCGCTCTCGTCGTTGGACGAAGGCAGGCCGCCCAGATGTGACCGACGTCGCTGTCGCGACCGATCCTCGCTGGGGAGGTCGCGACCCAACCAGGCCTGCCGCATCAACGCCTACCTCTGCCCACCACCCCGTGACCACCTCACGTGCACAGACAACTTGACAACCTCCCGGGGCGACCGGATAGGTCCTGGTCGGCGCGGACTCCGGGTACTGCCGCCCGGGACGTCATTGCCGCCACCATCAAGGCTCGTGCGTGGTTCTCCGTGACCGCCCGGATGAACCCCGCCGTGACCTGGGCAATCGCGGCGATCGCCGAGCATGCGTGGGCGGCGATCAAGTACCCGCGGGCGGTCTTCGACGAGCAGGAGCAGCGGTGGGTCTGCGACGCGCAGGTCGCCCAGATCGACTGCACCGCGTTCACCTCCTACCCCAAGGACCAGCAGATCCCCTGCCGCCTCGTCGTGCGCCGCGTGCAACGCCTCAACAAGGCCGCGGCACGAGGTCAAGGTGAGCTGTTCGACACCTGGCGGCACCACGCGTTCGTCGCCAACTCCACAGACCGCCGAACAGTTCTGGCCTCCCTCGGGCGACTTCTCACACGAATCTCCGGCGCAGGCCTAGTTCGAAACTGACCTCATCCGGGCAGGTGGCAGCAACGCGGCCTAGAACCCCCAGCCCCCCGTCGCCGACAGCCAGGACCGGGGGCCGCTCCCGCGGCGCTTGCAGCTGCGCAGCAGGTCAGCCCACGACTCGCTCGACTCGCGGTGACCGTCGTCGAGCGCGCTGAGCTCCTGGGTGGCCGTCGGTACCTACCCCGATGATCACCAGCAGGCACAGCTTGTCCAGCTCGAGTCGCACCTTGAGGTGGATCCCGTCGACCAGGTGTAGATGTGGTCGCTCTCGGCCAGGGACCGCTTGTTGAACGCGACCGCCTCGTCTTGCCACTGGCTGGTGAGCCGGGTGGTCGTCGAGGCGGACAGGCCGGCAAGGAGCCGAGGAACTGGGTCAGCGCCGGCGACAAGGTGTCCTGACCTGAACAGACAGGAGATCGGATGCGGAGGCGTGCTCTACCGTGCCCCGACGTCGGTCGCTCGTACCCCGTGCGTGCGGGCGCCCGTGCTGACGACCGTTGACACCGGATGGAAGCCGGTGTTGCCGATGCCACGTGCGGCCGGCTCCGGCAGGAACGGCACCGAGATGGTGCGCTCGTCCACTCCTGCTGACCCGTGCCGGTCGTGGTGCCAGCGCGCGTCAGCGGAGGGCGTGGGTGCACTCGTGATCGGAGGTCCCCCATCACCACCGTCACGCGACGCCGACTGCGACCCGTGCCTCGAGCCATCGCCCACCGGCCCACCCGCCCGAGGAACCGTGGCATTCGAGGGCCTTCAGGCGAGCGATGCAAGGAGCAGGTCGAGGGCGGTGCCGTGGCGATCGAAGTCGAAGCTCCAGTTGGAGGTGAAGGCCTCTTGGGTCCAGCCACCCCGGGGATGGGCAGTCTCGGGAGTGCTCCAGAAGTAGTCCGTTCGACCTTGCAGGAGGGACGCGAACAGGTACTCGTTCCGAGCGGTGTAGGCCTCATGGGCCAGCACGATGAGATTGGTCAACCCTTCGGCATACATGACGTTGAACATCGCAGAACCGCCGAAACCGGCCACGACCTTCGCGTTCCGGAATGCCGTCGCCTGCTGGGCGAGCGACAGGTCTTCCGGATAGACGACGGTGAAGCCGCGACGACGGAACACCTCCTCGACCTCCGCGCCGTTTCGGCAGGTCCTGGCCAGAGAAGCCCTGCGCGACACGAAGATCCTGGACGCCTCGAATCCGGGCTCCTCGCAGAGGTTGGCGCCGATGCGTTTCCACACCTGCGCCATGCCGGGGTGGACGTAGTGGGGGAGGTTGTTGTGCCACATGGGGGTCACCCCCACGACACTGCTCAGCCAGACCGGGCGGTGCACCTCGACCATGTCCTCCTCGTCGATCCCGTAGGCGCGGAACAGCTGGCGCTCGAGCTGCGGGTCGCGGTCCTCAGGAATGCGAACCCTCCAGATCGCCTTGAGGTCGGGGAACTGCCGCTTGGCCTCGTCCCAGCCCCACAGTCGGGACAGGACCTCGGTGGTGATGTGGCCGAAGTGCGCCGGGAAGGGCGAGTTGAGGTTGTAGTACACCCCCTCCAGACGAGTTGCAGGACGATGCTTGTCGGACAACGTGCCGAACTGGGAGGTGCTGGCAGAGACCTTCGTGTGGTCCAACCGGTCATGCAGGTGGTGCCGAAAGGTCTCGGGCAGCAGGGTGCCTTCAGTGAACACCAGCGAGTGCGTGGCCATGGCGATGCGACCGGTGTAGAGACGCATGCGCATCTCCGGGTAGTCGAGGATCGGCTCGAGTGCTCTGACTTTCGTCTGCGCCCCGTGCGACACCACCTCGGTCCGCACGTGGAGCTCGCCTGCAGGCAGCGTCGCGAGCACCCTGGACGTGGCCGACTCGTGGCGGGTGGGGAGGAGGCGATCCACCTCGTGGTCGCGGAGCTTCAGGTAGTGCCTCCCCTTCTTCTCCACCACGAGAGCAGGTCCGCGGACGGTGACCGACTCGACGGCATCCTCAGCCCATTTCTCGCCGCGACCCTGCGACACGAGTGCCAGCCTCGCGGTCAGCGGGTTCTCGCTGTCCTGGAGCGACACGTACACGCCCCTGTCGCGCAGGTGGAGGAAGAGCATGGACCAGGTGGCGTCGTGCGGGAGATCGGCTGCCCGTGAGAGATCGATGATGGCGTCGAACGGGCCGAAACGCTTGAGCTGCCAGTTGAGGTCGACGAGCGTGTCCGCCGCGATGTGCCTGGCGCCGCAGCGTTGGAGATCCGACGCCGCCCGACCCTGCGACGAGAGCACGAGGACCTGGCGTCCTCGGGGGTCACGGGCGGGTGGCTCGACGATATGCCCCCGCAGCCGATGACGCACGGCGCGCAGGTGACGGGAGATGCCTCGTCGCCCGAGGTGCACCGGGTGTCGTCGCGGTGCACGGGCTGACTGGATCGCGTCCAGGACCGCCCTGACGTCGGCATCAGCGGCCCCGGTCGCGAGGATGGCGACATTTCCGAGACTTCTTCGGTCGAGAACCTTCCGCACACCCACGAACGACAGCCTGCCACGACCTGAGCCGCCGGCTTCACCCGTCCCGGCTCGGTGCCGGTCGGGCCTGGTCAGGACGCGACTGTAGTGTGTGCCGGTGATTCCGGGCAGCACGTCGTGGGCTGAGGCGGTGCCCACGGTTCTCCTGGCTGCTGCCCTCCTGCTCGTCCCCGGCGCCGTGGCGGCGCGGGCCGTCGGTGCCCGCGTCCTCACGTCGCTCTCGGTCGCCCCCGCGGTCAGCACCACGATGCTGACCGGCACGGCAGTCGCCGCCGCCGGACTCGGCATCCCCTGGGGGGTTGCCCCTCTGGCGGCCGGTCTCGTCGCCGGGTGGATCTGCGCGGCGCTCGTCGGCCACGTGTTGCGTCGCCGCGGGTGGTCGGCCCGTCGAGGGGAGGCGGAGGCGGGCTCGGGAGCAGGGGGCACCCGCCTGGTTGGGTGGGCAACGGCTGGTGGTGGCGCCTTCGCCGTGGTCGCCGTGGCGGCCGTGCTCGTCCCCCTGTCCGGCACGCCGGACCACTTCCCCCAGCACCCGGACACCATCTTCCACCTCGGGACGGCCCAGTGGATGCTCGAGCACCGCGACGCCTCGGTTCTCCACGCGTCCGGGTTCGTGTCCGCCGGGGACTCGCCGACCTACCCCGCGGCCTTCCACGTCGTCACCTCGACGACGGCGCTGCTCGGTGGCACCAATGTCGTCGTGGCCTCGTCCGCGTGCGTGCTGGTGATGGCAGCCGTCGTCTGGCCCCTCGGCATGATGCTGCTGGGTCGGGCGCTGTTCGGCTCCCGCCCCGAGGTGGCCGCGACGACCGGGGTGACCAGCGTCCTGTTCACGGCCTTCCCGTTCGCCCTGATGGGTTACGGCGTGTTGTGGCCCAACCTCTTCGGCCAGTCGCTGCTGCCGTCCACGCTGGCCCTGGCGATGGCTGCCGTCGTCCGTTTCGCCCCGCACCGGGACCCTGTCCTTCAGCCCGTTCCCGCGGCCGTGCTGTTGCTCGCGTCGCTCCCGGGGCTGACGCTGGCCCACACCAACGCGATGGTCTCGTTCCTCGGGTTCGGCTACCTGATCGTGGCGCTAGCAACCGTCCGCAGAGCCTGGATGGTGCGGGCGAGACCCGCGCAGGCGGCCGTGCTCGTTGCGGGACTGGGCATCGCCACGGTGACTGCTGCCATCCTCGCCACAGCCCTGCGGCCCGAGTCGATGGTCCGCTCCAGACCGCTCGGCCCCGAGATGGGCACACGCGCGGCTCTCATCGACACCGTCTTCTTCGCTCCCCGTCAGGGCGTTCCCCTCATCCTGCTGTCGGCCGTCGTGGCGCTCGGTGCGGCAGCCCTCGTGCGCCGGCACCGTGGCGCCGGCTGGGTGGTGGCCGGACTCGCCTTGTACGGGGGCCTGTTCTTCCTGAACATCGCGGTCGACACGGCGAGTGTCCGTGACCTGACGTGGCCCTGGTACAACGACCCGGTGCGACTGGCAGCCAACAGCGTCCTGCCGTCGGCCCTCTGCGCCTCGGCGGGCCTGCTCGCCCTCGGGGCGATGGCGGCGCATCCTCTCGGGAGCCGGCGTTGGGCACCGGTTGCGACCACAGGCGTCGTCCTGGCCGCCCTCGTCCTCGGGACGCAGGCCTATGTGGGCCCGCATCGCGACTTCATCGATGGCTACTTCGCCCCGTCCCCGTCCCGGTCGTGGGCGAGTGACGAGGAACTGCTCGCGCTGAACCGCCTGGCCCGGCACATCCCACCGGGAGCGGTGACGGCCGCGAACCCGTGGAACGGCGCCACGTATCTCTACGTCACGAGCGGACGGCGCCTGCTGGTGCCCACCGAGAAGAGCCTCACTCCGGGGGACCGCACCCTGCTCGCGGCCCAGCTGGACCGGGCCGGCACCTCCACCGACGTCTGCGACGCGGCACGACGGCAGCGGGTGGAGTATGCGATCACCGGGGGGGAACCGTTCTCCTCGGCGGGAGCGGGACGACTGGCGCAGTACCGCGGAATCGACCAGGTGGGTGAGTCGCCGGCCTTCGACCTCGTCGCCGAGGAAGGTCCGTACCGCCTGTACGCCATGGTTCAGTGTGCTGTCGGCTGAAGGGCACGCGGCAGGTGCGGCGACCCGCCGAGCCCTGCCGCCGGCGAGCATCCCGGCGGGTGGTCGACGCAGAGCACGACGCGGCCCACAGCCCGGAAGTGGTTGTGATCGCGGCGATTCCTGCGCGGTGACCCGCGTCGAACCACAGCTCGAGAGCGGTCCGGCATTCGGCGAGACCGCACGACGACAGCTGGGCTCAGGCACTGACGTCCGGCGTTCTCGAGCGCAGGAGCACCCCGCCACGGGTGGTTGCCCACCCCGCAGCGCGGGGGGTCGCTCGCCGGGCGCGCCAAGGTGCGACGGCGACATCGGATGTCACCGCGGACGGCGGCCCGCGACGGCGGGGACGAACCATCGTGCCGACCTCCACCGTCAGCGGTCTTTTCAGGAGGAGGCGAGCTCGCGCGAGCGGCGCAGCGCCAGCTCGGCCAGCGCGGCCGCGACGTCGGGCACGATCGCGTCGTCGAAGGCCGCCCGCGGCGAGTGGTTGTCCTCGGCGTCGTGGTGGTCGGCGTGCGCGCAGGCTGACACGTTGAGGTAGGCGCCCGGTACCTGCTCGAGCACGAAGGACATGTCCTCCGACCCGGCCTCGGGGTCGACCATGTCGGCCCACCGGTCGGCCCCGAACAGGTCGGCCACCACGCCCTGTGCGAACGCCTGCTCCTCGGCGTCGTTGACGGTGACGGGGTAGCCGTTGCCGATGGTCACCTCGGCAGTCAGGCCGTGCGCGGACGCGACCCCCTGGGCCACCCGGGTGAACACCTCGTGGGCCTTGCCGCGATGCTCGGGCGAGAAGGTGCGCAGCGACGCCTCGATGTGGGCGTCGTCCGGGATGATGTTGTCCTTGGTTCCGGCGGCGACCTTGCCGACGGTGAGCACCACGGGGTCCCAGATGCTGAACTGCCGGGTCACCGCGGTCTGGAAGGCCAGCACGATCTCGCACGCCACCGGCACCGGGTCGCGCGTGCGGTCCGGCGCCGACCCGTGCCCGCCGAGGCCGTGCACCACCACCGACACCTCGTCGGCCGCCGCCATCAACGTGCCCGGGCGGCCGAACCACGTGCCGAACGGGTGGTCGGCCGAGTAGACGTGCACGGCATACGCGGCGTCGACCCGCCGGCCGGCCGCCTCGAGCAGCCCCTCACGGATCATCGGCTCGGCCCCGCCGGGGCCCTCCTCCGCGGGCTGGAACATCAGCACGACGTCGCCGACGAGCCAGTCGCGCAGCTCGTGCAGGATGCGCGCCGCTCCGACCAGCCCGGCCACGTGCAGGTCGTGCCCGCACGCGTGCATCAGGCCCGGCCGCTGCGACGCGTAGTCGGCGTCGACCTCCTCGGTGACCGGCAGCGCGTCCATGTCACCGCGCAGCAGCACCACCGGCCGCTCCCCCGACACCGGTGCCCGGCCACGCAGCACCGCGACGACCGAGCTCAGCTCCTGCCCGGTGGTCACCTCGAGGTCGAGCCCGGTCATCGCCTCGAGCACCACGGCCTGGGTGTCGGGCAGGTGCAGCCCCAGCTCGGGGATGCGGTGCAGCCGACGTCGCAGCTCCACGAGCTCGGGGCCGATGCGGCGGGAGACGGCGAGGGCGTCGGGGGCCTCGGGGGCCTCGGGGGCCTCGGGGGCCTCGGGGGCCTCGGTCACGGTGGTCCTCTCGGTCGGGTTCGATGTCAGGCGCCCGGCATCCCGACGAACTCGGCGCGCCGGGCGCGCAGCGCCTCGAGCAGCTCGTGCTCGTGTGCGACGGCGTGCTCGTCGGCGGCCGAGTGGGACATCCGGTGGCGTAGCAGCGCGAGCTCGCTCGCGGTGTCCTGGAAGCCTCGCATCGCTGCCAGCCCACGGCGCCCGGTGTTGGCGCGCGCCCAGGCCCGCGCCTCCCGGCGGCGAGGCATGGACGCGAGCATCGTCACCTCGGCCGCCGAGAGCCAGCCGGCGTCCGCATACGGCCGCAGGAACTGCCCGATGAGGCGACCCTCGCGACGTCGGACCCAGCCGACGAACCCGAGGAAGGCCAGGAAGATCGGCACCTCGACCAGCACGTAGACGACAACCATCCCGCGGCCGCCCGACACTGCCGCGAGGTTCCACAGGGCATGGCTGAGCACCGCGAGGAGGTAGCCGAGGACGGGCCCGAGGACGCGCGGCAGCCAGGTGCGGCTCGTCGCCGCCACCCCCACACCGATGCCGAACAGCACGGAGAACATCGGGTGGGCGAACGGGGACAGCAGGCCGCGGGCCACGAACGTGGCGGTGAACGCCTCGCTGCCGCCCTGGCTGTAGGCCGTGGCGAGGTACTGGATGTTCTCGGTGAAGGCGAAGCCCGCGGCGCAGATGCCGGCGTAGACCATGCCGTCGTTCACCCCGTCGAACTCGCGCCGCACGAGCCACCACACCAGCAGCACGAGCAGGCCCTTGGCGGCCTCCTCCACGAAGGGCGCCACGAGCACCGCGGTGGTCTGCAGGGCGGCCTGCGGGTCGGTCGTCGCCTCGAGCACGGCGATCGCCCCGGTGTTGAACGCCGCCGCGGCCACGGCTGCGACGAGCGCCCCCCACAGGAACGCACCCACGAGGTAGCGGGTGGGCTCGGACTCGAAGCGGTCGAGCCACAGGAAGGCCGGGACGACGATGCCGAGCGGCACGAGAGCCACGGCCAGGGCGAGCAGGGCGGTCTGCACGCCGAAGGCCACGCCGAGGTAGACGGACACGACGAGCGCGGCCAGCAGGAAGCCCACGGCTGCCACCCCGGTGAGCAGCCAACCGCGCAGCGCCGGCCTCGTCGTGGGGTCACGGCGGGTGTGAGACGACATCGGCCGCGCCGCCAGCTGCCCGCTCATGGCACGCGACCCTAGTGCAGGCCGGCCGTGCGCCAGCGGCCTGTCACCGGCTGCGGCCTAGCATGGCCCCCATGACCACCCCGGGGACCGACCGCGCGCACACCGACCGCATCGTCTGGATCGACTGCGAGATGACCGGGCTGTCGCTCGAGAGCGACGCGCTCGTCGAGGTCGCCGCGCTGGTCACCGACTACGAGCTCACCGTGCTCGGCGACGGCGTCGACGTCGTCATCCGGCCGCCCGAGGCCGCCCTGACCCAGATGGGTGACTTCGTGCGCGACATGCACATCGGGTCGGGCCTGCTCGACCAGCTGGCGGAGGGGGTCACGCTCGAGGCCGCCGAGGCGATGGTACTGGACTACGTGAAGCAGTTCGTGCCCGAGCCAGGCAAGGCGCCCCTCGGCGGCAACACGGTCGCGACCGACCGGGCCTTCCTCGCTCGTGACATGGCCGAGCTCGAGACGCACCTGCACTACCGGATCATCGACGTCTCCTCGATCAAGGAGCTCTCGCGCCGCTGGTTCCCCCGCGCGTACTTCGCGGCCCCCACCAAGAGCGGCGGCCACCGGGCGCTCGCCGACATCCGCGAGTCGATCGCCGAGCTGCGCTACTACCGTGAGGCCGTGTTCGTGCCGCCGCCCGGCCCCTCGACGGAGCAGGCCCGCGTGCTCGCGGCCCGTCACGTCGTCGACCACCACGTCGTCGACCCGGGCGCGGTCGGGAGCACCCCCGAGTAGCAGGTACGATGGTGCGCGCTACGGGCGCAACGTATCCTCGGATGCCGGGCGCCCGTCATGGTGGGTGTAGCTCAGCTGGTAGAGCACCTGGTTGTGGTCCAGGTGGCCGCGGGTTCAAGTCCCGTCACTCACCCCACACCGAGCAACCCCCGATCCGCTGGCGCGGGTCGGGGGTTCGCGCGTCCCGCGCCTCAGGACGGTGGTCCGCTGAGCTGACCCTCGAGGCTGCTCCGCGCGGAATTCGGGGGCCATGGCTCGTCGGAGGTCGCACTTTGCGAGGATGGCCGCATGTTCTCCCGTCGTTTCGCCGCCGTCGTCACCGTCGTCATCGTGCTCGCCTTCGTTGTCGTGGCCGTTGCCCCGGCGTTCGCAGCGGGCTCGGCGGCCGCGCTGCCGATGCACGCCCGGCTCGCCTCGTCGACCCCGGCTGACGGTGCGACCGTGCAGAGCGCCGACGAGGTCGTGCTGACCTTCAACGAGAACGTCAACCCGGACTTCGTCGCCGTGAAGGTCACCGGCCCGGCCGGCTCCGAGGTCGAGGGCGACCCGACCGTCGACGGCCGCAAGGTGAGGCAGCCCCTGGCCGCGGACCTGCCGGCGGGGCGGCACAAGGTCACCTACCGGGTGGTCAGCGCCGACGGCCACCCCGTCGCGGGCACCTTGACGTTCACCACCGCGGCGCCACCGGCATCCGCCTCCCCGACCACCTCCGCGACCGCCACGGCCAGCGCCACGGCCACGGCGACCCCCACGACGACCACCGCGTCGCCCACCCCCAGCACGGCAGCGGCACCGGTCTCGGGGAACGCCGACGACGGCATCCCCTGGCTGGTCATCGCGGTCGTGGGGATCGTCGCCGCCGTCGGCCTGGGCGGGCTGCTGCGTCTCCGCACTCGTCCGAGAACCCACCCGAACAACGGGCGCACACCACCGGCCTGACCGATTTCGCCGGGACGGCGGCGTGCTGATAATGTCTTCGTCGCGCGCCATTAGCTCAATTGGCAGAGCAGCTGACTCTTAATCAGCGGGTTCGGGGTTCGAGTCCCTGATGGCGCACCACCACTTCCCGAGCGCGAGGCTCCCCCGTCGTGGAGAGCCTCAGCCAGATGCGGCCTCAGAGGTAGAGACCGGTGCTGCCCTCGGTCACCCGGGTGGCCGCGACGGCGTGCAGGTCGCGCTCACGCAGCAACAGGTAGTCCTTGGCGCCGATCTCGACCTCGGCGCGCTCGTCGGGGTCGAACAGCACGCGGTCGCCGACCTCGACCTGGCGCACGTTGGGCCCGGTGGCCACGACGGCACCCCACGACAGGCGCTTGCCGACGCTGGCCGTCGCCGGGATGACGATGCCGCCGCCGGAGCGGCGCTCGCCCTCCTCGCCCTCGACGCTGACGAGGACGCGGTCGTGCAGCATCCGGACGGGGAGGCGCGACTTCGCCTCCGCCGCGCGGGGAGCCATCTCAGCCGCGGCGGAGTCGACGGTAGACGAGCCAGCCACCCACGACGGCGACGACCGCCACGACGGCGGCGAGGCGCTCGACGCGCAGGTCGCCCTCCGGGGTGGTGGCGACGTCGGCGAAGCGAGCCTTGGCGGCCTCAGTCTGCCGGGAGAGGATCGTCTTCGGGCTGACCCGGTGGGCCAGCTCGTCGATGGTCTGGGCCAGGCGGTCGCGCCGGGCGGAGATCTCGGCCTCGAGCGCGGGGATCGAAACGGGGGCCGGTGCGGGAGTCGCCGCCGCGGTGGCGTCGTCGGCGGGCTGCGTGGTGCTCATGAGGTCCTCACTCGAGTCCGAGGTCGCGGCGGAGCTTTGCGACGTGGCCTGTGGCCTTGACGTTGTACCAGGCGTGGGAGACCGTTCCGGCCCCGTCGACCACGAGCGTGCTGCGGATGACACCCTCGACGGTCCTGCCGTAGAGCTTCTTCTCCCCGAACGCACCCCACCGCTTCATCACGGACCGGTCGGCGTCGGACAGCAGCGTGATGGTCAGCCCCTCCTTGTCGCGGAACTTCGCGAGCTTCGTCGGGGCGTCGGGCGAGATGCCGAGCACGGTGTAGCCCTGCGCCTTCAGCGACTCCAGCGAGTCGCTGAACTCGCACGCCTGCGTCGTGCACCCCGGGGTCATCGCCGCCGGGTAGAAGTAGACGATCACGTTGCCGCCGCGCAGGTCGCCGAGCGCCACCTGCGACCCGGTGTCGTCGGGCAGCGTGAAGTCGGGGGCGGTGTCGCCGGGGCTGAGCCGGTCACCCACGTCGGGCCTCCTCGTTCGTGTGGTCGATGCTGAAGCCCAACCTACCCCGACGTCACAGGTCCGGAACGGGGGCCCGCACACCCGGGTTCGCCGAGGTCGGCGAGGCAACCGTGTCGTGCGCAAGGCGGGACTCGAACCCGCACACCCGAAGGAACCAGAACCTAAATCTGGCGCGTCTACCAGTTCCGCCACTTGCGCGCAGGAGCCAAGGGTATGCCGTGCACCGGACGGCGAGGAAACCGTGTCGACTCCGCGAGAGGATGCCGGCGGCGTCAGGCGAGAAGGGCGCGCAGGACCGGCTCGAGGGCACGGAAGGCATTGCCGCGGTGCGAGATCGCGTTCTTCTCCAGGTCGGAGTACTCGGCCAGGGTGCGGCTGTCGCCGTCCGGCACGAACACCGGGTCGTAACCGAACCCGTTGGAGCCGCGCGGCGCGCGCACGAGCCGGCCGGTGACGCGGCCCTCGACGCCTTCGACGCGGCCGTCCGGCAGCGCCACGACGGCCGCGCACACGAAGGCGGCGGCGCGGTGCTCCTCGGGCACGTCACCGACCTGCTCGAGCAGCAGCTCGAGGTTGGCGCGGTCGCGCTCGGCACGCCCGGCATCCGGGCCCGCCGTGGACCCCGACCACCGGGCCGAGAAGACGCCGGGGGCACCGCCCAGAACGTCGACCGCGAGCCCTGAGTCGTCGGCCACGGCGGGCAGGCCGGTGGCCTGCGCGAGCGCGACGGCCTTGAGCCGGGCATTGCCGAGAAAGGTCACCTCGGTCTCGGCGACGTCCGGGGCCCCCTCGACGTCGTCGGCGCCCAGCACCTGAAGCCCCAGGTCGTCGACCAGCCCGGCGAGGATCTGCCGCAGCTCGTGGACCTTGTGCTCGTTGCGAGTGGCGAGCACGAGCCGGCGGGTCACGCGAGCCGCTCCCGGGCGGGGGCCGCGAGCGCCTCCTGCTGGAGTCGTCCCAGGTCGGCGCAGCCGGTGGTCGCCAGGTCGAGCAGGTCGCCGAGCACCGCGCGGTCGAACGCGGCGCCGGCGCCCTCGGCAGTGCCCTGCACCTCGACGAACCGACCGTCACCCGTCATCACGACGTTCATGTCGGTCTGCGCGGTGGAGTCCTCGGGGTAGTCGAGATCGAGCACCGGCCGACCGGCGACGAGCCCGACGCTCACGGCGGCGATCGACCCGGTCAACGGCTCTGCGCCGGCGGCGATCAGGCCCTTCGCGCGGGCGTCGGCCACGGCATCCGCCAGCGCCACCCACGCGCCGGTGATGGCGGCGGTGCGGGTGCCCCCGTCGGCCTGCAGTACGTCGCAGTCGAGCACGATCGTGTTCTCGCCCAGTGCCTTGGTGTCGATGACGGCGCGCAGGCTGCGGCCGACGAGCCGGCTGATCTCGTGGGTCCGGCCTCCGACCTTGCCGCGGCGCGACTCACGGTCGCTGCGGGTGTTGGTCGAGCGCGGCAGCATCTCGTACTCGGCCGTCACCCATCCGGAGCCGCGGCCCTTGAGCCAGCGCGGCACCCCCGCGGTGAATGAGGCGGCGCACAGCACGCGGGTGCGGCCGAACTCGACGAGGACGCTGCCCTCGGCGTGGTCGAGCCAGTTGCGGGTGATGCGCACCTCGCGCAGCTGGTCGGGGGCGCGGCCGTCATGGCGGGGGGTCTGGTCAGGCATGGCCGCAAGGCTAGCCCCGCGGCGGGCGTGGCCCGAACGGCGGCGTCTCAGAGCTCGTAGACGACGTCGGCCCGGGCGAGCTCGACCTTGCCGGGCCACACGGCCGCCGCCTGCGCGCGGCACACCTCGGGGTCGTTCCACGCGGGCACGTGGGTGAGCACCAACCGGCCCACTCCCCCGGCGCGCACGGCCGCCGCCGCGGCACGCGAGCCGGTCAGGTGGATGTCGGGCACGTGGTCGCGGCCGTCGACGAACGCGGAGTCGAGCAGGGCCAGGTCGGCGCCGTGTAGCAGCGGGTCGAGGTTGGCGCAGTCGTCGGTGTCTCCGGTGAAGGCGAGGACGGCGCCGTCGGCCGCGACGCGATAGCCGAAGGCCTCGACCGGGTGGTTCACGGCGTACGGGGTCACCGTGAAGGGGCCGATGGCGAGCGGCACGGCATCCTTGACCACGTCGAAGGCGAACTGGGCCTGCATGCCGCCGGGCTCGAGGCCGTGGTACATCATCGACACCCGCTCGGCCGTGCCTGTCGGCCCGTGCACGGGGAGCCGGTCGCGCAGCGGGCCACCGGGCCGGTAGCGCCGCGTGACGTAGAGCCCGCAGAGGTCGACGCAGTGGTCAGGGTGCAGGTGGCTGAGCACCACGGCGTCGAGGTCGTCGGGCGGCAGGTGCCGCTGGAGCGCCCCGAGGGCTCCACTGCCCAGGTCGAGCAGGAGGTTCCAGGTGCGTCCGTCGGCGTCGTGCTGCACCAGGTAGGACGATGCGGGCGACTCGGGGCCGGCGAAGGAGCCCGCGCAGCCGACGACGGTGACCCTCACGACAGACCTGCTGTCACCGGGTGGGTCGGCGCGGTGAAGACCGGCCCCAGCCGCGAGCCGACACCGAGGAAGCGGCTGGCGAGGCGGCGGAACTCCTCCGGGTCGCCGGTGGTCGTGAAACCGTGGTCGGGCGGCGGCAGGTGGTCCGGGCGCAGCAGGTCGGCGTCGGCGAGCACCCGGTAGACGTCCTTGGCGGTCTCCTCCGCCGACGAGACGAGCGAGACGTCGTCGCCCATGACGTAGGAGATGACCGCCGTGAGCAGCGGGTAGTGCGTGCAGCCGAGCACGAGCGTGTCGACGCCGCGGGCGCGCAGGGGGTCGAGGTACTCGTGTGCGACGCCCACCAGCTCGGGGCCACCGGTGACGCCCAGCTCGACGAACTCGACGAAGCGCGGGCACGGCACGCTGACGACGTCGAGGTGCGGTGCCGCGGCGAAGGCGTCGAGGTAGGCCCCCGACTGGTGGGTGCCGACGGTCGAGATGACCCCGACCCGCCCCGAACGAGTGGCGGCCGCCGCACGACGCACCGCAGGGCGGATCACCTCGACCACCGGCACGTCGTAGCGCTCGCGGGCGTCGTGCAGCACGGCGGCACTGGCCGTGTTGCAGGCGATGACGAGGATCTTCACCCCGTGGTCGACGAGCCGGTCGAGACACTCCAGGGCCAGCTCGCGGGTCTGGGCGATCGGGCGCGGTCCGTAGGGGGCTCGGGCAGTGTCGCCGAAGTAGGCCACCGACTCGTATGGCAGCTGGTCGAGGATCGCCCGCATGACGGTGAGCCCGCCGTAGCCGGAGTCGAAGACCCCGATCGGGAAGTCAGCCACCGGACAAGGGTAGGTGCGTCCGCCGACACACGAGTGCCTCAACCGGGGTCGGGCACGTCACACCTTCACCCCCTCCGACTAGCCTGACACGGTGAACGAGGGGCACATCCGCAGCGAGCACCACGCGACCGTCGACGGGGACAACCCGTGACCGTCCTGCTCTCCGGGGGCGCCGGCTTTGTCGGCCAGCACCTGGCGCGCAGGCTTCTCGAGGTGCGCTTCGAGGTGGCCGCCCTGGACCTGCTCCACCCGCAGGTGCACGCCGATCCCGACGCCGCCCGCCGGGCCTTCCCGGGGCCGGTGATCCAGGGCGACGTCGCCGACCGCCGGGTCTGGACCACCGCCGCGGCGCAGCTGCACCGCGGCGAGGCCCTGGTGCACCTCGCCGCCGAGACCGGCACCGGGCAGTCGATGTACGAGGTCGACCGCTACCACCGGGTGAACGTCGACGGTACCCGGCGGGCGGCCGAGTTCGCGGTGGGCCACGGCATCCCCCTGGTGGTGCTGAGCTCCTGGGCGGTCTACGGAGGGGGCCGCCACCAGTGCCGCGACCACCGGCCCACGTTCGGCCGACCGTGTTGCCCGGCGGCCACGCCCGTGCCCTCGCGCGAGGACGACCCGCACCACCCCGTGTCGGTCCTCGGCGAGACCAAGTCGCTCGCGGAGTCGGTGGCCATCGCCGTCTGTGGGGACCGGGTGCCGCTCACCGTAGTGCGACCCCAGAGCGTCGTGGGCCCCGGTCAGGCTCTGCACAACCCGTATGCGGGCGTGCTCGCCGCGTTCCTCGCGAGGCTGCGCGAGCAGCGGCCGCTGCGCATCCACGGCGACGGGAACCAGACCCGGGACGTCGTGCACGTGGACGACCTCGCCGCCCTGCTCACCCATCTCGTGGCAGACCCGCCGGTGCCCGGTGCGCCGCTCGTGCTCAACGCCGGCACGGGGGTGCGCACCTCCCTCGTCGAGCTCGCGGCGCTGGCGACGGAGGCGGCGCCGGTCTCCGGGGCCGGTCTGGAGCTCGTCGGGCTGCGCCGCGCCGGTGACGTCGCACACGCCTGCGCCGACCTGACCCGGCTCACCGAGGTCGGGGCGCCGGTCCCGTCGCGGTCAGCGGCCGACGCGGTGCGCGACTTCGTGCGTGCCTCCTGGGACCTGCCCGGCGCTCCCTCGAGCCGGTGGGACGAGGCGCTGCGGGAGCTCGAGGAGCGTGGGCTCACCTCGTGAGCGGGCCGGCGAACCCTCACCCGAACGGCCCGAGGTACGCGGTCCGGAGGCTCTCGCCCGCCCTGGCCCGCAGACGACTGCGCCTCCTGCTCGCCGCGCTTCCGGCCTGACCGTCGGGGCGATGGATGCCGCGCGCCCGCGCCACCTGGTGGCGAACCGGTCAGCGCTCCAGCATCGCGGACGCGAGCGTCTCCTGCAGCCAGGTGAGGAAGTCGTAGACGGCCAGCGCGTAGCCGAGCGGGTGGTCGGGGTCGAGGTGCTCGGCAGCGGCCTCGAGCACGGCGACATCGTCATCGGTGCGCAGCCCCATCCGCTCCCCGAGCACGAGCCGCACATCGGTGAGCGCGGTGAGCAGGGCCCGAGCATGGTCCTGGCCCAGGCGCACCTTGTCGTCACCGCGCAGCAGGTCGGCCGCGGTCTGCAGGGCCGCGGCCTTGCGCTGGCGAAGCCCGGTCTCGGTGAGCCGACGGAACTCGGCCGCCATCTCGTCGTCCTGCCGGTTGGCGGTCGGCAGCAGCCGGTCGAGCGCCGGGTCGCGCCCGGCGTCCGAGGCGTTCAGGCCGCCCTGGTCCTCGGCCGCGACCGTCACGCCCATCCCGAGCCCGGCGACGATCGCGGCGAAGTCGTCACCGCCCTCGGGCACGGGGGCGGGCGGGTCCAGCAGCGCTCGGACCTGGTCCATCAGCCCGGCCACGGTGGCGCGCTCGAGGGGGTCGAGCTGGGCGGCGTACCGGGTGTGGGCACCCGACCCCTTGCGCCGGAAGCCGCGGGCCATCAGTCGTCCTTCTGGAAGGTGGCCCACAGCCCGTAGCCGTGCAGGGCCTCGGTGTCGGCCTCCATCGCCTCGCGGGTGCCGTTCGCGACGACCGCGCGGCCCTTGGTGTGCACATCCATCATCAGCTTCTCGGACTTCTTGCGGGAGTAGCCGAAGTGGTTCTGCAGCACCCACGTCACGTACGACATCAGGTTCACCGGGTCGTTCCAGACGATGGTGATCCACGGGGTGTCGGGCGCGACGCCACCGCCGGTGGCGGTGACCTCCTCCTGAACGGGCGCGAGCGACACGCAGCAAGGATAGGCGCGACCCGGCATCCGGCCGACTGGGGGCGACGTCAGCCGCGGGTGCGGTTCCAGCTGCCGGCGTAGGCCCCGTCGTCGCAGGCGCGTCCGGCCTCGCCGAGCTCGAGCGGGCGGAAGGTGTCGACCATGACGGCGAGCTCGTCGAAGTACTCCTTGCCGATCGAGGCCTCAGCGGCGCCGGGCTGCGGTCCGTGCGCGTGACCGCCCGGGTGCAGCGAGACCGAGCCCTGGCCGATGCCGGAGCCCTTGCGGGCCTCGTAGTCGCCGTCGACGTAGAACATGACCTCGTCGGAGTCGACGTTGGAGTGGTAGTAGGGCACTGGGATGGAGAGCGGGTGGTAGTCGACCTTGCGCGGCACGAAGTTGCAGACGACGAAGTTCCAGCCCTCGAACACCTGGTGGGCCGGCGGCGGCTGGTGGATGCGGCCGGTGATCGGCTCGTAGTCGCGCACGTCGAAGACGTACGGGTACAGGCAGCCGTCCCAGCCGACGACGTCGAGCGGATGGAAGGGCAGCGTGTGCACGGTGCCGACGATGCCGCCGCTGCTGGCCGGGCCGCCACCGCGGTGCTTGATGTAGACCTCGGTCTCGTCGCCGGCCCGCTCCCCCACGTCCTCGGCGAGCAGCGGGCCCTGCGGCAGTCGCAGGTCGCGCTCGCAGTAGGGGCTGTGCTCGAGCAGCTGGCCGTACTTGCTGAGGTAGCGCTTCGGCGGGGCGATGTGGCTGCTCGCCTCGATGCAGATGGTGCGCAGCGGGTCCCTGCTCGACCGCTTCGGGAGCCAGCGATGGGTCGTGGCCCTGGGGAGGATGACGTAGTCGCCCTCGCCCACCTCGAACGCCCCGAACACTGTCTCGACCCGCGCCCGGCCGCGCTCGACGTACACGCACTCGTCGCCGATGCCGTTGCGGTACCACGGGCTCGGGGCGCCGGCCACGGCGTAGGAGAGGCGCACGTCGCCGTTGCCGAGCAGCAGGCGGCGGCCGGTGACGACGTCGGTGTCCTTGACGACCTTGCTCGCGAACAGGTCGTGCGGCTTCAGGTGCCGCGGCAGCAGCGGGTGGTTGGCCGTGGTCGCGAGGTCCCCAACGGCCCACTCGCGGTACGCGGCGACGCTCGAGGGGATGTTGCGGTGATAGAGCAGGCTGGAGTCGCTGCTGAACCCCTCCTCGCCCATGAGCTCCTCGTAGTAGAGCTCACCGACCCTGCCCCGCGGCGCGGGGCGCCGGTGCTGCGTGTGCCGCTTCGGGGGGATGCTGCCCATCGCCTGGTAGTGCGCCACTGCTGCTGTCCACCTCGTCGTGGTCGGTCGGGGCTCGATCCGCCCCGGGGTGCTGTCCGAGCAGGGTATGCCGGGAGGCGGGTCGGTGGCATCCCGGCGCGTGCGCGGGGGCAGATGTGTGCACCCTGACCACCTCGTTCCCCGTGCGCCTCGGCAACCTGCTCAGCACCGCGCCGATGTCCACGGGTCCGTGCAGGATGAGGCGCATGACGTGGTGGGTTCCGGTGCTGTCGTTCGTCGGCGCTCTCGTCGGCGCAGGGGCGGCCGGCTGGGTGGCGCTGCGCGGCCAGCACCAGGACGCCCGTGGGGAGTGGCGGCAGCGCCTCGACCGGGCGATCGACCTCGTCACGGCGTCCACCGACGTCGAACGCCAGATCGGCGACGAGCTGCTCGCCGATCTCATCGAGTCCGACCTGGGCAGCGAGCAGGACCGCACGCTGGCCCGGCGGATCGCCCGCCTCCGCCTCGGACAGCAGCTCGGCGAGGCAGGACGCGGGGCGGCGGCAGTAGACCTTGCCGTGCTGCCGGGTGACAATGGAGGCGACGACGAGGAGAACCACCAACGATGACCGCCACCACCGAACCGAGCGGGATGCCGCGGCTCCCCCCGTCGACCGTTCGCCTCGCCAGGGCTCTGGTCCACGACGCGAGGCGACGCGGCACCCGCGAGAACCCCCGGGTCGAGGACGTCGCCAAGACGCCGCTGCCCGACGACGGGACCGGCTGACCTCCCGGCGCTCGCTCCTCCTGCCGTGCCCTCGCGCCCGTGCCCTCGGGCCCGCACCATCGGGCCCGCGCCCTCGCGATAGGTTGAGGCGCATGCCCACGACGACCCCGGTCCTGTTCCGTGGGCTCGTCGACGACGCAGCCGTGTACCCGCCCGGCAACGCCTCCCTGGCCGACGCCGTCTCAGCCCACGCCCGCCACCGCGCTTCCTGGTACGCCGGCTGCATCGGGCCGTTGCTCGTTCCCGCGGCATCGGTGGTCGACCTCGTGGCCGTGCTCGACGCTCACGATGCCGTCGCGACCCCCGAGCGGCCCGCTCCCCTCGGCCTGATGCTGGTGGCCCGCCCCGGCTCCGACCCTGCGACCTTGGTGGCCGCCCGCTCCGCGCTCGCCGACGATGCTCGGGTGCAGGTCGTCGGCGCCGAGCTCGGCTGGTACGACGGGTGGTACGACGACCTCGCCGGCGAGCTGCCCCTGGCGGTCGAGCTGCCGCGCGGAGCCGACGGCGACGTGGCCTTCGCGCAGGTCCGCACCGCGCACCGCGAGGGCCTGCCCGTCGTCCTGAAGTTCCGCACCGGCCCCACCGCCACCTGGGCCTGGCCCGACGAGGCCGAGCTCGCCTCCTTCCTCCGGCTCGCCGCCGTCGAGGTGCCCTTCAAGCTGACCGGCGGCCTGCACCATGCAGGGCGCGGCACCTACGAGGTGGGGGGCGTGCCCGAGGAGAACCACGGCCTGCTCAACGTGCTCGTCGCGACCTCGGCGGCGCTGGCCCGTGCCGGACAGGACGAGGTCGCCGCGCTGCTCGCCGTGCGCGACGCCACTGCCCTCGGCGACCTCGTCGCGGCCTGGCCCGACACCACCGCCGTCCGGGTGCGCGAGGCCTTCACGTGCTACGGGTGCTGCACCGTGACCGACCCCGTCGGTGAGCTCGCCGACCTGGGCCTGCTCGTTCGACCCTGACCCGCCCGCACCGGCATCCGACCGACTTGATCACCGACCGAAGGACCGCCATGACCTGGCTCGACCTGCCCGCCGCCTCCCCCTACGGCATCGCCAACCTGCCCTACGGCGTCTTTTCGACCGCCGGCACGCAGCGCCGGGTCGGCGTGCGGATCGGCGACCAGGTGCTCGACGTGGGGGCGTTTGCGGAGCAGGCGGGCATGGAGTCAAGCGCCGTGTGGCTCGCACCGTCGCTCAACCCCTTCCTCGCCGAGGGCCGCCAGGCCTGGGGCGCCGCGCGCGCCTGGCTCACCGATCAGCTGACCAACCAAGCGCACCGCGACGTCGTCGAGGCCCACCTCGTGCCGGTCGACGAGGTCACCATGCACCTGCCGGTCGAGGTCGCCGACTACGTCGACTTCTACGCCAGCGAGTACCACGCCACCAACGTCGGTCGAATCTTCCGGCCCGACTCCGAGCCGCTCACCCCGAACTGGAAGCACCTGCCCATCGGCTACCACGGCCGGTCCGGCACGGTCGTCGTGTCCGGCACCGAGGTGGTGCGGCCCTGCGGCCAGCGCAAGCCCCCGACCGAGCCGGTGCCGGTCTTCGGCCCGTCGGTGCGCCTCGACATCGAGGCCGAGCTCGGCTTCGTCGTGGGCGCTGGAACCCGGCTCGGGAAGCCCGTGTCGCTGGCCGAGGCCGACGACCACCTCTTCGGGGTCGTCCTGCTCAACGACTGGTCGGCCCGCGACCTGCAGGCCTGGGAGTACGTTCCCCTCGGGCCCTTCCTCGGCAAGTCGTTCGCCACCTCGATATCACCGTGGGTCGTCACCACCGAGGCGCTGCGGGCCGCCCGCGTGCCCCTGCCCGGCCAGGACCCCGAGCCGCTGCCCTACCTGCTCGGCGAGCCGACCGCCGACGGTGCGGGCACGGCATACGGCCTCGACGTGCACGTGGAGGTCGACTGGAACGGCACGGTCGTGTCGCGCCCGGAGTTCCGCGACATGTACTGGTCGCCCGCGCAGATGGTGGCCCACATGACCGTCAACGGGGCCACCCTGCGCAGCGGCGACCTGTTCGGGTCGGGCACGATCTCGGGCCCGGAGAAGGCCACCCGCGGGTGCTTCCTCGAGCTCAGCTGGAGCGGCACCGAGCCGGTCGCCCTCGACGACGGGGCCCAGCGGACCTTCCTCGAGGACGGCGACACGATCACCCTGCGGGCCACCGCACCCGGCCCGGACGGCAGCGTCATCGGCCTCGGCGAGTGCGTGGGAACCGTGCTGCCCGCCCGCTGACCCGGCCCGCTCAGCCCTGCGGGTTGCGCAGCACCACCACGGTGTCGGCGACCTTGTCGTGAAGGGCCTGGCGCTTGCGGTCCCAGAGCAGCCACGCCGGGTCGAGCACGCTCAGCCCGGACGCCAGGAGCGACACGAACGGCAGCAGCCCCAGCAGCGAGGTGCCCACCGCGATGATCTGGCGCCTGAGGGCGTCGACCACGCTGAGCCGCTCGCCGGCGTGGCCGGTGCGTCGCACGAAGGTGCCCATCACCATCTTTCCCGGGGTCGCCCCACGGGTGGAAAGGAAGGCGGTCTCGTAGAGCAGGGAGACCACGACGCTGATCAGCGTGAAGGGGAGTGCCGCCTGGAGGAACTGCTCGGTGAGTGCGGTCTGGCTGGGCGCGGTGCCGCCCGACTCCGCCGCCTGCACCGACTGCGCGACGAAGTCCGACAACGCCGACACGGCCTCGCTCAGCCATGGGAAGGCGATGACCACGGTGATCACGACGGTCACGATGTAGTCGAGGATGCGGCCGACCAGGCGGCGCCACCACTGCGCGAGCACCGCGCCGTCGGGCAGCACGTCGCCGCGGGGCGCGACCCACCCCTGGTTGTACGCGTTGTAACCGGTCGGCGGCATCCCGCCGCCCTGCCACGGGCCCGGACCCTGCTGCCCCGGACCCGGCTGGTCCTGCAGGCCCTGCTGCCCCTGCCCCGCCCACGCGGCTGGGTTCCCCGCCCGGCCGGGGATGGTCCCCTGGGTGGCCCGCCCGATCGTCGACGAGTCGGCGGTGGGGGAACGGCGCGGGGTGGTGTGCGCGGACCACACGACGCCGTCGAAGTAGCGCAGCAGGAGGGGGTCGTGGGGGTCGTCGTACCACCCGGGGCCGCTGGGGGTCTGGGGGGTCTCGGTCATGTCGACAGGGTCTCACGTCCGGCTGCACACCCCGTGCCACGCACCGGGCCGTTGACGGCTGGGTGCATCCGGCGGAGCATCGACGGATGGCGTTGCGGATCGGTGAGCACCTGATGGGCCTGCTCGGTGAGCTGCGGTGCGAACCCGTGAGCCGGCGGGTGCGCGCCTCGCTCGGCGGGCAGCCGGTGCTCGACACGCTGGATGCCGTGCTGGTGTGGGAGCCCCGCCGGGTCGTCCCGCTGTATGCCGTGCCGCCGGCGGACCTCGCGGCCTCGCTCGTGCCGTGCCCGGCCCCGGAGGTTCCCGACGGCCTGCCTCCTTTGCTCGGCCCGGTCCACTTCGGGTGGCACCACACTTCCGGGCGGTCCTTCGACGTGGTCGTCGGCGACCGCACGGTGCCGGCGGCCGGCTTCGTCCCGGACGACCCCGACCTGGGCGGCCGGGTCGTCATCGAGTGGGCGCCCTTCGACTGGGTCGAGGAGGCTTCCCCGGTCGTCGGCCACCCGCATGACCCGTTCAAGCGCATCGACCTGCTCCGCAGCGACCGGCACGTCGTCGTGAGCCTCGGCGGGGTCACCCTCGCCGACACCTCGAGCGCGATCGCCCTGCACGAGACGCACCTCCCGGTGCGCTGGTACATCCCGCACGACCACGTCGTGACCGACCTGCTCGTCGGCAGCACGTCGACGACGACCTGCGCCTACAAGGGCCATGCCGCCTACGTCTCACTGCGCCCGGATGCCGTGGCAGGGGTCGACCACGACGGCGAGGACATCGCGTGGACCTACCCCCACCCGCTCGACGAGGTGGCCGCCGTCAAGGGGATGTTCTGCTTCTACTGCGAGCGCACCGACCTCGCGCTCGATGGCGTCGCCGTGCCCCGGCCGGTCAGTCCGTGGTCCTCTCCTCGCGACCAGGCTCGGTCCTGAGAGGTCACCGGCCGATCGTGCCCGCCAGGTCGAGTACCGCGGCGGCAACGGCATCCGGGTCGACGAGGTGGTGCAGGTGCAGCGCCCCCTCGAACACGAAGGTCGGCCAGCCGAGCCGCCGGGCGAGCGCGGTCTCCTCGGCGTAGGTGTCGCCGAGGGCGAGGTAGGCCTGCGGGCTCGTGACCCAGCAGCCCGGGCCGCCGAGACGGGAGCGGAAGTAGGCCAACGGCATCCGGGCCTCGTCGGCGCGAATACGGGCGAGCACCACCGGGTCCGGCACGACCGCCCCGATGTCCGCGTCGTCCCACCAGCGGGTCCACGGGGGCAACGACCCGTCGAGGTCGGCGAGGTGCTCGAGCAGCCCCTCGGGGGCCAGCGTCGCCTCACCCCGCTCCGGGGGCAGTGCCGCGTCGACGTACACGACAGGCACGCCACCGGCGGCCGCCACGGCATACCGCCCGGCGTTGCTGTGCGCCACGACGAGATCGGCGCCCCGGGTGGTCACGGCCTCCCGGAAGGCGGCGAGGACCGGCTCCGGCCCGCGCGGGGCCTGCGGCACCGCAGCGACTGCGGCGCCCCACCCGTGACGCCCGAGGGCGCCGACGAGCGGGGCGTAGGCGCGAGCGGGCAGGAGCGGGCTCGGGAGCAGGACTGCGGCTCTCGGCACCGCCCAACGCTACGCGTCGTGCGGGGGGAGTCCAGGGTCGGGGGGATTCCGGGGGTCGGGGGGATTCCGGGAGTCGGGGGGATTCCGGGAGTCGGGGGGATTCCGGGGGCCGGAGCCACCGGAGGTCAGAGGTTGCCGCGCAGGTCCTGTTCGCGCTCGATCGACTCGAACAGCGCCTTGAAGTTGCCCTTGCCGAAGCCGAGCGACCCGTGCCGCTCGATGATCTCGAAGAACACCGTCGGGCGGTCGCCGAGCGGCTTGGTGAAGATCTGCAGCAGGTAGCCGTCCTCGTCACGGTCGACGAGGATCTTGCGCGCCTTGAGCTCCTCGACGGGCACCCGGACCTCGCCGATGCGGGCCCGCAGCTCGGGGTCGTCGTAGTAGGTGTCGGGGGTGTCGAGGAACTCCACACCCTCCTTGCGCAGCTCGTCGACGGTGCGCAGGATGTCGTTCGTCGCGAGCGCGAGGTGCTGGGCGCCAGGGCCCGCGTAGAACTCGAGGTACTCGTCGATCTGGCTCTTGCGGGCGGCGATGGCCGGCTCGTTGAGCGGAAACTTCACCCGGTGGTTGCCGTTGGCGACGACCTTGCTCATCAGCGCCGAGTAGTCGGTGGCGATGTCGTCGCCGATGAACTCGGCCATGTTCACGAAGCCCATGACCTTGTTGTAGTACCCGACCCACTGGTCCATCTTGCCGAGCTCGACGTTGCCGACGACGTGGTCGAGGGCCTGGAAGAGCCGCTTCGGGGCGCCGTCACGCTTGACGTACGTCGAGGCCGTGGGGAAGTAACCGGGCAGGTAGCGGCCGGCATACGTGACGCCGTCGACCTGGCGCTGCACCAGGGTGTGGCGGGTCTCGCCGTAGGTGGCGATGGCGGCGACCCGCACCGAGCCGTGCTCGTCACTGACGGTCTCGGGCTCCTGCAGCACGGTCGCACCCGCGCGGCGCGCCTGGTCGATGCAGCGGTCGACATTGGGCACCTCGAGCGAGATGTCGACGACGCCGTCGCCGTGCTTGGCGTGGTGGGCGACGAGCGGGCTGTCGGGGCTGACCGCGCCCATGATGACGAACCGGATCGAGCCCGACTTCAGCACGAAGGCCTTGTGGTCGCGGGTGCCGTTCTCCGGGCCGGCGTAGGCCACGAGCTCCATGCCCCACGCGCTCTGGTAGTAGTGCGCCGACTGGGTGGCGTTGCCGACGACGAACACCAGGGCGTCCCAGCCGGTGACGGGGAACGGGTCCTGCTTCTCGTCGTACTCGACGAGGCCGACGAGCTGCTTGAGCTGCTGGAGGTCCAGACCTGCCTGGCGCTCCTGCTCGGTGAGGTCGAGGTGGCTGGCCGGCGTCGTGGTCGTGTCAGTCATCCGAACACTCTGCGGGATCAGAGCACGGTGTGCAACGGTGGGCCTGCGAGGTGGTCAGCCTGCGCACGGTGCTTGTCGCGAATGGGGCCGACCAGGACAATGTGACCATGGCGCGCCAGACCGGGGTGGACCCCCTCGACGCACGGCTCCTCGCCCTGTTCACCGACGACCCGCACGTGGGGGTCCTCGGGGCGTCGCGGGCGTTGGGCGTGGCTCGCGGCACCGTGCAGGCCCGGCTCGACCGGCTCCAGGAGCGAGGGGTCGTGAAGTCCTTCGCCCCGCAGGTCGACGCCGGCGCCCTCGGCTACCCCGTCACGGCCTTCTGCACCCTCGAGATCCGCCAGCGCCAGGGTCACGAACCGGTCGTCGCGCACCTCTCGGCGATCCCCGAGGTGCTCGAGATCCACTCGATCACCGGGGTCGGCGACCTCGTCGTGCGCATCGTCGCCCGCGACAACGCCGACCTCGGCCGGGTGATCGACGAGATCATCGACGACACCCACGTCCTGCGGGCCAACACGGCGATCTGCCTGGTGACGCACCTGGACCACCGCACCGGCCCGCTCGTCCAGGCGGCCGCCACCCGGGGCTCCGCCGCCGCCGCCGGTCGAGAGTAGAGAACACTCCGTGCGGCCGGTCAGCGGCACGGCGTGTTCTCTACTCTCGACTTCCCCCGGGGCGGGTCAGCCGGTGATCGTGACCGGCGTTCCGCCGCTCGTCAGCCTCCAGTCGTCGGTGAAGAACGACGGCGGGTCGATGACCGTGTTGGCCGTGACCCAGTCGATCATCAGCTGGCGGATCTCCACGGTGCGGTTGTAGACGACCGGCGCGGTCTTGACGTGCGGGAAGTTGCCCCCACCGCTCTGCCGGTAGTTGTTGATGGCGATGACGAACGGGTCGGTCGCGCCCACGGCCACCCCGCCGTACTGCAGGTTGACGATCCGCGACCCCGGGTCGTTCGCGATGTCGATCTCGTAGGTGAGCCTCGCGTCGAGCCCGCCCATGATGTCGTAGTTGTAGTCGGGCGTGCCGTTGGGCGCGGTGTCGGTGACGGCGTTCGTCACCGCGGATGCCGGGAAGGGCCCCGTGCCGCTGACCCGCTGGAAGTAGGCCGCCGACGTCTCCAGGTAGTCCTCCACCTGGGCACCGGTCAGGGTGATGCCGAGCAGGGTGTTGTCGAAGATGTAGAGCCCTGCGACGTCGCGGACGGTGACCTGCCCCGCGGGGATCGCGGCGGCCTTGTTGAAGGGCGCCGCGATCGAGAGCACCGGGGTGCCCTCCTGCGGTGTGCCGACCAGGGCCGCCTTGACCGTCTGCGCCTGCACGAGGTTGATGAAGTCCATCGCGGCGGTGTCCTGGTAGCGCGACGTCGACGCCGACATCGCCTCGGTGCAGCTGCCGATCACGCTGTTGACGTAGGTGAGCACCTTCTCGTGGGCCGGGCGCACCAGGGCTGCGATCTTCGCGTCCTCGGGCACCGTGTTGGCGTTGAGCAGGGTGGCCTTCGACGACGCGACGGTCCACCTGCCGCGCTCGCGCACCAGGTCGAGGTCCATGACGCTGACCCGCATGCCCCAGTAGAGCGGCTCACTGAGCAGCACGTCACGGCCGGTGACCGCGTTCGTCACCTTCAGCTGGGGCACCTCGACGTGGGCGTGGCCCACGAGGATCGCGTCGATGCCGGGCACCTGCTCGGCGAGCAGCCGGCTGGCGTTCTCCGGGTAGGGCAGCGCGTCGCCGTAGCTCGACGAGGTCGTCGCGCCGGAGTGGCACGAGACGATGACGACGTCGGCCCCGGCGGCCTTCATCCGCGGCACCATGACCTTCGCCTGCTCGACGATGCCGGGGAAGCGCACCTTGCCCTCGACGTTGGTGGCGTCCCAGATCGCCACGCCCGGGGTGACCAGCCCGAGGATGCCGACGGTGACCGGCTTCTCGCCACGCACCTTGACCCGCTTGAGCACGTACGGCGCGAAGATCGGCTTCCCGGTGTTCCAGTCGACCGAGTTCGCCGACAGCAGCGGGAAACGGCACTGGCGCTGGAACGCGCGCAGGGTGTCGAGCCCGTAGTTGTACTCGTGGTTGCCCAGGGCTGCCGCGTCGTAGCCGACGGCGTTCATGGCGGTGGCCATCGGGTGCCGGGAGCCGCCGGTGATCGGGTCGATCTTGGCGTAGTAGTACGCCAGCGGGGTGCCCTGGATGGTGTCACCCGCATCGAGCGTCAGGCAGTGGTCGGCTCCCCGCTCGGCGCGCATGTTCGTGATGAGCGTGGCGGCCTTGGCGATGCCGATCTGGTTGCCCTTGCTGTCGCTGTAGGCGGCGTTGTTGAAGTAGTTCCAGTTGTAGACGTTGCCGTGCAGGTCGGTGGTGCCGAGCACGGTGAGCGTGAAGCGCCCGCGCTGGTGGTGCCTCGGCCGGGGGTGCCCGTGCGCGCCGGCGGCCTGCGCGTCGGTGGCGGTGAAGAGCCCGGCGCCGCCGACCACGGCCATGGTGAGCAGCTGTCGGCGGGAGGCGGCGGACGTGGTCTGGGGCTCGGTGGAGGTCACGATCGGCGACCCTAGCCCGGCATCCGGCGCAGCGCGCGTCGAGCGACCGGCCGCTCGGTGACCATCGGGCGATGCCGGTCGCAGGTCAGCGGCGGCCGACGAACCAGCTCCGGATCCTCTCGACGCGCTCGAGCACCTGCTCGCTGGTCGCGGCCGCGAGCTCGGGGCCACCGCACGCGCGGCGCAGGTCGAGGTGGATGCTCGCGTGGGGGGTGCCGGTCTTCGACGAGTACGCCGCGACCAGCTTGTTGAGCTCCTTGCGCTGCGACGCCAGGGCGCGGTGCGCGGAGACCGGCGAGGGCTTGGATGCCGTTGGCGCGCCACCGCGCGCCACCGCGGCCCTGGTCTGCCTGGCCTGCCGCTCGTTCAGCAGCGTGGTGACCTGCTCGGGCTCCAGCAGGCCGGGCAGGCCCAGGTAGTCCTGCTCCTCCTGCGACCCGACCGCTGCATGCAGGCCGAACTGCTGCGCGTCGAAGAGCACGTGGTCGAAGTGCGCGTCGGACTCCAGCGCCTCGAACGAGGAGTCCTCGAGGCCGACAGTCCTCTCGGTGCGGTTCGCCGCCGCGAGCAGGCCCTCCTCCTCCGCCCACAACGAGCCCTCTGCCTCGTCGGACGAGGGCCGGTTCAGCGCGTGGTCGCGCTCCTCCTCCATCGTCGCGGCGTGGGTGAGGATGACGGGTACCGACGGCAGGAAGACCGAGGCCGTCTCGCCGCGGCGGCGAGCCCGCACGAAGCGGCCGACGGCCTGGGCGAAGAACAGCGGGGTCGAGGTCGACGTGGCGTAGACCCCGACGCACAGTCGGGGCACGTCCACGCCCTCGGACACCATCCGCACGGCGACCATCCACCGGGACGTGCCCGCGGCGAACGACTCGATGCCGGCGCTGGCCCCGGCGTCGTCGGAGAGCACGACGGTGGGGTTCTGGCCGGTGATGGCACGCAGCAGCCGGGCGTAGGCGCGGGCGGACGTCTGGTTGGAGGCGATGACCAGCCCACCGGCATCCGGCACGTGGCGGCGCACCTCGCTCAGCCGCGTGTCGGCGGCGGCCAGCACCGAGGGCACCCACTCCCCCTTCGGGTCGAGCGCGGTGCGCCACGCCTGGGCGGTCTGGTCCTTGGTGAGCGGCTCCCCGAGGCGAGCCGCCACCTCGTCACCGGCCCTGGTGCGCCAGCGCATCGCGCCGCCGTAGGCGAGGAAGAGCACCGGGCGCACGACGCCGTCACGCAGCGCGGCGGCGTACCCGTAGCTGTAGTCGGACGCCGAGCGCAGGATGCCGTCCTCGCCCATCTCGTAGCGCACGAACGGGATGGGGGTGGTGTCCGATCGGAACGGCGTGCCGGTGAGTGACAGCCGCCGGGTGGCGCCGTCGAACGCCTCGCGGATGCCGTCGCCCCACGAGCGGGCGTCGCCACCGTGGTGGATCTCGTCGAGGATGACGAGCGTCGGCGTCTCCTGGGTGCGCCGGCGGTGCAGCTGCGGCTTCGACGCGACCGCGGCGTAGGTCAGGGCAACCCCGTCGTACTCGTGGGACTGCAACCCGCTGGAGTTCGAGAAGCCCGGGTTGAGCTGGATGCCGACCCGGCCGGCAGCATCGGCCCACTGGTGCTTGAGGTGCTCGGTGGGGGCGACGACGGTGACCGCCCGGATGACGCTGCGGTCGATCAGCTCGGTGGCGATCCGCAGTGCGTACGTGGTCTTGCCGGCCCCCGGCGTGGCCACCGCGAGGAAGTCGCGCTGCCCGCTGCCCAGGTAGGCCTCGAGGGCGTCCTCCTGCCAGGCGCGCAGCTTCGCGGCGGTACCCCACGCCGCCCGCTCGGGGAAGGCGGGTGACAGGTGACCGGCGGCTGAGGTACTCATGGGCGACGGCAACCATAACCGCTCTCGGGGGTGACCTGCCGACGGCCCGGGCGAGATCGCCGGGGCCGGTCAGCTGTGCTACACGAGATTCAGGCGCGTTTGCCGCACACCCGAACTCGCCCCAACTTTTTCGCCCGATGCGGGAAGGTTCACCTTCGCAGCAGAACCCTTGTGGTGCGAAGGTGAAGCTTCCGTTGTCGAGCATCGACGCTGGGTCGCGCCTGCTACTTGCCGCCGTCCTGCGGGGCCTTCAGGCCTTGGTAGATCTCCTTGCAGGTGGGGCAGACCGGGAACTTCTCCGGATCACGACCGGGCACCCAGATCTTGCCGCACAGGGCGGTCACCGGCTCACCGGACAGCGCGCTCTCGAGGATCTTCTCCTTGCGCACGTAGTGCGAGAAGCGCTCGTGGTCGCCGGGCTCGGCGACCTCGGGCACGGTCTCGGTGCGCTCGAGGACGGCCGTGCGGGTCTGGCGCTGGGGTTCGGGTGCGTTCGGGTCGTCCAGCGGCGGCATCGTGTCGCTCATCCGGGCAGTGTATGCCGGGATGTTCCCGGGGGTCGGGTGCTTAGGTGGTTGCTGGGGCAGCCGCCTGAGCACCCAACGCTGAATGGATCCATCAGTTGAGGGACGGGTCACTGGGGAACCAGGCGACCCAGCGCAGCGGCTCGGGCTGGCGGCGCAGCACCCTGCGCCACAGCTCGTCCGGCTCTGCGGTGAAGACGTCGCGGCTCTGGCTGTCGACGACGAACCACGACCCGGTCGTGATCTCGACCTCGAGCTGCCCCGCCGACCACCCGGCATACCCGGCGAAGATCCGCAGGCCCGCCACCTCGTGCACCACGAGCGTCGGCGGGGTGTCGAGGTCGACCAGGGCCACCGCCCCGAAGAGGCGGCGCACCCCGGTCGGCGCCGGGGAGTCGCCCGGCACGGCCACCAGGCCGAGCGCCGAGTCGAGCTGCACCGGCCCGCCCTGGAATACCTTCGCGGGCCGGGTCGCGTGCTCCTCCCAGCCGGGCAGCACCGCG
Source organism: Actinomycetales bacterium (assembly GCA_038210185.1). Lineage (GTDB taxonomy): Bacteria > Actinomycetota > Actinomycetes > Actinomycetales > Dermatophilaceae > Fodinibacter. Next base: position 33,249 of record JBBQWX010000012.1, read on the forward strand.
TCGACGTCGGCGTCGATGGGGCGGTTGAGCACCAGCCCCTGCGCACCGTCGTCGTCGTGGTGCAGCACCAGGACCACACTGCGCCGGAAGACGCCCTCCTCGATCTGCGGAGTCGCGACGAGGAGCTGCCCGGTCGTGTGGGTCTGGCTCACCCGTCCATTCTGCCCCGGCTGCCACCAGGTCGTCCTGAGCTCTGGCGAGGCCGTCCGCCACCGAAGGAGCCGTGCCCGCGGCTCGCGGGGCGACCGCCCGGTCGGCTGCCGCCGCGGCGGCCGCCGTTCCTGCCGCCCTCGAGCACCGGGCGCCACACGGCATCCGGCACCGGAATGCCGCTCGGCGTGCGGCCACCGAGGGCAAGCACGACGGAGTCGCCCGGGGCGACCTTGGCGGTCAGCGCCTCGGCGCCGGCCCCCTCGACGATGCGGGTCACCATCTTGCGCTGGTGCGGCAGGGCGATCATGACGACCGCGCCCTCCTCACCGGCACGCGCGGTGCGCCCGGCGCGGTGGAGGTAGTCCTTGTGGTCGGTCGGCGGGTCGACCTGCACGACCATGCCGACGTCGTCGACGTGGATGCCGCGCGCGGCGACGTCGGTCGCCACGAGCACGTTCATCGAGCCGTCGCGGAACGCGCCGAGCACCCTGTTGCGCACGGCCTGGGACAGACCACCGTGCAGGGATGCCGCGAATACACCGCGCTCGCGCAGCTCACCGGCGATGCGGTCGGAACCGAGCTGGGTGCGGGCGAAGACGATGACGCGGCCGCCGCGGCCGGCGAGCTCTGCGGTGAGCGCCTTCTTGTCCTGCGGGTCGATGAGCAGCACGTGGTGGCTCATCGTGGTGACCGAGGCCTGTGCCTCGTCGGTCGAGTGCTGCACCGGGTCGACGAGATAGCGGTCGACGAGGACGTCGATGCCCTTGTCGAGCGTGGCCGAGAAGAGCAGCCGCTGGCCGCCCTGGGGGATCTCGTCGAGGATGGCGGTGACCTCGGGCAGGAAGCCCATGTCGGCCATGTGATCGGCCTCGTCGAGCACGGCGATCTGTACGCCGCCGAGCTCGACCGCACCGCGGTCCATCAGGTCGGCGAGCCGGCCCGGGGTCGCGACGAGGATGTCGATGCCCTTGTTCAGCGCCTTGATCTGCGGCTCGTAGGACAGGCCGCCGGCGACGAGCTTGTGGCGCAGGCCGGTGACGTGTACGAAGGGCTCGAGCGCGTCGCTCACCTGCATGGCGAGCTCACGGGTCGGCACGAGGATGAGCGAGCGCGGGCGCTTGCTCTGCGGCCGGGTGCCGTCGGCGAGCCGGGTGATCATCGACAGGCCGAAGGCCAGGGTCTTGCCGGAGCCGGTTCGGCCTCGGCCGAGCACGTCGCGCCCGGCGATGGCGTCGGGGATCGTCGCCTCCTGGATCGGGAACGGGTCGGCGATGCCGTCGCGGGCGAGACGCTCGACCAGCACGGGCAGCACGCCGAGGGCGGCGAAACCGTTGTCCGCGGTGACCTCCTTGGCCTCCCCCTTGTGCGAGGAGTAGTGCGTCCACGTGTCGGCCTCGGCGCGCTGCGCCTCGGCCTCCTCGAAGCTCACCGGACCGTCGTGGTCGACGGGGGCGCCGTGGTGGCCCCGGTAACCGCCGCGGTCGTCGCGCTTCTGTCCCTGGGACCTACCCGTGGTGCCACGGTCGTTGCGACCCTGGTAGCCACCGGTCGTGCCACGGTCGTCACGCTTCTGCCCCTGGTACCCACCGGTCGTGCCACGGTCGTTGCGACCCTGGTAGCCACCGGTCGTGCCACGGTCGTCACGCTTCTGCCCCTGGTACCCACCCGTGGTGCCACGGTCGTTGCGACCCTGGTAGCCACCGCGGTCGCTGGTGGGGTCGGCGCGCCGGCCTTCGTGGCGGTCCCGGCGGGCGGGGTCGGCCACCCTCGGGGCACGGTCGCGCAGCGGGCGCTCACCGCGCTCAAGACGGGGTCGCTCATCATGGGGACGGTGCACGTGTCGCTCCTCGCGCGAGTCCGAGACCCAGCGCTTCGGTCGGTCGTTCCGGTCATCCCGGTTCGAAGATGTGGTGCGGTTCGAAGTGTTAACCCGGTCCGAGGCGCCGGCGGAATACCTCGACCCCCGGCTGTCGTCCCGGTTCGAGGTGATACCCCGGTCCGAGGCGCCGGCGGAATACCTCGACCCACGCGGTTCGCTGGTGCGGCGGGGGTCCTCACGGTCCCAGCGCGGTGAGCGCTCGGCCCGCGGGCGCTTGGTGTAGCCGTCAGCCGAGCCGGGCCGGGCGGCGCGCTTGGGCGCGCTCTTCGGACCGTCGGGCTGGCCGCGGTGGTGGGGCTTCTTGGGGGCCTTGCGGGCCTCGGACTTCTGGGCAGAGGTCCAGCGGGCCTTCTTGGGCCCGGATGCCTTGTCGGGCATGGGGATGCTCACCTTGCATTCGGAATCGGTCGGGACGTCAGGCAGACACGTCTTCGAGCCGATGGCGAACGCGGCGGAACAAGACGAGCCTCGGCCACGATGGTTGTCGGCACCGCGAGCCGTGAGGCCGGTTCGACGCGAAGGTGTCACCGGCGCACCGGGTGGGATGGGGCGGCGTCGCGCTCTGCGATTCCGGCGGACGCGGCCATGCGTCCGAGCACCTCGGTGGATCGACCAGTCTAGCAGCGGCACGGCCTCGCCCCGACCACCGCCGGATGTCGTGACGCCGCCCTCAGCCCGTCGACCGCTGCACGCCGGGGCGGGCCGACATCCGGCCCACGGCGGCGGCCAGAAGCACGCCGAGCGCCACTCCGGTGAGGTCGGCAACGACATCCAGCCCGTCACCGGAGCGGTGCGGCAGCAGCACCGCCTGGACGACCTCGCTCAGCACCGCCTGTGCCGCGAAGACGGAGACGACGACACCGCGCCGGAACCCGGCGAGCAGCGCGAGCGCCACCGGCACGAGGAACACGACGGCATGGATGACCTTGTCCGCGTGGGAAAACAGCGGCGGTCCCCCACCCGCGGGCGCATAGAGCACGACGAGCTGCACGGCGACGGTGAGGACAAGCAGCACGCGCAACCCGACTCGACCGGCGGGGTGCGCCTCCCCCACAGCCGCACCGGCCTTGAGGTTCGCGTCCGACGCAGCCGCCGCCTCGGGTGACCCGCTCACGCCAGCTCCCGCGAGGCCACCGCGGCCCGCACCGCCTCGGCCACTACGTGGCTGACCTCGGGGTGGAACACGCTCGGGATGATGTACGTCGCGTTGCGCTCGTCGTCGCGCACGACGTCGGCGAGGGCGTCGGCCGCGGCGAGGAGCACGTCCGTGCTCACGTGCGAGACACCGGAGTCGATCAACCCGCGGAAGACCCCGGGAAAGACGAGCACGTTGTTGATCTGGTTCGCGAAGTCCGAGCGCCCGGTCGCGACCACCGCGGCGTGCCGGGCGGCGATGTCAGGGTCGATCTCGGGCTCCGGGTTGGCCATGGCGAACACCACGCTGTCCGGCGCCATCGAGGCGATGTCCGCCTCGGTGAGGATGTTCGGCGCCGAGACGCCGAGGAAGACGTCGGCGCCCCGCAGCGCCTCGGACAGCGACCCCCGCACGTCGTCCGGGTTGGTGTGGTCAGCGATCCAGGCGTGGTTGGGGTGGTCGCCCGAAAGCACGTCGGCGCGCCCGCGGTGCACCACGCCGTCGACGTCGGCGACGACCACGTGCTGCGCCCCAGCGTGCAGGAACAGCTTGATGATGGCGGTGCCGGCCGCCCCCGCGCCGCTCATGACCAGGCGCACGTCCTCGAGCCGCTTCCCCACCACCCGCAGGGCGTTGCGCAGCGCCGCGAGCGCCACGATCGCGGTGCCGTGCTGGTCGTCGTGGAACACCGGGATGTCGAGCTCCTCGCGCAACCGCGCCTCGATCTCGAAGCACCGCGGTGCCGAGATGTCCTCGAGGTTGATCCCGGCGAACACCGGCGAGATCGCCTTGACGATGCTGATGATCTCTTCGGTGTCGGTGGTGTCCAGGCAGATCGGAAAGGCGTCGATGTCGGCGAACCGCTTGAACAGCGCAGCCTTGCCCTCCAAGACCGGCAGCGCCGCCAGCGGCCCGATGTCCCCCAGCCCGAGCACCGCCGTGCCGTCGGTGACGACCGCGACCGTGTTGCGCTTGATGGTCAGGCGTCGGGCGTCCTCGGGGTTCTCCGCGATGGCCAGGCAGACCCGCGCGACCCCCGGTGTGTAGATCATCGACAGGTCGTCGCGCGAGCGGATCGGCACCTTCGACTCGACCGAGAGCTTGCCCCCGAGGTGCATGAGGAACGTGCGGTCGCTCACCCGGCCGATCTCGACGCCCTCGACCTCGCGCATCCGGTCGACGATCGCATCGGCGTGCTCTGGGTCGTGCGTGAGCATGGTGAGGTCGATGCGGATCCTCGTCGCGCCCGACGACGTGACGTCCAGGCCCGTCACCACGCCCCCTGCGGCCTCGATGACCCCGGTCATCTCGCTGACCGCCGTGGCGCGCGCGGGCAGGACGAGCCGGACGGTGACGGAGTTCGCGATGGAGGGGGCGGACGGCATACCGAGGATTCAACCCGCTACCGGCAGGTAGACGGAAACCACGGAGCGGGCCGACCCGAGCGGCCTACAGTGACGCGCATGTCCGACCATGTGGAAGTCCTCGGTCACGGCACCGCGAGCGCGGTACCCGACGTCGTGGTGCTCGATGCGCGCGTGCAGTGCGAGGCGGCCGACGTGGCCGGCGCCCTGGGTGCGGCGACCGGGCGGGTGGCCACCGCCCTCCAGGCGGTCGCCGACCACGGGGTCGAGGCCGGCGACCGCCGCACGACCGGCCTGGGGGTCTCGACCCACTGGGACCGCGAGGGGCACAAGGTGGTCGGCTACACGGCCCACCAGAGCCTGCGCCTGCTCGTCCGTGACCGCGACCGGGTGGGCGCGCTGATCGAGGCGCTGGCGGGGGCCGCCGGTGACGCGTTCGGCCTCGACGGCGTCACCCTCGAGGTGGCCGACCCGGCGCCCCTGCTCGAGCGGGCCCGCACCGCCGCCTTCGAGGACGCGCGGGCCAAGGCCGAGCAGTACGCCGCGCTGGCGAGGCGGCCGCTCGGCCCCGTGCTGCGCGTGAGCGAGGAGGCCGACGCAGGGATGCCCGTGCCCCGGTTCGCCGTGAAGGCCGCCATGGACGTCGCCGGCGGGATGCCGGTCGAGGCCGGCGAGTCGACCGTCACGGCGTCGGTGACTGTGCGTTTCGGGCTGGGCTGAGTCATGAGCTGGGTCGATGCCCTCGGTTGGCTGGGGTCCGCCCTGCTCGTGTACTCCCTCCTCCAGGCGCGGATCCTGCGCCTGCGGGTGCTCAACACCGTCGCCTGCGTCATCCTCGTCGTCTTCAACACCCTGCTCGCGGTGTGGCCGATGGTCGCGATGAACGTCGTGCTCGCGGCCATCAACATCGCGTTCATCGTGCGGATGCTGCGTGAGCGCGGTGACGAGCGCGCCTACACCGTGCTGCCCGTGCGCGAGGACGACGCCTACCTGGCGCACTTCCTGGGCATCCACCGGGCCGACATCGACCGGTTCTTCGGCCAGTTCGCGGGCGGCGCCGTGGCCGGCCGCTCGAGCTACCTCGTGCAGCACGGCGACGAGACGGCCGGCGTGATCGTGGTGCGGGACCAGGGCGACGGCGTCGCGCAGGTCGAGCTCGACTACGTCACACCGCGGTTCCGCGACTTCACCCCCGGTGAGTTCGTGTTCCGCCGGTCCGGGCTCTTCCGTGACCGTGGCTTCGGCACGGTGTTCACCCCACCGGGTATGGTCGCCCCCTACTACGACCGCGTCGGCTTCTCCCGGGACGGCGACCGATACCGTCTCGACCTGGCCTGAGTGGCGAAGGCCACGCTCCATTGTGCGGAACCCGGGTCGAGGCCATTGCTCACTCGGTACTAAAATCGGCGATTACTACACGGCGTAGTATCAGACCTGAGAGGCGGCCCCCGATGGCCCAGCTCGTCCACGACTTCGAGACCGGCAGCATGGACCAGAAGGACCTGCTGGGTGGCAAGGGAGCCAACCTCGCCGAGATGACCCGCCTCGGCATCCCCGTTCCACCGGGCTTCACGATCACCACGGACGCCTGCCGGGCCTACTTCGCCTCCGGCACCGTCCCGCCCGAGCTGTTCGCCGAGGTCGACGAGCACCTCGAGCGACTTCAGGAGCGGATGGGGCGCACCCTCGGCGACGGCGCAGACCCCCTGCTCGTCTCGGTGCGCTCCGGCGCGAAGTTCTCGATGCCGGGGATGATGGAGACCGTGCTCAACATCGGCCTGAGCGACCTCTCGGTCGAGGGCCTGGCCCGGCAGACCGGCAACCCCCGCTTCGCCTGGGACTCCTACCGTCGGCTGGTCCAGATGTACGGCAAGACCGTGCTCGACCTCGCCGGTGACCGGTTCGAGGACGCCATGGACGAGGCCAAGGCCGCCAAGGGCGTCACCGCCGACGTCGACCTCGACGCCGACGACCTGCGCGCCCTCGTGACCGCCTTCAAGGCGATCGTCGAGGAGGACGCCGGCTCCCCCTTCCCGCAGGACCCGCGCGAACAGCTGCGCGGAGCGGTGCTGGCGGTCTTCAACTCGTGGAACTCCGACCGCGCGATCCTCTACCGCCGCCGTGAGCAGATTCCGACCGACCTCGGCACCGCCGTCAACGTCCAGGCCATGGCCTTCGGCAACCGCGGCTCGTCGTCGGGCTCGGGCGTCGCGTTCACGCGCAACCCGTCGACCGGCGCCGTGGGCGTCTACGGCGACTACCTGCAGGACGCCCAGGGCGAGGACGTCGTCGCCGGCATCCGCAACACCCTGACGCTGGCCGACCTCGAGACCATCGACAAGAAGAGCTACGACGAGCTGGTCGACATCATGGCCCGGCTCGAGAGCCACTACCGCGACATGTGCGACATCGAGTTCACCGTCGAGGAGGGGCGCCTGTGGATGCTCCAGACCCGGGTGGGCAAGCGCACCGCTCAGGCCGCCTTCCGGATCGCGGTGGACCTCGTCGACGAGGGCGTGATCACGCAGGAGGAGGCCCTGATGCGGGTCACCGGTGACCCGCTCGCCCAGCTGATGTTCCCCCACTTCGACCCCGAGGGTGCCCGCTCGCTGCTGGCCAAGGGCATGAGCGCCTCCCCCGGCGCAGCCGTCGGCGTGGCCGTGTTCGACTCGGATGCCGCCGTGCGCATCGCGGCAGAGGGCACCCCGGTCATCCTCGTGCGGCGCGAGACCAACCCCGACGACCTGCACGGCATGGTCGCCGCGGCCGGCATCCTCACCAGCCGCGGTGGCAAGACCTCGCACGCCGCCGTCGTGGCGCGTGGCATGGGTCGCACCTGCGTGTGCGGCGCCGAGACCCTCGAGGTCGACACCAAGGCCAAGCAGTTCACCACTCCCGACGGCAAGGTCGTGCGCGAGGGCGACACGCTCTCCATCGACGGGTCGACCGGTGAGGTGTTCCTCGGCGAGGTCGCGGTGCACCCCTCCCCGGTGGTCCGCTACTTCGAGGGCACCATGTCGGTCGACGAGGGCGGCCCGGTCGTGGCCGCGGTCGACCGGCTGATGGGCGTGGCCGACCAACACCGACGGATGCAGGTGCGCGCCAACGCCGACAACGCGCCGGATGCCGCCCGCGCCCGCCGTTTCGGGGCCGAGGGCGTCGGCCTGTGCCGCACCGAGCACATGTTCCTCGGCGAGCGACGCGAGCTCGTCGAGCGGCTGATCCTGGCCGAGGGCGCGGAGGACCGGCAGGTCGTCTTCGACGAGCTGCTGCCCCTGCAGCGGGCCGACTTCATCGAGATCTTCGAGGCGATGGACGGCCTGCCGGTGACCGTGCGGCTGCTCGACCCGCCGCTGCACGAGTTCCTGCCCGACTTCACCGAGCTGTCGGTCAAGGTCGCGGTGGCCGAGGCACTGGGCCAGGAGCACGACACCGACTCGCTGCTGCTGCTCGCTGTGCACCGCCTGCACGAGGAGAACCCCATGCTCGGCCTGCGCGGGGTGCGGCTCGGCATCGCCATCCCGGGGCTGTTCGAGATGCAGTCGCAGGCCATCCTCGAGGCGGCGGCCATCGTCGCCGAGAAGGGCGGCCACGCCCTGCCCGAGATCATGGTGCCGCTGGTCGGGGCGGTCGAGGAGCTGCGCAACATCCGTGCCGAGATCGACGACGCCGCGCACCGGGCCCGCGAGAAGCACTCCGTGCACATGGACCACCTCGTCGGCACGATGATCGAGCTGCCCCGTGCGGCCCTGACGGCGGGGGACATCGCGCAGGCCGCCGACTTCTTCTCGTTCGGCACCAACGACCTGACCCAGACCACCTGGGGCTTCTCGCGTGACGATGTCGAGTCGAGCTTCTTCTCGCGCTACATGGAGGCCGGCATCCTCGGGGTGTCGCCGTTCGAGACCATCGACCGGCAGGGCGTGGGCCGACTGGTGCGCATCGGCACCGACGAGGGGCGCAAGACCAAGCCCGGGCTCAAGGTCGGGGTGTGCGGCGAGCACGGTGGTGACCCCGTGTCGGTGCACTACTTCGAGGAGCGCGGGCTCGACTACGTGTCGTGCTCGCCGTTCCGGGTGCCCATCGCCCGGCTCGAGGCCGGCCGGGCCGTAGTCGCCCGCTCCGCCACGAGCTGACTGTCGCGTTCGGCACGCTCGGCGCGCTCGGCACGGTCCAGCGTCACCTTCACCCGGTGACCCGTCACGACCGTGCCGAGCCAGGCGAGCCCCACGAGCCAGCCGGCGATCACGTCGGTGAGCCAGTGGTGGCCCAGCCACACCCGGGACAGGCCCATCGCGACGACGAACACGACGACGACCGACCCGACGAGCAGCCTGCTGCGCAGGTGCCGCCGCCCGAGCATGACGAGGTAGGCCGCGACGCCGAGCACGACCGTGGCGTTGAGCGTGTGGCCCGACGGGAACGACGCCGAGGTCTCCCACGGGGGCACGGCCAAAGCCCTCGGCGGTCGGGCGCGCCCGGCGAGGTCCTTGCCGAGCACCGTGATGAGCACCGATCCGGCGGAGGCGATGCCCATGAGCGCCACGGGCAGCCACGAACGGCGCTTCACGGCGAGGATCGTGACGACACCGATGGCGAGGACCGGCATCGCGATGGTGCCGCCGAGGTCGGTGAACCGGGTGACCCACTGCTCGGCGGAGGCCGTCCGCGACGAGACGGCCGCGTCGAGCACCGGCTGGTCGAGCACCGCGAGGTCGTCGCTCTCGACGACCGCCTCGTAGACCTCCGCGGCGAGCAGCGTGGCGCCCAGGACGACTCCGCCGCCGACGAGCACGGTGATCACCAGTGCCAGGTTGGCCAGGCTCCACCGCCAGACCCGGCCGAGCACGGTGACCAGATGGGCCACCTGCTCCACGAACCAGCGACCGGTGCGGGTGGGCCACTGCGCGAGGTCGCGGTCGCCGATCCGCTCCTCGTCGGGGACCTGCGGCAGGGGCGACGGCATACGGCATTCAACCAGCCGGGCCACCACGCGAAGTCAGGAGCACTTCGCGGGGCCAGGGCCGTATACGCCCCTGACTCGACGAAGTGCTCCTGACTTCGCGAGGAACCGGGGCTGGGGCTGGGGGACGCGTCCGGCCCGGCCCCGCACGTGGCGGGACCGGGCCGGTCGCTGGACGTGGGAGTGAGTCCGGTGGTGGAGGTGGCGGGAATCTCCTCTGCGGCGTCCTGAACTGGATAGACACGGGACCGATCCCATTCGTGACAGTTATGTGACAGTTCTGTCTGGAGATGCGTCGCTCGCATCCGGCTGCGTCGCCGCGGATCGGCGGCTCGGTGTGCACCGCAAGCGCCGCCTGAACTTTGAGCAGTCGGATGGACCGGCAAGCCAGACATGAAGGCTTCCACCGAGCCTGAGGTCCACCGAAGGCGGCGCGGGAGCGTCACCCACCGCCCGCGGCCGTTCTGCCCTCAGTGAAGAACTTCACGACGTCATCGACGTCTGGCAGGTCGGCTGCGGGGCGTGCCGCGCCGAAGGAGGTGTTCCAGAAGGCGCCCTCCCGCTGGGTCCATGGGCCGACGTAGGCGTATGGCGCTGGGTGTCCGTCGTCGCCCGGTGACACCCCGTAGTTGATCTCGTCCAAGGCGTAACCGACGTCGAAGTGCTCGGGCCAGAGCACGCGCTCCTCGTCGGGCGCGAAGGTGCGCAGCGCCTCGTCGCCCCGTGCGAACCACCCGAGCAGCAGCGCCAACGCGTCGGGGTCGAACGGCAGCTGCTCGTCAGGGTCCACGCCGGACCCCACTCGGTATACGTCCGGGGCTCCCGCGACAACGCCGACGGCATCCGCCAGCGCGCGACACGTGCCGCCGAGCGCGACCCTGCCTCCGTCCCACACGAGGTGGTCACCGTCCACGCGGACCGAGGACGCAGCCCCGCCGAAACCGCCGGGCACGACCCGGAGCCGGATGTCACCAGCGGCGGTGTACTGCGGGCCGGCGATGACCAGCTCCGCGACCGCGTGCAGGGCGCGGCGTGTCGTGGCAAGAGAGTTGGGGTCCATCGGGCCTCCTGTGTAACGCCGCGACCTGTTCGCGGCACCGTGATGTCACCTGTCGTGTCACTACGAGCTGGAGCGTTACATGGACACCACCTACCTGACGGTCGCCCGACTCGACGAGCTGGCGCTGGAGACACCGGCGCATGCCGACGCCGACGGGCTCGACCTCGTCATCATCCGTCGTGGAGAGGACGTGCACGTGTTCGAGGGCCGCTGCCCGCACCGCGGCGCGCTGCTCTCGGACGGACGTGTGGAGGGCGCCAACCTCGTGTGCGGGCTGCACGGGTGGGACTACCGGCTGGACACCGGGATCTCGGCGTACAACCCGAGCGAGCGAATCCACAAGTTCACAGCTCACGTTGACGACGGGGAGGTGCGCCTCGACCGCCGCGAGCTTCTCGACTTCCAGTCCATGCGCCCGGCGCGGGCCGTGGTATCGACCTACGACCGGTTCTACGACGACCCGCACCAGGACACCGCGGAGGAGCCCTTCGTCAGCGAGATCCACGCACTGGCGAAGCACGGCCTCTCCGGCCCGCACGGCGACGTTGCCGCCATGGGCGTGCCCCGCACCGAGCTGCCGACCTGGGACGACCTACAGGTGCTCACCGCTCAGCTGCACCGGTTCCCCCTCCTCGACGACGAGCCGGTCGACACCTCGGTCGTGATCGGCCCGGCGGCCGCGAAGCCGCTGCGGCTCGAGATCCCGGTGTTCGTCTCGGACATGAGCTTCGGGGCCATCTCGCAGGAGGCCAAGACCGCGCTCGGCCGCGGCGCAGAGGCCGCCGGCACGGCCATCTGCTCGGGTGAGGGTGGGATGCTCCCGGAGGAGAAGGCCGAGAACACCCGCTACCTCTACGAGCTGGCCTCAGGCCGGTTCGGGTGGGACGAGGGCGTTCTCGACCAGGTTCAGGCGCTGCACCTCAAGCTGGGCCAGGGCGCCAAGACCGGCACCGGTGGTCACCTGCCAGGCAGCAAGGTCGTCGGCCGGATCGCTCAGGTGCGCGGACTGCCCGAGGGGACACCGGCCGTGTCCCCAGCCCGGTTCACCGACTGGCAGACCCTGCTCGAGGCGAAGGACCTCGTCGACCACATCAGGGCGCGCTCAGGCGGCATCCCGGTCGGGGTGAAGATGTCGGCCCAGCACGTGGAAGAGGACCTCGACGCCGCGCTTGACCTCGGCATCGACTACGTCATCCTCGACGGGCGCGGCGGCGGCACGGGAGCGGCGCCAACCATCTTCCGCGACACGATCAGCGTGCCGACCATGGCGGCGCTGGCCCGGGCGCGACGGCACCTCGACCTCGCCGGCGCGCGCGACGTGACCCTCATCGCGACCGGTGGCCTGCGCCGGCCACACGACATGGTCAAGGCACTCGCCCTGGGCGCCGACGCGATCGCGGTCTCCAATGTCGCCCTCCAGGCCATCGGCTGCGTCGGCATGCGGGCCTGCCACACCGACAACTGCCCCGTCGGCATCGCCACCCAGAAGCCACACCTGCGAGCCCGGTTCCCGCTGCCCCGCGCATCCGAGCAGCTGACCCGCTACCTGACCTCGCTGACCGAGCTCATGGTCGTGCTCGCGCGCGCCTGCGGCCACGACTCCCTCTCGCACTTCACCCCACGCGACCTGACCAGCTGGAAACGCCACGTCGCCGACCTCGTCGGTGTCTCCTACGCCGGGGTGCCCCGATGACCTGGCACCGGATCGAGGAGGTGCCCGACGAGGGCCGCGTCCGCACCGCAGTCGTCGACGGGCGCACGGTGGCGGTGAGCACCTGTCGCGGCCGGGTCGGCGCGCTGGAGGACCACTGCCCCCACCAGGGCGGGCCGCTGGGCGAGGGGTCGATCGAGGGCGGGCTGCTGCGCTGCCCGTGGCACGGCTACGACTACGACCCGGCAACCGGGCTCCCACCCGAGGGCTTCTCGGACGCGCCGGCCGCCTACGACGTCGAGCAGCGACCGGATGGGGTGTGGGTCGACCTTCCCGACGTCATCGAGCGGCCACGCAGTGTCTCGGACGTCCTGGTCGAGACGCTCGTCGCGTGGGGCGTCGACACGGTGTTCGGCATGGTGGGCCACTCCAACCTGGGGTTCGCCGAAGCCTTGCGCCGGGCCGAGGAGCGCGGCGAGCTGCGCTACATCGGCATCCGGCACGAAGGTGCGGCGGCCTTCGCCGCATCGGCCTACGGCAAGCTGACCGGGCGGCCCGCCGCCTGCGTGGCGATCGCCGGCCCCGGCTCCACCAACCTGCTGACCGGCCTGTACGACGCGCGGCTCGACGGCGCCCCCGTCGTCGCGATCTCCGGCCAGGTGCCCTCCAAGGTCCTCGGCCGCGGCGCCTTCCAGGACGTCGACCTGTCGGCGGTGTTCCGCGACGTCACCCTGTCGACGGTGACCGTCCACGCGGGGTCCGACCACGCCGAGCTCGCCGGAGCCGCCGTCAAGCGGGCGACGGACGGGCGGGGCGTGGCGCATCTGGTGCTGCCCGACGAGGTGCAGGACGCGGCGTCAGACGCACCGGCCGGTGGCCCCACCGGTCGACGCGCCGACCTCGCCGTCGCTCCATCGCCGTTCACCCTGGGCCAGACCCTCGATCTGCTCCGTGGCGCAAGCAGGCCGGTGCTGATCGTGGGCGAGGGAGCCCGGGGGGCGGCCGATGAGGTGCGCTCCCTCGCGGAGCGGCTCGGGGCCCCGGTGCTGGCCACGTTCCGCGCCAAGGGGCTGCTGCCGGACACCCACCCGCTCGCCGCGGGCGTGCTGGGGAGGTCGGGCACACCCGTCGCCTCGTGGCTGATGAACGAGTCCGACCTGCTCCTGGTCGTCGGTGCCTCGTTCGCCAACCACACCGGGATCGCCCCGTACAAACCGATCGTGCAGGTCGACGACGCGCCCAGCGCGATCGGCCGGTTCGACCCGGTGACGGTCGGGCTGCTCGGGGATGCCGCGGTGACGCTGCGAGCGCTGCTCGTCGGGTTGGATGCCGGTCCCGCACCGGTTGCCGTCGACCAGGGACCCGACGTCGCCGCCCGCTGGGCCATTTGGCGAGCCGAGAAGGCCCGCCGCGCGGCAGACGACCGTGGCCACGGCGTCGCGAGTGCGGCAGTCTTCGCGGCCCTGGGCGCCCATTGCCCCGCCGACGCGGTCATCGCCGTCGACGTCGGCAACCACGCCTACTCCTTCGGCCGTTACTTCGAGAGCGCCGGCCAGCCGGTGCTCATGTCGGGTTACCTCGGTTCCATCGGCTTCGGGTACCCCGCCGCGATGGGCGCCTGGGCGGCCGACCCTCGCCGGCCGGTCGTCGCGGTGACCGGCGACGGTGGCTTCGGTCAGTACCTCGCCGAGCTCACCACCGCAGTCAAGTACGGCATCCCGGTCAAGCACGTGCTGCTGGACAACGGGGCGCTCGGGAAGATCAGCAAGGAGCAGCTTGCCGGGCGGCTGCCGGTCTGGCAGACCTCGCTGGTCAACCCCGACTTCGCCGCCTATGCCGATCTCTGTGGTGCCGTGGGCATCCCGGTGCACCATGCCTCCGAGCTCGACGAGGCGATGGCCCGGTTGTTCGCCGTCGACGGGCCCGCCCTGCTGCACGTCCACGCCGACGCGGAGCTGGTGTGAGGTCGTTCGCAACGCTGGCCACGCTTCCCGTGGGGAAGGGCGCCGGGCTACGTTGCGACAGTGATGACGGAGGACGAAGGTCTCGTCGACCGGCTGCGCGCCGGCGACGAAGCGGCCTTCGCCGCCGTCGTCCGTGACTGGTCGCCCGCCATGCTGCGGGTCGCCCGTGCCCACGTCCGCTCCCACGCGACCGCGGAGGAGGTAGTCCAGGAGGCCTGGCTCGGGGTGCTCCGCGGACTGCGGCTGTTCGAGGGCCGAGCCAGCCTGCGCACCTGGGTCTTCCGCATCCTGGTCAACACCGCAAGGCGCAGAGGGCGGGGTGACGCAGTCGTGATGGCCGAGCTCGCCGGGCCCACCGTCGACCCCGACCGCTTCCGCGGCGCCGACGACCGCTACCCCGGTGGCTGGCGAGAGGACTCCGCCCCGGCGTGGTGGGAGCCCGAGGCGCGGGTGCTGAGCGCCGAGCTCTGGGCGGTGCTGACCCAAGCTCTCACCGAGCTGCCCGAACGGCAACGCGCCGTCGTCGAGCTGCGTGACGTGCACGGGTTCCCAGCGCCCGAGGTGTGCGACCTGCTCGACCTGACCCCCCAGAACCAGCGGGTGCTCCTGCACCGCGGCCGGGCACGGTTGCGCAGCATCCTCGAGGTGGCTGCGCCATGACCACCCCGTCGACACGCGACGTCTCGTGCCAGGAGCTCGTCGAACTGCTCACCGACTACCTCGAGGGGGCGCTGACCTCGGACGAGGTGGCCTCGGTCGAGCACCACCTCGCCCTCTGTTCCGGGTGCGCCGCCTACCTAGACCAGCTGCGGATGATGATCGAGGCACTGGGGTCGGTGACCGTGAAGACCCTCTCGGACGACAGCCTCGACGAGCTGATCGAGGTGTTCCGGGGTCTGGTGCGGTGACGGTCGCTGAGGTGCTTCATCGGCGGCTCGTCAGGCATCCGCACACTCACGGGTTGCTCGTTGACAGGAGGTGCCCCCCATCGGTACTTTACCTATTGGTTACTTAGCCATCTAGATAACTAGGAGTCGCCATGACAGCCGCTGTCGAGGACCGGCTGGACGCGACTTTCGGAGCACTGGCCAACGCGACCCGACGGGCCATGCTGGCCCGCCTTGCCCAGGGCGAGGCCACCGTCAACGAGCTCGCCGAACCGTTCCGCCTGTCGCTGCCTGCCATCTCCAAGCACCTCAAGGTTCTGGAGAGGGCTGGGCTGATCGTTCGCGGGCAGCAGGCGCAGTACCGCCCACGCACTCTCGATGCCACGCCCTTGCGGGAGGTCTCGTCGTGGGCCGAGCAGTACCGGCCGGTCTGGGAGGCCCGCCTGAACCGGATGGACAGCTACCTCCAGGAGCTGCAACGAGACGAAGAGGACGCGTAGCGGTCATGGTCGAGAAGATGCCCGACAGCGTGACGATCGAGCGGATGTTCCCGGCGCCGCCGGACCTGATGTGGAAGCTGTGGACGCAGCCCGAGCACTTCGCCTCCTGGTACGGCCCGGCCGGCAGCACTGTCCCGGTCGCCCGGATGGACGTGCGCGTCGGCGGAACCCGGCTCCTCTGCATGGAAGTGCAGGCCCCACAGGGCCTGCGGCGGATGTGGTTCACCGGCACCTACCTCGAGGTCGCCGAGAACCAGCGCCTGGTCTACACCGACTCCATGGCCGACGAACACGGCACCGTGTTGGCACCCGAAGAGATGGGGATGCCGGCCGGGCACCCGACGACCACCGAGGTGCGCGTGCACCTCGAACCCGTCGGGGGCGGGACCCGAATGGTGCTGACCCACATCGGGATACCTGAAGGTTCACCCGGCGCAGTGGGCTGGGCCATGGCACTGGACAAGCTCGCCGACCAGCTGACAGCGAACGACAACACCCTCTAGCGGGAGTTTCCCCGCTAGCTGATTGACCGGCGTGTCTTCCATTGCGGTGGTTGGCTTTTCGTCACCGATCGTGTATTACCTAGATATGGCATCGATTGTGGGGAAGAAGCAGGGCGGACAGACCTACTACTACCTGG
>JBBQWX010000013.1:0-48164 GCA_038210185.1 Actinomycetales bacterium
AGTGAGCAGCGCCTACCGGCCACCGAAGTCAGTCACCGACTTCGTCACCACCCGAGACGGCACCTGCCGCATGTGGGGCTGCCCCCGCCCCGCCACCAGGTGCGACGTCGACCACGCCCGCCCCTGGCCGGCCGGACCAACGTCACCCAGCAACCTGGGCGGCCTCTGCCGCAGACACCACCGCCTCAAACAACGCCGCCGCTGGACCTACCACCTCGCCCCCGACGGCACCGCCACCTGGACCTCCCCCACCGGCAAGAAGCGCGTCACGTCGCCCGACCACGCCACCCTGCCACCGCCACCACCGCCGAGCCCCCCGTCAGCGGCTTCAGTGACACCCGAGCCAGCAGTCGTTGTGGTAGAGCCTCCGCCGTTCTGACGGGAGGTGGCCGGGCGACCCGCGGGTCAGGCCTTCTCCATGCCTGCCACGACGGCCTCGGCGACCTCGCGCATGCCCATCCGGCGGTCCATGGCCGTCTTCTGGATCCACCGGAACGCGTCCGCCTCGCTGATCTTGAGCTTGGCCATCAGCACGCCCTTGGCGCGGTCGACGGCCTTGCGGGTCTCCAACCGGTCGCCGAGGTCGGCCACCTCCGCCTCGAGGGCCTTGAGCTCGCTCCACCGCGACAGCGCGATGTCGAGGGCGGGCATGACGTCGCTGGCCGTGAACGGCTTGACGACGTAGGCCATGACACCGGCGTCGCGGGCCCGCTCGACGAGCTCGGTCTGGCTGAACGCCGTGAGCATGACGACCGGGCAGATCCGCTCCTTGCCGATCTGCTCGGCGGCGGTGATGCCGTCCATGACCGGCATCTTGATGTCCATGATGACGATGTCGGGCCGAAGGGCCAGGGCCATCTCGACGGCCTGCTCACCGTCACCGGCCTGGCCGACGACGTCGTAGCCGGCCTCGCCGAGCATCTCCGCGAGGTCGAGGCGGATGATCGCCTCGTCCTCGGCCACGAGGATGCGCTTGGTCGACACCGGGGCCGCAGGGGGCAGGGTCTCACTCATGTGCCGGGAGCGGGACTCGAACCCGCACGCCCTTGCGGGCAGAGGATTTTGAGTCCTCCGTGTCTGCCATTCCACCACCCCGGCCGGGGCGTCGCCAGTGTATCGACGAGTCCTCCCGGCCTCAGACGACCCCCGTCGCGATGTCGTTGTACGCGGGCGCAACCCGGTTCTTGGCATCACCGATGCGGTGGATGCGCAGCGCGTTGGTCGACCCGGGTATGCCGGGGGGCGAGCCGGCGACGATGATGACGTTGTCGCCCTCGACCACGCGCCCCGCCGCCAGCAGCACCTCGTCGACCTGCATCGCCATCTCGTCGGTGTGCCGTGCGTCGCTGACCAGGAAGGTCTCGACGCCCCAGGTCAGCGCGAGCTGGCTGCGGGTCGCCTGGTTCGGGGTGAACGCGAGCATCGGGATGCGGGGGCGCACCCGCGACAGCCGCCGGGTCGAGTCGCCGCTCGTGGTGAAGGTGATGAGGTAGGTGCACCCCAGCAGCTCGCCGATCTCGGCTGCGGCCGCCGTGACCGCCCCGCCCTTGGAGTTGGGCCGGGTGCCGAGCGGGCGGATGCGGTGCATCCCGTGGTCCTCGGTGTTCTCGATGATGCGGGCCATCGTGCGCACGGCCGCGAACGCATGCTTGCCGACGCTCGTCTCGCCGGAGAGCATCAGGGCGTCGGCGCCGTCGAGCACCGCGTTGGCGGCGTCGGAGGCCTCGGCGCGGGTCGGGCGGCTGCTCTCGATCATCGACTCGAGCACCTGGGTCGCGACGATGACCGGCTTGGCCCGGCGCCTGGCGATCTCGCAGGCCCGCTTCTGCACGAGCGGAACCTCCTCGAGCGGCATCTCGACGCCGAGGTCGCCGCGCGCGACCATGACGCCGTCGAAGGCCCGGATGATCTCGTCGAGGTTCTCGACCGCCTGCGGCTTCTCGATCTTGGCGATGACCGGCAGTCGCAGCCCCTCCTCGTCCATGATCAGGTGCACGTCGCGGATGTCGTCGGCGGTGCGCACGAACGACAGGGCGATCATGTCGACGCGCATCCGCAGGGCCCAGCGCAGGTCGTCCTTGTCCTTCTCGGACATCGCCGGCACCGACACCGCGACGCCGGGCAGGTTGATGCCCTTGTTGTTCGACAGCATTCCGCCCTCGAGCACCTGGCACACGACGTCGGTGTCGCTGACCGAGGTGGCGATGAGCGCGAGCTTGCCGTCGTCGATGAGGATGCGGTCGCCCGCGGTCACGTCACCGGGCAGCCCGGCATACGTGGTGCCGACCTCCTTCTCATCGCCGGGCACGGTACGCGTGGTGATGGTGAAGGTGGTGCCGGGCACGAGCAGGATCGGGCCGTTCTCGAACCGTGCGGTGCGGATCTTCGGGCCCTGCAGGTCGACCAGGATGCCGACGGCACGGCCAGTGGCGTCACTGGCCGCGCGCACGTCGGTGTAGACCCTCTCGTGGTCGGCGTGGTTGCCGTGGCTGAGGTTGAGCCGGGCGACGTCCATGCCGGCCCGGACGAGCTCCTTGAGGTTCTCGGCGGAGCTCGTGGCAGGTCCGAGGGTGCAGACGATCTTGGCGCGACGCATGCCGCAGAGCCTAACGGTGCAAGCGCTTCCACCGTGACGAGGGCCGCATCACGGGTGCCGCCGTCAAGCCCCCCCGGTCAGGCCATCAGCGGTCGGTCGGTGGGGGCGATCGGGCGCGGCAGGCGAGACGGCTTGCCCATCAGCCAGGCGTCGACCTCGTGCGCGGCCGAGCGGCCCTCGGCGATCGCCCAGACGATGAGCGACTGGCCGCGGCCCGCGTCACCGGCGGCGAACACCCCCGGCACACTGGTCATGTACGCGTCGTCACGCGCGGCGTTGGTGCGGGGGTCCCGCTCCACCCCGAGCTGGTCGAGCAGGTCCTGCTGCGGGCCGAGGAAGCCCATCGCGAGCAGCACGAGCTGCGCCGGGATCTCCTTCTCGCTCCCCTCGACGTTCTCGAACCCGCTCTCACCCATCCGCACCTCGTGCAGCCGCAGTGCGCGGACCCGGCCGTGCTCGTCGCCGACGACCTCGCTGGTCGAGACGGCGTACACGCGGTCGCCGCCCTCCTCGTGCGCCGAGGCGACGCGGAAGGTCATCGGGTAGGTCGGCCACGGGGAGTGTGCGGCGCGCTCGGCCGGCGGCTGCGGCAGGATCTCCAGGCTGGTCACCGAGCGGGCCCCCTGGCGGTGTGCGGTGCCGATGCAGTCGGCGCCGGTGTCGCCGCCGCCGATGACGATCACGTCCTTGCCGGATGCCGTGACCTGGCCCTGCACGTGCTGGCCGAGCGCAACCCGGTTCGCCGGCGGCAGGAAGTCCATGGCCTGCATGACACCGTCGAGCTCGCGCCCGGGCACCGGCAGGTCGCGCGGCACGGTGGCGCCGATCGCGACGACGACCGCGTCGAACCGCGTGCGCAGGTCAGGGCCGCTGAGGTCGCGGCCGACGTCGACCCCGGTGCGGAAGCGAGTGCCCTCGGACTTCATCTGCGCGATGCGCCGGTCGAGGACCGACTTCTCCATCTTGAACTCGGGGATGCCGTAGCGCAGCAGGCCACCCGGCTGGTCGGCGCGCTCGTAGACGGCGACGGTGTGTCCGGCGCGGGTCAGCTGCTGGGCGGCCGCCAGCCCCGCGGGGCCGGAGCCGACGACGGCGACGGTCTTGCCGGAGAGCCGGTCGGGCGCCTCCGGGCTGACGGTGCCGTTGGCGAAGGCCCGGTCGATGATGCTCACCTCGACCTGCTTGATGGTCACGGCGGGCTGGTTGATGCCGAGCACGCAGGCCGACTCGCAGGGCGCCGGGCAGAGCCGGCCGGTGAACTCGGGGAAGTTGTTGGTCGCGTGCAGTCGGTCGATCGCCTGGCGCCACTCCCCCTTCCACGCGAGGTCGTTCCACTCGGGGATGAGGTTGCCCAGCGGACATCCGCTGTGGCAGAACGGGATACCGCAGTCCATGCAGCGGCCGGCCTGACGCTGCAGCTCGGTGACGGGCTGCTCCTCGAAGACCTCCTTCCAGTCCTTGATGCGGACCGGCACCGGTCGACGACGCGGCAGCTCGCGCTCACGCGTCTTCAGGAAACCCTGGGGGTCAGCCACGGGAGGCCTCCATGATCCGCTCCCACACCTGGGGGCCGTCGGGGTCGAGGCCCTCCGCCGCCGCCTTCGCCCGCACGTCGATGACGCGCTGGTAGGCACGGGGCAGGACCAGGGTGAGGGCCGTCCGGGCGGTGTCCCAGTCGGCGAGGAGCCGCGCCGCGACCGGTGAGTCGGTCCACCGGTGGTGCCGCTCGAGGAGGTCGTGGACGACGAGCTCGTCCTCAGGCCGCAGCGGGCCGAGGTCGACGAGCTCACGGTTGACGTTCGCGTGGTCGAGGTCGAGGACGTAGGCGACGCCGCCGGACATCCCTGCGGCCACGTTGCGACCCGTCGGTCCGAGGATGAGCGCGGTGCCGCCGGTCATGTACTCCAGGCCGTGGTCGCCGACGCCCTCGACGACCGCGGTGGCACCCGAGTTGCGCACGCAGAAGCGCTCACCGACCCGGCCGCGCAGGAAGACCTCGCCGGACGTGGCGCCGTAGCCGATGACGTTGCCGGCGATGACGTTCTCCTCGGCCACGAGCGCCGAGCCGGGGGCGGGGCGCACGACGACCCGGCCACCGGACAGGCCCTTGCCGACGTAGTCGTTGGCGTCGCCCTCGAGGCGCAGCGTGATGCCGGCGGGCAGGAAGGCGCCGAAGCTCTGGCCGGCGGAGCCGGTGAGGGTGAGGGTGATGGTGCCGTCCGCCAGTCCCTGCGGGTGGGCCTTGGTGACCTCGTGACCGAGCATGGTGCCGACGGTGCGGTTGACGTTGCGGATGGGGAACCGCGCCGTGACCGGCGCCTCGTGGTCGATCGCGTCGCGCGCGGCGGCGATGAGCTGGTGGTCGAGCGCCTTCTCGAGGCCGTGGTCCTGGGCGACGGTGTGGTGCGTGCCGGACCCGTCGGGGCTGTGCACCTCGGCGAGGATCGGGCTCAGGTCGAGACCGGAGGCCTTCCAGTGGCTGATCGCCTTGGCGGTGTCGAGGTGGCGGATCTGGCCGATCGCCTCCTCGAGGCTGCGGAAGCCGAGCGCGGCGAGGTGCTCACGGACCTCCTGCGCGATGTACTCGAAGAAGGTCTCGACGAAGTCCGGGCTGCCCGAGAAGCGGGCGCGCAGCTCGGGGTTCTGCGTCGCGATACCGACCGGGCAGGTGTCGAGGTGGCAGACCCGCATCAGAATGCAGCCCGACACCACCAGCGGCGCGGTGGCGAAGCCGAACTCCTCGGCACCGAGCAGCGCTGCGACGACGACGTCGCGGCCGGTCTTGATCTGGCCGTCGACCTGCACGACGATCCGGTCGCGCAGCCCGTTGAGCACCAGGGTCTGCTGGGTCTCGGCCAGCCCGAGCTCCCACGGGCCGCCGGCGTGCTTGAGGCTGGTCAGCGGGCTGGCTCCGGTGCCGCCGTCGTGGCCGGAGATGAGCACGACGTCGGCGTGCGCCTTGCTGACGCCGGCGGCCACGGTGCCGACGCCCACCTCGGACACGAGCTTGACGTGGATCCGAGCCTGCGGGTTGGCGTTCTTGAGGTCGTGGATCAGCTGGGCGAGGTCCTCGATCGAGTAGATGTCGTGGTGCGGCGGAGGGCTGATCAACCCGACCCCCGGCGTCGAGTGCCGGGTCCTCGCGATCCACGGGTAGACCTTGGGGCCGGGCAGCTGGCCGCCCTCCCCCGGCTTGGCGCCCTGCGCCATCTTGATCTGGATGTCGTCGGCGTGGGTGAGGTACAGCGAGGTCACGCCGAACCGGCCGGAGGCGACCTGTTTGATCGCCGACCGGCGCTGCGGGTCCATCAGCCGCTCGGGGTCCTCCCCACCCTCCCCGGTGTTGGAGCGCGCCTTGAGCCGGTTCATCGCGATGGCGAGGGTCTCGTGCGCCTCCATGCTGATCGAGCCGTAGCTCATGGCGCCGGTGGTGAACCGCTGCACGATCTCGCTGACCGGCTCGACCTCCTCGATCGGCACCGGCGGACGCGGGTGCGCACCCCCGAGCTCGAAGAGCCCGCGCAGCGTCATCAGCCGACCGGACTGCTCGTCGACCCGGGCGGTGTACTGCTTGAAGACGTCGTAGCGGCGCGAGCGCGTGGCGTGCTGCAGCCGGAACACGGTGTCGGGGTCGAACAGGTGCGGCTCTCCCTCGCGGCGCCACTGGTACTCGCCACCGACGAGCAGCTTGCGGTGCGCCTGCCAGATGCCGTCGGGCGGGTAGGCCGCCTCGTGCCGGGCCGCGGCCTCGGCCGCGACGACGTCGAGGCCGATGCCGCCGAGCTGGCTCGGCGTGCCGGTGAAGAACTCGTCGACGAGCTCCTGCGACAGGCCGATCGCCTCGAAGACCTGCGCGCCGCGGTAGGACGCCACGGTCGAGATGCCCATCTTCGACATCACCTTGAGCACGCCCTTGCCCAGCGCCTTGATCAGGTTGGCGACCGCCTTCTCCTCGGTGACCGAGGTGATGGCGCCGTGCCGCACCATGTCCTCGACGGTCTCCATCGCGAGGTAGGGGTTGATGGCCGCGGCGCCGTAGCCGACGAGCAGGGCCACGTGGTGCACCTCGCGCACGTCGCCGGCCTCGACGACGAGACCGACCTGGGTGCGGGTCTTCTGGCGGATCAGGTGGTGGTGCACCGCGGAGGTGAGCAGCAGCGACGGGATGGGTGCCAGGTCGCGGTCGGAGTCGCGGTCGGAGAGCACGACGAAGCGGGCGCCGTCGCTGATCGCCGCCGACACCTCGGCGAAGATCTCGTGCAGGCGGGCGCGCAGGGCGTCCTCACCGCCGTGCACGTCGTAGGTGCCCTTGACGACGACGGTGCCGTAGCCCGGCAGGTCGCCGTCGGCGTTGATGTGCACGATCTTGGCGAGCTCGTCGTTGTCGATGACCGGGAAGGGCAGCAGCACCTGGCGGGCGTGCGTCGGGGTGGCGTCGAGGACGTTGCCCTCGGGTCCGATCGAGGCGCCAAGCGAGGTCACCAGCTCCTCGCGGATGGCGTCGAGCGGCGGGTTGGTCACCTGCGCGAAGAGCTGGGTGAAGTAGTCGAAGACGAGCCGCGGCCGCTCGGAGAGCACCGCGATCGGGGTGTCGGTGCCCATCGAGCCCAGGGCCTCACCCCCGGTGGACGCCATCGGGGCGAGCAGGATCTTCAGCTCCTCCTCGGTGTAGCCGAACGTGCGCTGGCGCCGCGCCACCGACGCCGGGGTGTGGATGATGTGCTCGCGCTCGGGCAGGTCGGCCAGGCCGATCAGGCCCGCGTGCAGCCACTCCTCGTACGGGTTCGCACCGGCGAGGGAGGACTTGACCTCATCGTCGCTGACGATGCGGCCCGCGGCGGTGTCGACGAGGAACATCCGGCCCGGCTGCAGCCGGCCACGCCGGACGACGCGCTCGGGTGCGATGTCGAGCACCCCGGACTCGGAGGCCAGCACGACCAGTCCGTCGTCGGTGACCCAGTAGCGGCCCGGGCGCAGCCCGTTACGGTCGAGCACGGCCCCGATCAGGGTGCCGTCGGTGAACGTGACGCAGGCGGGACCGTCCCAGGGCTCCATGAAGGTCGAGTGGAACTCGTAGAACGCCCGGCGAGCCGGGTCCATCGACTCGTGGTTCTCCCACGCCTCGGGGATCATCATCAGCACCGAGTGCGGCAGCGAGCGGCCGCCGAGGTGCAGCAGCTCGAGCACCTCGTCGAAGGTCGCCGAGTCGGACGCGCCGGGGGTGCAGATCGGGAAGACCCGCTCGAGGTCGCCGGGGAAGAGCTCGGAGCGGATCTGGCTCTCGCGGGCGCGCATCCAGTTGCGGTTGCCCTTGACGGTGTTGATCTCACCGTTGTGCGCGATGAGCCGGTAGGGGTGGGCCAGGGGCCAGCTCGGGACCGTGTTCGTCGAGAAGCGCGAGTGCACCAGGGCGAGCTCGGAGGTGAACCGCTCATCCGACAGGTCGGGGAAGAACGGCTCGAGCTGGCCGGTGGTCAGCATGCCCTTGTAGACCACGGTGCGGGCGGACAGCGACGGGAAGTAGACCTCGGCCTCGTGCTCGGCGCGCTTGCGCAGGCAGAACGCCACCCGGTCGAGCTCGATGCCGGTCAGACCGCTGTCCGAGGCGACGAACAGCTGCCGGAAGAACGGCATGCACTCGCGGGCCGCCCGGCCGACCAGGTCAGGGGTCACCGGCACGTCGCGCCAGGCGACGACGCGCAGCCCCTCCTCGACGGCGATCTCGTCGATGCGGGCCTCGGCGACCGAGCGCGCGGTGGCCTCGTCGGGCAGGTAGGCCATGCCCACGGCATACCCACCGGCCGGCGGCAGTCCTTCGGGAAGGACCGCCCGGAAGAAGGCGTCCGGCACCTGGGTCAGGATGCCGGCGCCGTCACCGACCAGGGGGTCGGCGCCGGTGGCGCCGCGGTGGTCGAGGTTGCGCAGGGCGTCGAGCGCATGGACGACGATGTCGTGACCCGCGGTGCCTCGCATCGTCGCCACCATGGCCACACCGCAGGCGTCGTGCTCGTGCTCACGGCGGTACAGGCCGGTGTCGGCGGGCTGGGCGGAGAAGCGGGCGACGGTCACGTCGCATCACCGTCCTCGGGGTCGTCGGTCGCTGAAGGACCGGTCACGGCAAGGTCAGGCGCGGACGGCTCTGGCCACGTCCCGGAAGGATATCTGCAGCCCTTTGCGTCTTGCCATCTGAGCGGCGCTATCCCGCATCCTGGGACTCCGGCCCGCTGACCGGGTGCTCGGCACGGCGCGCTCGGCGGCCGGTGAACCAGATGATCCAGACGCCCAGGACGAACACGACGATGCTGGTCCAGACGTTGATCCGCTGGCCCCAGAGCAGCTCGGCCTCGTCGGTGCGCATCCTCTCGATGACGATGCGCCCGACCGGGTAGCCGGCGACGTACAGGCCCATCAGCTGACCCGGCGCCAGCGAGCGCCGCTTGTCGACGACGAGCAGCGCGGTGCCCAGCAGCACGAGGAAGACCGCCTCGTACAAGAAGGTGGGCTGGAAGACGCCCTTGAGCACCGGGTTGCCCGCGGAGTCGAGCACCGCCCGGCCGGCGCCCCGGTCCCACTCGTGGATCTGCAGGCCCCACGGCGCGGTCGTCGGGCCGCCGTACAGCTCGTTGTTGAACCAGTTGCCGAAGCGCCCGATCGCCTGGGCGAAGGCCACCCCGGGAACGGCGGCGTCGACGAAGGACAGGAAGCTGATGCCCGTTCTCCGGCAGCCGATGTACACGCCGAGGGCGCCGAGGGCGATGGCGCCCCAGATGCCCAGGCCGCCCTGCCAGACCTTGAGGGCGTCGACCGGGTTGCCATCCTCGCCCCAGTAGGGCCCGGGCGTGGTGATGACGTGGTAGAGCCGGCCACCGACGATGCCGAACAGCACGCCCCACGCGGCGACGTCGATGGCCTGCCCCGGCTCGCCCCCACGCGGCACGAGCCGGCGACCGGTGAGCCACACCGCGAGCACGATGCCGAGCAGGATGCACAGGGCGTACATCCGGATCGGGACCGGGCCGAGGTTGAACACCCCGACGGTGGGGCTCGGGATGTACGAGGTCACTTGGTGGCGTTCTGGATGACCTGGGTCAGCTGCTCCGGGGACGCGATGGTGTTCAGGTCGACGTCCGCGCCGTTGATCTTCACCGTCGGCGTGCCCTTGACGCCGGCGGCGAAGCTGGCCTCCTCGACGGAGTTGACGTAGTCGACGTACGTGTTGTTGTCGACGCACTGCTGCCAGGTGGTGAGCGCCGCACCGGTGACGCCGGCCTGCTCGGCGAACGACTTCAGCTGTGCCTCGGGGAAACCGTCACCCTCGGTCTTGGGCTGGTTCTGGAAGACGATGTCGTGGAACTCCTGGAACTTCCCGGCGTCCGACGCGCAGAAGGCCGCGTTGCCCGCCCGGGTGGAGCCGTCGTTGCGCAGGTTGTCGTCGAGGAAGTTCTTCACGTGGTACACCAGCTCGATCTTCCCCTCCTGCGCCTGCGAGGTGAAGGTGCTCCCCATCGCGGCCTCGAAGCTCGCGCAGGCGGGGCACTGGAAGTCCACGTAGACCTCGACCGTCGGCGCGTTCGCGGCCGCCGTGACGTCCTGGAAGGCCGGGTAGCCGGCACCGAGGGCGCTGACCCCCGTGGGGAGCGCCTTGCCTCCACCGGTGACCTCGTCGGTCTTGCTCTGCTCCATCCAGATGACGCCCCCGACCACCGCGATGATCGCGACGACGGCCACGACCGCCGCGACGACGATCTTGTTGGCGCCGGAGCCCTGGGACTTCTGGGCGGCCTGGATCTTGGCCTGGCGGGCCGAGGTGGGCGGGGGGGTCGACTTCTTGGCCATGGTGGCTCAGGGTCTCCTTCAGTGTCCGAACAGGTAACGGTCGAGTGAGGCAAGGGTCCGCGGTCGCCACCACAGCCACGCGCCGGCGACAGCGAAGACGACGTCGCGGGCGATCTCCTGGGGGTACCTGGTCTCGTCTGCACCGATCTGCCCCCCGCCCCCGAAGCCGCCGCAGTCGAGGGTGAGCCCCCGAGCCCAGGCCTGCGCGATGCCGAGAACGAACGCCACCATGAGAAGGGTCGAGGCGATCGCGACCGGCCGGGTGAACAGGCCGATGACGAGCAGCACGCCCAGGGCGATCTCGACGAACGGCAACGCCAGCCCGATCCAGGCGGCGACGTCGGAGGGGACAAACTCGAAGGCCTGCACGGCTCGCTCGGAGGTGAGCGGCTTACCCACCTTGGCGGCGCCGGCGTAGATCAGCACGACGCCGAGGAACAGCCGGGCGAGGGTGCCGACGACGTCGAGCAGGCGCTCGCGCCCGGCTGACGCCCGGTGGGGGTCGGCGACGACCGGGGTCGCGCCGTCCATCTCGGTGCTCATCGTGCTCCCGTCCGTACTCCGTCGGCGAGCTCCGCCGTCAGTGCGCGCAACGAGTCGAGCCGGTCGCCGAGTTCCCCGTCACCGGTGAGCGTGCGCACGAGGGCCGAGCCGACGATGACACCGTCGGCGTAGGCGGCCAGCTCGGCGGCCTGCGCCCCGGTCGACACCCCGAGCCCGACGCAGACGGGCAGGTCGGTCACGGCCCGGGTGCGCTCGACCAGCTCGCGCGCCTGGCTGTCGACGGTCGTTCGGGCGCCGGTCACGCCCATGGTCGAGGCGGCGTAGACGAACCCCCGGGTCGCCCGGGTGACCGTGACGAGCCGCTCGGGGGTCGACGACGGTGCCACCAGGAAGACCCGGTCCAGGCCGTGCTCGTCGCTCGCCGCGATCCACTCGCCGGCCTCCTCGGGGATCAGGTCGGGCGTGATCAGCCCGGCGCCACCGCTCGCGGCGAGGTCGGCGGCGAAGCGCGCCACCCCTCGCCGCAGCACGAGGTTCCAGTAGGTCATGACGAGAGCGGCGCCACCGGCCTCGCGGACCGCGGCGGTGGCCGAGAAGACGTCGTCGACGCGGGTGCCACCGGCCAGGGCGGTCGCGGCGGCGTGCTGGATCACCGGGCCGTCCATGAGCGGGTCGCTGTAGGGCACGCCGACCTCGACCACGTCGCAGCCGGCGTCGACGAGCACGCGCATCGCCTCGAGCGAGCCCTCGACGGTCGGGAACCCGACCGGCAGGTATCCGACGAGCGCGGCGCGGCCCTCGTCACGGCAGCGGCGCAGCACCTCCTCGACCCCCCGCACCGTCGTGGTCACGACGAGCCCTCGAGCAACCCGAAGTACGCCGCGGCGGTCTCCATGTCCTTGTCCCCACGGCCGGAGAGGTTGACCAGCAGCAGGGCCTGCGGGCCGAGCTCGCGCCCCACCTCCATGGCGCCGACGAGGGCGTGCGCCGACTCGATGGCCGGGATGATGCCCTCGGTGCGGCTGAGCAGGAGGAACGCCTCCATGACCCGGTCGTCGGTGGCGTACCGGTACTCGGCACGACCGCTGTCGCGCAGCCAGGCGTGCTCGGGCCCGACGCTCGGGTAGTCCAGGCCCGCGGAGATCGAGTGCGACTCGACGGTCTGGCCGTCGTCGTCCTGCATGAGGTAGCTCATCGCGCCGTGCAGCACGCCCGGCGTCGCCGTGGAGGCGAAGCGGGCCGCGTGCCGGCCCGACTCGATGCCCTCACCACCGGCCTCGACGCCGACCAGGCGCACCCCGGCATCCGGCACGAACCGGTGGAAGATGCCCATGGCGTTCGACCCGCCGCCCACGCAGGCGATGACGGCGTCGGGAAGCCGGCCGGTGAGCTCGAGCACCTGCTCGCGAGCCTCCTCGCCGATGATCTTGTGGAAGTCGCGCACCATCTCGGGGAACGGGTGCGGGCCGGTGACCGTGCCGATGAGGTAGTGCGTGGTGCCCACGTTGGTGACCCAGTCGCGCAGCGCCTCGTTGATGGCGTCCTTGAGGGTGGCGCTGCCGTGCTCGACGGGCACCACCTCGGCCCCGAGGATCTTCATCCGGGCGACGTTGAGCGCCTGCCGCTCGGTGTCGACCTTGCCCATGTAGATGCGGCACTGCAGGCCCATCAGCGCGGCGGCGGTCGCCGTGGCGACCCCGTGCTGGCCGGCGCCGGTCTCGGCGATGACCCGGGTCTTGCCCATCCGCTTGGTGAGCAGGGCCTGGGCCAGCACGTTGTTGATCTTGTGCGAGCCGGTGTGGTTGAGGTCCTCGCGCTTAAGGATGACGCGCGCGCCGCCGCAGTGCGCGGCGAACCGGGGCACCTCGGTGATCAGGCTCGGCCGGCCGGTGTAGGTGCGGTGCAGGCGGGCGAGCTCGTCGACGAACTCGGGGTCGACCGCCGCCTTCTGGCGGGCCTCGTCGAGCTGCTCGAGGGCGGGGATCAGCGCCTCGGGCACGTAGCGCCCGCCGAACGCACCGAACCGCCCGGGGCGGGGCAGCTCCTGCACGGCCGGCTCGGGCGCGGCGGGGGAGGTGGCGGAGGTGGGGTGGACGGGGTCAGGCACGAGGGTCCTTCGCGATGTCGGGGCGTGACCCACCGGCTGCGACGAAGGCGGCTGCGGCGGCCCGCGGGTCGCCGGTGCGCACCAAGGCTTCGCCGACGAGCACGGCATGGGCGCCCTGCCCGGCGTACGAAGCGGCGTCACGGGGGTCGGCGATGCCGGACTCCGCGACGGTGACGCACCCGTCGGGGATGAGCGGGCGCAGCCGGGAGAAGGTGTCGGGGTGGATGTCGAGGGTCTTGAGGTTGCGGGCGTTGACCCCGATGACGCGCGCACCGACGTCGACCGCGCGCTGGGTCTCGACCTCGTCGTGCACCTCGACGAGTGCGGTCATCCCGAGCTCGTGGACCCGAGCGAGCAGCGTGGCGAGCTGGGGGTCGGGCAGTGCCGCGACGATGAGGAGCACCAGGTCGGCACCGTGGGCGCGGGCCTCCCAGACCTGGTAGTCGGTGACCACGAAGTCCTTGCGCAGCACCGGGATACCGACCGCGGCGCGCACGGCATCCAGGTCGTCGAGGCTGCCACCGAACCGGCGCTGCTCGGTGAGCACGGAGACCGCGGACGCTCCACCGGCCTCGTAGGCCACGGCGAGGGCGGCGGGGTCGGGGATGTCGGACAGCGCGCCCCTGCTCGGGCTCGCGCGCTTGACCTCGGCGATGAGCGACAGGCCGGGGCGGCGCAGCACGGCCTCGGCGTCGAGGGCCGCGCGGGCCCCGAGCACGGTGTGCTCGACCTCGGACAGCGACGTGCGCCGCTCGCGGAGCGCGAGGTCCTCGCGGACCCCGGCCACGATCGAGTCCAGGACCGTGGTCATTCCCGGGCCGCCATCACCGGATGGAGGGCGCCTCGCCGCGGTCGCGCTCGGCCGAGCCGTAGCCGGCCATGGACAGCACCTTCCCGGCGACGAGACCGATGATCGCGAGGACGACGCCCGCGACGAACAGCCAGACGTTGGGGAAGAGCACGGCGAGGGACATGACCGCGGAGGCGACGATGAGGATCAGGACCGCGGTCCAGGCGGCAACGCTGTGCCCGTGGTTGTCGTCGTGCTCGCTCATACCGTCAACTCTCGTGCAGGGGTCGATGACCCGTGGGCTCCGCGTCGATTCTGTCAGGTCGGGGCGTCCGGGCCCACATCGGTCGGGTCCCGACCTGCACTGAGCTCGTCCCAGTCGCTCGCGACCCGCTCGCCGCGCGGCCCCGCGACCGCGCCGCCCGCGCCCCCCGCGGCCTCGGTCCGCTCGTAGCGCTGCGACGGGCTTCCCCACCGGCGGATGCCGGCCACGGCGCCGCCCAGCCCGAGCAGGGCCACCGCGCACGCGAGCAGGGCGACCCAGGGCCAGATCGTGGGGTCGGCGGCCGTCTCGACGGAGCCGGTGCGGCCGACCCGCGAGGCGGCGACCGGCCCCAGCACCCCCTCGGGGTCGAGCAGCACCCGCACCGCGAGGGCGGCGGCGACGGCGACGCACACGGCATGGGCGACGACGGCGACGACGCGCGCGATGCGACCCGCGGCGACGACGGCGATGGCCGCCGCGGCGATCGCCAGAGCCGCAGCGGTCAGGCCGGGGGCCACCTCGGCACCCGTCGCGCTGATCCGCGTCGCGCCGAACACGGCGTCGTCGACGGCGCCGGTCACCCACGGCCGGAAGGCGCTCACGAGCAGCAGCCCGGCGGCGACCAGCGCGAGGAGCACCACGACACCCTTGGAGGACAGGCGGCTCACGTGACGACCCGCATGGCCCCGGCCGTCGCGACCGCGCGCAGCGCCGCGGTGGCCTTGTGCACGCACTCCTCGAACTCGCGCGCGGGCACCGAGTCGGCGACGATGCCGGCGCCGGCCTGCACGTGCGCGACGCCGTCCTTGACGACGGCGGTGCGGATCGCGATGGCCATGTCGAGGTCACCGTGGAAGTCGAGGTAGCCGACGACGCCGCCGTAGACACCGCGGCGTGAGGGCTCGTACTGCTCGATGAGGGCGAGCGCCCGGGGCTTCGGGGCTCCCGAGAGGGTGCCTGCAGGGAAGGTCGACACCAGCACGTCGTAGGCGCTCACGCCCGGCCTGGTGTCGCCGACGACCGTGGACTCGATGTGCATCACGTGGCTGTAGCGGCGCACGTCCATGAACTCGACGACGTCGACGGTGCCGGGGCGGCAGACCCGCTGCAGGTCGTTGCGTCCGAGGTCGACGAGCATGACGTGCTCCGAGCGCTCCTTGGGGTCGGCGAGCATCTCTTCGGCGAGATGCACGTCGTCCTCGGGAGTCTTGCCGCGCGGTCGCGACCCGGCGATGGGGTGGGTGATGGCCCGCTCCCCCGTCACCCGCACGAGCGCCTCGGGGCTGCTGCCCACCACGGCGTAGGACGAGCCGTCCGGCGCGGGAAGGCGGAAGAGGTACATGTACGGGCTGGGGTTACCGGCCCTCAGCGCCCGGTAGACGTCGAGCGGGTCGGCGGGGCAGTCGAGCGAGAAGCGTTGCGAGAGGACGACCTGGAACACCTCACCGGCGCGGATGTCCTCCTTGGCCAGCTCGACGACCTCCTCGTAGCGCTCGCGGGTCGTGTTCGAGCGCACCCGTGCCATGGCGTCGTCGACGGCCTCGCTGTCGACGACCGCGACCGTGCTGGCGGCCGGGGCGGCCAGCGCACGCGTCATCGCGTCGAGGCGCTGCACGGCATCGGCCCAGGCGCCCTCGACTCGCTCGTCGGTGTCGTCGTAGTTGACCGCGTTGGCCACCAGCAGGATCGAGCCGTCGGTGTGGTCGAGCACCGCGAGGTCGGTGGCGAGCATCAGGGCGAGCTCGGGCAGCTCGAGCTCGTCGGGCGTGGTCTCGGGCACCCGCTCCCAGCGGCGCACGGCGTCGTAGGTGATGGCCCCGACCATGCCCCCGGTGAGCGGCGGCAGCCCGGCGATGGGCTCGGTGGCCAGTGCCTCCATGGTGCCGCGCAACGCCTCGGTGGCCAGGCCGGTGGTCGGCACGCCCACGGGGGGCTCGCCGACCCAGTGCGCCTGCCCGTCGCGCTCGGTGAGGGTGGCGCGGCTGGCGGCGCCGACGATGGACCAGCGCGACCAGACCCCGCCGTGCTCGGCGGACTCCAGGAGGAAGGTGCCGGGGCGGTCGCCGGCGAGCTTGCGGTAGACCCCGACCGGGGTCTCGGCGTCGCCCATGAGGCGGCGCACGACGGGGATGACGCGGCGGTCGCGGGCGAGCACCCCGAAGACGTCGAGAGTGGGCCAGGTCTGCCCGAAGGCGAGGTCGGGCGTGGTCGCCGACGGGGATGCCGTGCTCACGCGGCGCCGCCCGGGTTCCGGTCGGGGGTGCTCACAACGGCGCCGAGGTCGTCGGCGTCGAAGCAGGTGCGGTCGCCCGTGTGGCAGGCAGCCCCGACCTGGTCGACCCGCACGAGCAGCGCGTCGCCGTCGCAATCGAGCGCCACGGAGCGCACGTGCTGCACGTGACCGGAGGTGTCGCCCTTGCGCCAGTACTCGCGGCGGCTGCGCGACCAGTACGTGACCCGGCCCTCGGTGAGGGTGCGCCGCAGTGCCTCGTCGTCCATCCAGCCGAGCATGAGCACCTCGCCGGTGTCGTGCTGCTGCACGACCGCGGCGACCAGACCCGCGGCGTCCCGCTTCAGGCGAGCGGCGATGGCGGGGTCGAGGGCAGCATCCGGGGCGGCTGGGGTGGGCACCCGGTCATTGTGCCGTGGCCGTGGGCGGCGACGGTCCAGCGGTCGCCGGGTGGACGGGCACGGGCGGCATCCGGCGGTCGAGCCGGGAGAGCAGGGCGGCCAGGGCGAGGAAGAGCACGGTGACGCCGACACAGGTCACGGCCACCGCGCCGGCGCCCTTCGCCTCCACGTCGAGGAACGGGTAGGGGTACCAGCCGGTAAGGGCGCCGACGCCGAGGGTCCAGACCAGCCACGCGACCGGCCAGGCCAGGGCCAGCAGGGCGTCGCGCCAGGCGGCCCGGGGGCGTGGCCCGGCCACGAGCCAGCCGACGACGGCCAGCAACGGCACGGCGAGGTGCAGCAGCGTGTCGGCGACCCAGCTCGCGCCGTCGAGGTCGAGCAGCGGCCGCAGCAGCACGAAGTGCACCAGCCCGGTCACCGTGATGCCGACCAGCGCGGCGGCTCGCACCGGGCGCCACCAGCGTCCGTCGCGCAGCGGGTCGCGGGCCAGCTGCACTGCCGTGACGGCGACGAGCAGGTTGCTCTGGATCGTGAAGTAGGACACCAGGCGCCCGAGCCGGGTGAGCAGCGGGGGCACCTCCCGCTCCGCCAGCACCGAGTCACCCGTGACGACCAGGACGGTCTGCAGCAGCAGCGCCGCGACCGCCACGACGGCGGTGACGGTGTGCATGGTGCGCGGTGCGCACGGTGCGCGCGCGAGATGGGGTCACGGGCCCGAGACTAGGGTTCATGACCCCCCAAGAGCGCGTTCCCGTCGTCCGCGCCGAGCGCCACGCCCTGTGCGACTCCCTGCTCGAGCTCGGCCCCGAGGCCCCGACACTGTGTTCCCCCTGGCTCACCCGCGACCTGGCCGCCCACCTGGTGCTGCGCGAGCACCGGCCCGACCTGGCGAGCGGCATGTGGTTCGGCCCGCTCGAGGGCCGCCTGCAGCGCGGTCAGTCGTCCCTGGCGGCGGGCGACTACCCCGCCCTCGTCGAGCGGGTGCGCTCCGGGCCACCGTGGTGGTCACCGATGCGCGTCGCACGGGTCGACGCGCTGCTCAACACCGCGGAGCTCGTCATCCACCACGAGGACGCGCTGCGTGGAGACGGCGCCCCCGGGCCGCGTCGCGAGGTGCCCGAGCGCACCGCCCGTGCCGTGCTGGTGGCGGTGCGCCGGTCGGCCTCGTTGATGTTCCGCCGCTCCCCGGTCGGGGTGCGGCTGGTCGCCCCCGGCGGCGAGCCGATCTCCGCCGGCCCCCGCGAGCCGCTGGTCACGGTGACGGGCGAGCCGGTCGAGCTCCTCCTGCTCGCCTACGGCCGGATGCGCGTCGCGGACGTCGCGCTCGACGGGTCACCCGCTTCCGTCGAGGCGCTGCGGAACGCCAGGCTCGGCGTCTCCTGAGCCTGGCCTTGCCCGGCCACCCGCTGCGGTTCGCGGTATGAGCTTCCCCGACGTCCCAGTGACGGCGGGGAAGCTCAGGCGGGTCGGGGAAACTTCCCCGACCTGAAGGAACTTCCGGGCCATCCCTGTGACGGCGGTGCAACTCAACCGTCAGCGTAGGGACGTGCTCGCTCCGATAGCGTCACGCCATGCGCTCCGTCCCGCCCGGCTGGGAGACCGACCTCGCCATCCTCGAACACACCGGCGCCGTGGTCGAGCACCACGCCGACCACCTGGTCGTGCGCAGCCCGCACCATCGCGAGTTCCATTGGGGCAACTTCCTGCTCGTCACGAACGAGGACGAGGTCAACGACGCGGACCGCTGGGTGCAGGCGTTCGACGAGGCCTTTCCCGACGCGGACTGGGTCGCGATCGGCCTGCCCCGGATGCCCGAGGCCGACGAACCCTGGGTCGCCCACGGACTCGCCCTCGAGCTCGACGAGGTGCTGACGACACGCACCCTGCCACGCCGGGCTCCGCTTCCCGACGGCTACACCGTGCGCCGTATCGGCGGTCGTGACTGGGACCAGTCGCTGGCCCGCTCGCTGGCGAGCAACGAGGGCACCGACGAGCACGACCCGGCGTCCTTCGAACGGTTCGCGCGGGGACGGCTGCAGGCGCGCCAGTCGCTCTCCGATCGCGACCTGGGGGCCTGGTTCGGGGCCTTCACGGACGACGCCCTCGTCGCCGACCTCGGAATCGTCCGCTGCGGAACCACCGCTCGCTACCAGGACGTGAGCACCGACGAGGCACACCGGCGGCGCGGGCTGGCCGGCCACCTGCTCGCAGTGGCCGCGCAGTGGGCCGCCGACGGTAGCTGCGCGCAGTGGGTGATCGTCGCCGAGGCCACCCACGCTGCGGGTCGCCTCTATCGCAGCGTGGGGTTCGCGCCCGACCTGGGAGCCGTGCAGGCCTACCGCACACCTCGCCGGTAGGCAGCCACGTTCGTCAGCGGACGGGGAGGCCGTCCCCCCGCAAGGCGGCCTTGACGTCGCCGATGGTCAGCTCACCGAAGTGGAAGACGCTGGCGGCGAGCACGGCATCCGCCCCGGCCCGCACGGCCGGCGCGAAGTCACCGACCGCACCCGCGCCCCCACTGGCGATCACCGGGACGGTCACCTCGGCACGCACGAGCCGGATCAGCTCGAGGTCGAAGCCGCCCTTGGTGCCGTCGGCATCCATCGAGTTGAGCAGGATCTCGCCGGCACCGAGCTTCTCGGCGCGCGCGCACCACTGCACGGCGTCGATGCCGGTGCGGGTGCGGCCGCCATGGGTCGTCACCTCGAACCCGCCCGTCGGCCGACCCGCCGCGTCGCGCCGGCGGCGCACGTCGGCGGACAGCACGAGCACCTGCGCGCCGAACCGGTCCGCCGTCTCGGCGATCAGCGCGGGCCGCGCGATCGACGCGGTGTTGACCCCGACCTTGTCGGCGCCGGCCCGCAGCAGCCGGTCGACGTCGTCGACGGTGCGCACCCCTCCCCCGACGGTCAGGGGGATGAAGACCTCCTCCGCGGTGCGCGCGACGACGTCGAGCATCGTGGCACGGTCGCCGCTGCTCGCGGTGACGTCGAGAAAGGTCAGCTCGTCGGCCCCCTGCTCGCCGTAGCGGCGGGCCAGCGCGACCGGGTCCCCCGCGTCGCGCAGGTTCTCGAAGTTGACGCCCTTGACGACCCGGCCGTCGTCGACGTCGAGGCACGGGATGACGCGGACCGCCAGGGACATGCGCCCAATCTAGCCAGCACTAGAGTCGCGCCATGTCCCTCCCGCCGCTCGAGCAGGTGGTCGCCGTCGTCACGGCCGCGCGCGCGGCATCGCCGGTGGCCGGCGCGACAGTCGTGGTGGCCGTCGACGGCCGCAGCGGCTCGGGCAAGACCGTGCTCGGCACCGCCGTCGCCGCGGCCCTGGGCTGCCCGGTGGTCCACGTCGACGAGATCTACCCGGGGTGGGACGGCCTGCAGGCCGGTGTGGTGCTGGCGACCGAGCACGTGCTGCAGCCGCTCGCCCGTGGGAAGCGGGCGGCCTACCCGCGGTGGGACTGGATGCGGTCGCGCCCGGGTCGCACCGTCCCGCTGGAGGCCGGGACGCACCTCGTGCTCGAGGGCTGCGGGGCGCTGGTGGCGCCGGCGGCGCCGTTCGCTGCCGTGCGGGTGTGGGTCGAGGCCCCGACCGAGGTGCGCCGGGAGCGCGCGCTGTCCCGCGACGGCGAGACGTACGCCCCGCACTGGGACCGGTGGGCCGCCCAGGAGGATGCCGTGTACGCGACGACACGGCCCTGGGAGTCGGCCGACCTGGTGCTGCACACGGTGGCGTCGTGACGCTCGACGACCTCCGGCCGGAGGTGGCACGCCGGCTGGGCCGGCTGCGCACCCGCTGGGTGTTCCTCGCGCAGATCGGGGTGGCGGTTCTCGTGGCGTGGCTCGTGGCGAGCCGGTTGCTGGGCCACACCCTGCCGTTCTTCGCGCCCGTCACGGCGATCCTGTGCCTCGGCCTGACCTACGGCCAGCGGCTGCGGCGCATCGTCGAGGTGACCGTCGGTGTGGCGATCGGGGTGCTCATCGGTGACCTCGTCGTCACGGTGCTGGGCGCCGGGCCGTGGCAGATGGCGGTCGTCGTCGTGTTCGCGATGGGCGTGGCGATCGTGGTGTCGTCGGGGCACCTGATCGTCATCCAGGCGGGCGTGCAGGCGGTCTTCATCGTCGCGCTCGTCGCCAGCCAGGCGGCGGCCCTCTCCCGCTGGCTCGACGCCGTGGTCGGGGGTGTGGTGGCGCTCGTCATCGGGGTCGTCGCGCCGACGTCGCCCGTGCGCCGGCCGCGGGCCGAAGCGGCTCGCACCGTCCGCGAGGTCGCGTCGACGCTGCGCGACGTCGTCGCGGCGCTGCGGCGCAGCGACCGGGTGCTCGCCTCGGCGGCCCTCGACGGCGCGCGGTCGCTCGAGGGCCAGCTGGGTGAGCTGCGCACCGCCGCGGCCGAGGGCGTCGCCGTGGTGCGCCAGTCGCCGTTGCTGCGTGGGCACGGCCAGGCCGCCGAGGCCGCCTCGGCGCTGGTCGTGCCGCTCGACCACTGCGTGCGCAACCTGCGGGTGCTGGCCCGTCGGGCGTCCGTCGCCGTGGCACGCCGGGAGCCGGTGCCCGGGCACTACGTCGACCTCGTCGAGGCCCTGGCCGACGCGGCGGAGGACCTCGCCCGGGTGCTCGACGAGCACGCGAAGCCCTCGGCTGCCCGCCGGGTACTCGAGCGCGTCGCCGGGCTGTCGGCGCGCGTCGACCCCGGTGCCGGGCTGTCGGCCGAGATGATCCGCGGGCAGGTGCGCTCGATGGTCGTCGACCTGCTCGTCGTGGCCGGGCTCGACGACGACGAGGCGTTGCAGCTCGTGCCCGACTCCCACCTGCCCTGACCGCTCTGCCATGCTCTGGCCGGTGACCGACCGCCCGGCCCCCGGCTCCTCCCGACACCCGCACGGGGCCCCGACCTGGGCCGTCGTCACCGCCCTGGTGCTCGTGGCGGCGAACCTGCGCACGCTGATGGCCGGCCTGCCGCCGCTCGCCCAGACCATCCGCGCCGACCTCGCGCTCAGCAGCGCCTGGATGGGGGTGCTCACGACGCTCCCGGTGCTGTGCATGGGCCTGCTCGCCCCGGTGGCGAACCAGGTGGCCCGGCGGGTCGGCACCGCGTCGGCGGTGGGCGGTGGCATCACCCTGGTGCTGCTCGGGTTGCTGCTGCGGGGTGCCGGCGGCCAGGTGTGGTCCCTGTACACCGGCACGGTCGTGGCCGGCGCCGGCATCGCGCTGGCGGGGACCCTGCTGCCGGGCCTCGTCAAGACCGTCTTCCCGGCCCACCGCTCCGGGCTGGGCACGGGGCTGACAATGGTCGCGATGATGGGCCTGGCCGGCGTCGCCTCAGCCGCCGCGGTGCCGCTCGCAGACGCCCTCGGTGGCTGGTCGGCCTCCCTGCTCGCGTGGTCGCCCCTTGCGGCGCTGGCCGTGCTCACCTGGGTACCGATGGCGCGGGCCGTGCGCCGGCACGCGGTGCCCGACGCGGAGCCGGCGGACGTCTCGCACGCTCTGCCGTGGGCGAGCCTGACGGCCTGGCTGCTCGCCATCTACCTCGCCTTCCAGTCCTGGCAGTTCTACTCCTCGCTCGCGTGGCTGGCCCCGACCTACGTCGCCACCGGCTGGACGGCTCGGGACGCCGGGCTGCTCATGGCCGCATTCACCGGCGCCCAGCTCGTGTCGGGCCTGGCGGCCCCGGCCCTGCTCGACCACGTCCGGGACGCCCGGGTGCTCCTCGTGGGGGCGACCCTGCTCGGGGGCTGCGGCGAGCTCGGCATCTGGCTGGCGCCCGAGGCGCTGCCCTGGGTGTGGGCTCTGCTGCTCGGCGCAGGCCAGGGCGCGTGCTTCGCACTCGGCCTCGGCCTGCTCGTGCGGTTCGCCGCGACCCCGCGCGACAGCGCCCGGCTCACGGCGATGGCGTTCCTCGTCAGCTACACGGTCGCGTCGTTCGGGCCCGCGACGATGGGTGCCGTCGAGGACGCCACCCGCAGCTTCGCGGTGCTCTGGGCCCTGCTCGCCCTGGTCACGGTGCCGCAGCTCGGAGTCGCGCTCCGGCTGCGACCGTCCCTGCCCCGGGTGGGGGCGGAGAGCGCGTCGGGCTTGGTCAGGGCGTGAGGCCGCGCAGCCGTCAAGCGCGGGCGGTCCAGTGCCGGTCGACTATCCGGGCGAGGCGGAGCGCCTCGCCGCGGGAGGCCTGCCCGTCGGCTCGCTGGATCGCCATGACGGCGAGCTCGTCGCCGTCGTCGAGCTCGAGGGTCACCCACGGGGCTCCCTCGGGGAAGCGCACCTCGAGAACCTCGTCCCACCTGATGGTTCGAGTCAGTAGCAGGTTGCGGACGGTGAGGGTGTCCTCGTCGGGCACGGCCCGGATGCTGGCGTAACGGCCCAGGAAGGCTGCCAGGGCCAGGCCGAGCCCGACCAGGGCGAGCTGGTCGCCGACCCGCCAGCCCCCACGGCCCATGCCGATGGCCACCACGGTGCACACCACGACGGCGACGCCGGCCAGGACGAGCGGCAGCACGCGGCCGCGCCGTGGCCGGAACGGGGCGTCTGGAGCCGAACCGGTCGGCGTCGAGTCGCTCACAGGCGGCAGGCGGTGATGTCGGTGACCAGGATCGCCCTGGCCCCGAGGTC
The DNA here is from genome assembly GCA_038210185.1 of Actinomycetales bacterium. Lineage (GTDB taxonomy): Bacteria > Actinomycetota > Actinomycetes > Actinomycetales > Dermatophilaceae > Fodinibacter. The sequence goes on from JBBQWX010000013.1 coordinate 23,335, forward strand.
GTAGAGCTCGTCCATGACCGCGTTGGTGCCCCTGCGCGGCACCATCGCCCGCACCGCGAACCAGTTCCGGTTCTGCAGGTGCGACACGGTCGGCGACTCCAGGCCCGGGGTGATGGCGCACGCCCGGTCGACGAGGGTGGCGGGCACGTCGTAGTCGAGCATCACGTAGTGGCGGGCGGTGATGACACCGAGCAACCGGCGGCGCAGCACCTCGACGGCGGCCTGCTCCTCGCTCCCCTCGCGCCGCACGAGCACCGCCTCGCTGCGCAGGATCGGCTCGCCGAACACCTCCAGGCCCTGCGAGCGCAGGGTCTGCCCGGTCTCGACCACGTCGGCGATCACGTCGGCGACGCCGAGGGTGATCGCCGTCTCGACGGCTCCGTCGAGGCGGACGACCGACGCCGGGACACCGTGGTCGGCGAGGTGCTTCTCGACCAGGCCCGCGTAGCTCGTGGCGACCCGGTGACCGGACACGTCGGCGAGCGCGGTCGCGGTGCCGGGGCGGGCGGCATACCGGAAGGTCGACGCCCCGAAGCCCAGGGCCATCACCTCGACGGCGGCCGAGCCGGAGTCGAGCAGGAGGTCGCGGCCGGTGACGCCGCAGTCGACCGTGCCGGAACCGACGTAGACGGCGATGTCGCGGGGGCGCAGGTAGAACAGCTCGACCCCGTTGTCGACGTCGCTGACGACGAGCTCCTTGAGGTCGCGGCGGGTTCGGTACCCCGCCTCGCGGAGCATGGCGGCGGCGGGCTCGGAGAGCGAGCCCTTGTTGGGGACGGCGATGCGCAGCATGGGTGGTGCTCTCGGGTCAGAGGTGGGCGTAGACGTCGTCGGGTGAGATGTCGGTGGCGAGCATCAGCACCTGGAGGTGGTAGATCAGCTGGCTGATCTCCTCGGCGGTGCGCTCGGTGCCCTCGTGCTCGGCGGCCATCCACACCTCGGCGGCCTCCTCGACGATCTTCTTGCCGATGGCGTGCACGCCGGCGTCGAGGGCAGCGACGGTGCCCGACCCGGCAGGTCGGGTGCGGGCCTTGTCGGCCAGCTCGGCATACAGGTCGTCGAACGTCTTCACGAGGGCAAGGGTACGGGGGCGAGGGAGTGCTCCCTCGCCCCCGTCCGTCGGGAGCGCGCGGTCGGGTCAGGCGACCGGCGTGGGCTGCTCCACGTCCTTGGCGGTCCTGGCCTCCTCGGCACGGGTCACCTTCACCCACTGGGTGAAGCCGTAGATGACGAACAGGCCGTAGAAGGTGTACATGACGGCGGTGGGCACGTAACCGGTGGCGAAGCCGAGCGGCACGCCGACCAGGTCGACGGCGATCCACGCCAGCCAGAACTCGTTCCACCCCCGGGCCATCGCATAGGTCGCCGCGATCGAGCCGACGAAGATCCAGGCGTCGCACCAGTAGAACCACCATTGCGGCGTGAAGAACGGGTTGGGCGAGAGCTCCCACAGGGCGACGAAGACCTGGTGGACGATCACGGTGCCCACCAGCCAGCCGACGACCAGGACGACCCGCTCATGCTGCCGCATCCAGCGCGGCACGATCGCCGGTGCGTCGCTCTCGGCGCCGATGGCCCGGCGGTGCTGCGCCCACCTGGTCCAGCCGTAGATGCTGACCATGATGAAGAAGACCTGGCGGCCGCTCTGGCCGTAGAGGGGGATCCGCTGGTCGGCCCCGAAGGCGGCTCCGACGTAGACGAAGAACAGCATGATGTTGGCGAGGATGCCGACCGGCCAGGCCCAGACGAGCCGTTTCATGCCGAGGTAGGCGGAGGCGACGCCGATCGTGACGCCGATCAGCTCGAGCCAGTGCAGCTGGTACGAGCCGATGGGGATGGAAGCGTCGATCAGCTGCTGGAAGAAGTTCTGCGGCGCATCGGTGGCCGCGAGGAGAGTGTTCATCTGAGGTGTTCGTCCTTTGGGGTTCGTGGTGCTTCTCGGACGAACTCCGGGGACCGTGCACCACGGCCGCACCGGGGGTCGACCGACCACCGGCACTTCCGTCGTACGTGCTGCCTACCATCCGGACTTTCACCGTCGGTCCAGGATTTCCACCTGGTCAACCGGCCGCTGGCTGCGGTCGGGTCGCGGACTGTCACCGCCGGCTCGGAGTTTCACCGACCCCGGAGCACGTGCACAGCAGTATGCCGCACCACGGGCACAGGCGTCCGTGGCGTCCTGCTGTGGGTTCGCTCACCCACGACGGGAGCCGAAACCCCGTGGACCCGGCCGGGGCGCCGATGCTGCACTGTGGGCGTGCGCCACCCGACTCCCGAGCTCTTCCGCGGCCTGGCGCGCTCGTCGCCGTGGCGCTGGCGGGCACTCGAGCTCGACCTGCACCGTCGCCCGCTCCACGGACCGGAGCACACGGTGCGGGCGAGCGTGCGGCGCGGTGTCGGCCTCGAGGTGTGGCTGGCCGACGGGCACCGCCACGAGGACACTGCGAGGCGGAGCTCGGTGGCCTGGATCGGCGGCACCGACCGGCACGGGATCCGCGAGCTGCCCTTCGCCTGGGAGCTTCCGGTGGAGGTCGACGCCGACGGCTTCGTGGTGCAGCGCCCGCCGGCCTCGACGAGTGAGGACCCGATGTGGCAGGACTACCCGTGGGTGGCCATGCTCGACCCCGTCGAGCTCGCCGACGGCTGCTCGCGCAACCCCTCGCCACGCACCAGGCCGGCTGCCAGGCCGGCTGCCTTGCCGGCTGCCGTGCCGGATGCCGTGCCGCCGCCGGCGCTGCTCGTGCACCGCCTCGACGCCGAACTCCGGCACGGGCGGGAGACGTGGTGGGCCGAGGTGAGCCCCCTCGAGGAGTACTCGCCACGCTGCTCGTGCTGCCCGCTGCTCTTCGGTCGGGTCAGCGAGGGGCTGGAGGCGCTGGCCGGTAGGCCGTCGCTGCTGAGGCGACAGCCGGACCTCGCCCATGCCACGACCTACCTCGTCGCCCTCGACGTCGGCACCGGCGTGTGCGTGGACGTGGACCACCTCGACGGCGACCACGTCGGGCGCGGCTTCTCGGTCGAGCTCCACTCGGTCGAGCTCCACTCGGTCGACGGATCAGCCGGGTGACTGCCGATGCACGACGAACGTGAGCCGGGACGGTGGGTCAGGCCGCGCCATACCCGGCGGTCCCGACGGTGTCGTGGAACTGCGCCACCCAGGCGCGGTACCGGGGGTCGTCGCGGCTCCAGCCGCCGTTCTCGGGTTCGACCTCGGCCCAGTACCGTTCGTCGGCATGGTCGGTGAGGTCGCGTTCGGCCAGGCGGCGGTCTCGTTCGTCGTCGCCGGTGATCGCGGCGACCAGCTCCAGCAGTCGTTCACGGGTCAACGCCGGCGGGTCGTGCACGGTGCGCTGCCTGGCCAACCACTGCAGCTGACGGTCGTAGGAGCCGAGGCTCAGGTCCCACACGACGTACCGGCGCCGCTCGTCGGGCCGCTTCCGAACGGTCGCCCACAGTCGCCGGTCGTGCACGAAGGTGTGATGCCGCTGACACAACAACGCCGCGTTGTCGACGTCCGAGGCGCCGCCATCAGCCCAGTGCAGCACATGGTGGCACGTACTTTCGCAAAGTATGTAGGGGGGTTCGCTGGCCGCCCACGGATCGTGCATGCTCGGCAGCGGAACGAACGTTGCAAGGATTCCAGGACTCGATTGGACTGTCAAAGGCCGGGCTGCTGCTGCATCTCCTGCCGCTCCCGTTGTAGCTTTTGCTCCAGGTCCAGCGCCGCCTGTGCTTCCCCGACGTAGCCATCGACGACCGTCTCAAAGTCTTTATAGGCGGGTGAGACCAAGCGCCCAGCCGACATGGCGGAGATGACCAAGCCGCGGGACTCCTTCTTTCTCATGACACCCTGCATCACCAGAGCTGCGAGCCCGAGCAGACTCACGACGAACCACGGGGAAACCCCGAATGTCAGCAGCATGATCAGCGCGAACAACGGCGGGGCGACTGTGAGACGCAGGTCCCCCTCAGCGCGGAGCCGATCCACCTCGGCATAGAGGCTCGGTTCAGCGCCGACCAGAACGGTGGCGGGCAGGTCTGGTTCCTGATCAGCCCGAGCAAAGGCCGACTCGATGGCCTTGTAGGCTGAGTTCGTCCATCGATTCGGCTCCCTAAGCGCCTCTTCAAAATGCAGCAATCGTGGCAACGCCAGATCCCACTTCTCCTCGATGGCTCGTCGGCTCGGCAGCTCAGGCGTGCGTTCCTGACGGACGGGTGAGCCCTCACCGCTCCTACGTCGTTTCACCGCGACCACTTTCCGCCTGTCCCATCGCTGCTCAAGCCACTCCGTCGCCATCTGGGTGACCGACCCAACGAAGTACGCCAAGGTTCCCACGGCGATGCCGACCCACAGGCGGCCAGCGCTCTGGGCCAGGTCGTACGCCGAGCCGGAGGTTTCGCCCGCTGGCCGTCTCGAAAAGTCCGGCGTGGCCAGGAGCCACACGAAGACCAGCCACAGGTAGCCAGCCGTGAGGGGTGCGCGCATGTCGCGGAAGCCGGGGAGCGCGTTGGCGAGAATCTGCATGGGCATCACAGAACCATCCCGAGGGGGGTTGTGCACGGTTGAGTGTCGGCGGGTCGGTTGCGGCAGCGTCCGCACACCCCTCACCACGGCAGGGCCGCAGAATGTCGGTGGCCCCTCTGCGGTGCGGCCACCTTGCCTAGACTCCCGGTAACGCGCGACAGAGCCAGCGGCGAAGGCACAGCGGAACTCCACGCGCAGGCACCGGCATCCATGCCGGACGGACGACAGTGGAAGTGGGCGCAGCCCTGGGGCCGCTGCTGGCAGTAGTCGATGTGGGCGAAACAGCGCGGGGTCGGGGCGTTCAGTCAGCGCCTGGTGTTTTCCTCAATCTTCACCAGCAGCGCCAGCGAGTCCACGAACCAGCCCACGACGGCGTAGACCACTGCGGCCCAGAGAGTGAAGATCAGCGCGACCAAGAAGCCGCCGAAGCTGAAGTATGCGCCACCGGACTGCACGATGCCGATGACCGCCGCCAAAGCGGACAGCGCGGCCATGAGGAGGAAAAGGCCGGTACCTACGTAGCGGACCGTGTTGAGGATGCCGACGGTGTTCTTAGCCTGCCGGTTGCGGGCGGGGTTCTGGGTAACAGTCATGGTTGCTCACGCCTCCTTGGCGCCAAGGACAGCGAAGATGCCGATGAACGGTAGGAAGCCCAGCGCGGCACCAACCGCACCGATGACTCCCGCCGCAGGATTGAACTGGGTGCCGCCGAATAGGGAGTCGCTAGGGAAGGCGTAGCCGAAGCCCACGAACGCGGTGAGCGCAGCCACACACGCGATGACGCAGGTAGCGGTGAACCACTGGTGCGCCACGCTCTGGCGGGTGTGCGTGGCCGGGCCGCCCAACCACGCGGGCTGAGTGATCCCGGGTTTGCTGTTACTGGTGGATGGCACCGCGTGGATGCTGGCGGTGGGGTCAGTGTCGCTCAAGGGGCTGCCTTCCAGTAGGTGGCTGCGAATCGGGTGACTGGCAGCAGCCGCGTTCGCGCCGCCAGCGTTCTGCTATCCCCCGTTCATCGAACCTCTTTGATCAGGACAGCAGAACCACCCGGTTCCCCGCATGCGTATGGCATGAGACTTCGGTCATCCTTGACATGAGGCGGCGCATCGCCACTCGGGAGGGAGGAACCGAGAGGCGATGCACCATAGGCGCAGCGCGGTCACTGACCGCACAACGCCTCAGCGGCAGCACGAACCCGGCAGCGACGCTCCGCCAGACCCACCCCCCGCATACCCATACCCACCATAACCGAACACCTGTTCGGTACACAAGCCATCCACCGGACGAGTTCGCCCTCAGCAGAGCTCGATCGGCGATCCGGGGCCGGCCCGGCCCGACCCTAGTCCTCGACGACCAGCCCCATCGCCGCGAGCAGTCCGGCCGCACCGAGAGCCTCCACCCGCAGCCCTCGCACCCGATTCTCCGACGGGTCGAACGCGTAGCCGACCGCCCCGATCAGGCTCGCCCCGCGCAGGTCGGTGCCGACGAACACGGCCCCGCTGAGGTCGCTGCCGCCGAAGTCGACCCGCTGGGCGTCGGCCCCGCCGAAGTCGGCCTCGCGCAGCGAGCACCCGACCAGCCGCGACCCGGCGACAGAGCCCTCCTGGAACGACGCGAGATCGAGCCGGCACCGTTCGAGGTCCCAGGGTCGAGCCGACAGCGCCGCCTCCCTCGCACGCGTCCACGTGACCGCCAACGCGGTGCACTCGACGAACCGGCAGTCGCGAAACCGCGACCCCGACAGGTCCACGCGGTTCAGGTTGCACCCCGAGAAGACGCAGTCGGTGAAGGTGCAGTCGCGCAGCACCGCACCCTCGAGCACCGACCGCTCGAACCGGCAGCCCTCGAGCTCGCCGCCCTCGAGCACCTCCCCGGGCTCCAGCCCTTCGGTCAGGGTGAGGTCGGCGGCGTACCCGTCGGCGGCGTACCCCCCGACTCCCGCGAGCCGCTCGAGCAGCGATGCCGTGACGCTCATCCGTGCTGGTGCCCGTGCCCGTGCCCGGGTCGCGCGGCCAAGGCGCGAAGCTCGTCGACGGCCGCCGCCGCCGACTCGGCGCCGTAGACGGCCGAGCCGGCCACGAACACGTCGGCCCCGGCCTCGGCGCACTGCTCGATCGTCGACGCCGACACCCCACCGTCGACCTGCACCCAGATATCGCCCCCGTGGCGTCGCACGGCCGCTCGCACCTCGCGCACCTTGGGCATCTGGTCGGACAGGAACGACTGGCCGCCGAAGCCCGGCTCCACCGTCATCACGAGCACCATGTCGACCTCGGGCAGGAGGTCGGCGTACGGCGCGAAGGGCGTCCCGGGCTTCACCGCGAAGGCGGCCCTAGCCCCCGCCGCGCGGATCGCCCGGGCCGTACCCACGGCATCGCGAACCGCCTCGACGTGGAAGGTGACGGACCTGGCGCCGGCCTCTGCGTAACCGGGCGCCCAGCGGTCGGGGTCCTCGATCATCAGGTGGCAGTCGACCGGGATCGGCGACACCTTCACCAGCGCCTCGACGACCGGCAGCCCGAGGGTCAGGTTGGGCACGAAGTGGTTGTCCATGACGTCGACGTGCGCCCAGTCGGCGTTCGAGACGGCGGCCAGCTCGCGCTCGAGGTTGGCGAAGTCGGCCGAGAGGATCGACGGGGAGATCTGCACGCCCGCCACCCTAGTGACCGGGTCAGCCGTGCTTGCGCAGCAGCGCGAAGAACATCGCGTCGGTGCCGTGCACGTGCGGCCACAGCTGCACGTACGGCCCTTCCCCCAACCCCTCGAGGGGACGCCCGACGGCGTCGGTGAACAGCGGCCGGGCGTCGACCACGTCGATGTCGTGACGTCGTTTCAGCACGTCGCTCACGACGAACCGGGTCTCGGCGACGTGCGGGCTGCAGGTGGCGTAGGCGACGACGCCGCCCGGCGCGACGGCATCCAGCGCCGAGGCGAGCAGGGCACGTTGCAGCGGCGCCAGCTCGGCCACGTCGGACGGCTGGCGGCGCCAGCGCGCCTCGGGGCGACGGCGCAACGCACCCAGCCCGGTGCACGGCGCGTCGACCAGCACCCGACCGTAGGCCCCCGGCTCGTCCTCGCCGACCACCCGGCCGTCAGCGGTGCGCACCTCGACCTGACGCCCGAGACGCTTGCCGTGGCGGATGAGCGCGCGCAGGGTGTTGCGCACCAGGTCGGCCCGGTGCGGGCTCACCTCGACGGCCGTGAGGTCGGCGCCGATCGCGACCGCCAGCGCGCCGAGCACCCCGGCCTTGCCACCCGGTCCGGCGCAGAGGTCGAGCCAGCGCGGCGGCACGTGGTCGGCGACCTCCGCCGCGGCGAGTGCCAGCGCGACGAGCTGGGAGCCCTCGTCCTGCACCGCGGCTCGCCCGTCGCGGATCTCGGGGATGAGCCCCGGATCGCCGGAACCGAGGACCACGCCCCAGGGCGAGGTGGAGCTCGGCTCGACGTCGTCGTAGGCACACAGCTGGTCGACCGTCACGAGCCCGGGCCGCGCGACGACCTGCACCCGCGGCGGGTCGTTGTCGGCGGTCAGCAATGCCGCCAGCTCGGCGTCGACGGTCTGCGCCGTGGCCCTGCCGTGGCCGAGCAGGGCGGCGCGCAGCGCGGTGACGACCCACTCGGGGTGGCTGTGCCGCACCGCGAGCGCCGGGACTCCCCCGCCCTCGGGAACCACCGCATCGCGCCAGTCCTCGAGGGAGCGCTCACTGATGCGGCGCACGACGGCGTTGACGAAGCCGCCGGCGCCGGCACCGGCCACCACCTTCGCCAGGCCCACGGTCTGGTCCGCGGCGGCGTGCGTGGCGACCCGCATGCCGAGCAGCTGGTGCGCCCCCAGGCGCAGCACGTCGAGGACCTGTGGATCGATGCGTGTCGTCGGTCGACCGGCCGCCTCGGCGATGACGGCGTCGTAGAAGCCCTGCCAGCGGATGGTGCCGAAGGCCAGCTCGGTCGCGAAGGCGGCGTCGCGCGCCTCGAGGCGGTGGCGGCGCAGGATGGACGGCATCTCGAGGTTGGCGTAGGCACCCTCGTCGACGGCGCGCAGCAGGGTGTAGGCCGCGAACCGGGAGGGCTCCGCGCGCCTCGTGCGCTCGGACGGAGCGGTGACGCTGCGTTGCCGGGGTGTGCGGGCCGGGGCGCGGGGGCCCCGGCGATCGGGTGTGCGGTCGGGTGTGCGGTCTGGTGTGCGGTCGCCGTGCTCAACCATCGAAGCGCTCCCCGGGTGCGATGCGGACGCCGCGGGCCCAGTCGGCCGCGGCCATCGGCTTCTTGCCGTGCGGCCGCACCTCGCCGAGCTCGACCGGGGCGGACCCCGTGCCGACGATCACCGTGTGCCTGCCGACCTGCAGCTCGCCCGGCTCGAGCACCACGGCGTCGGGGGCAGCCCTGACGTCGGTGGGCCCCGTCGGTCGCGCACCCCGTGTGGGGTCGCCCCGCCGCGCGAGCCGCACCGACCCCACCTTCACCCGCTCGTCGCGGAAGGTGGTCCAGGCGCCCGGGGCCGGGGTGCAGCCGCGCACGTGCCGGTCGACGACGTGGGCGGGCAGCCGCCACCGCACCTGCGCCTCCTGCGTGCTCAGCTTGGGCGCGAGGCTGACCCCGTCGGCCGGCTGGGGCACGGCGTGCAGCGAGCCGTCGGCGATCCCGTCGATCGTCGCGACCAGCAGCCCGGCACCGGCCGAGGCGAGCCGCCCGAGCAGCGTGCCCGCGGTGTCGTCGGGGCGCACGGTCTCGGTGAGGGTGCCGAGCACCGGCCCCGTGTCGAGGCCCTCCTCGAGCACGAACGTCGTCGCGCCCGTGACGTCGTCGCCGGCCATCAGGGCACGCTGCACGGGGGCGGCACCCCGCCAGGCGGGCAGCAACGAGAAGTGCAGGTTCACCCAGCCGTGCGGCGGCACGTCGAGCGCCGCCCGGGGCACCAGGGCTCCGTAGGCCACCACCGGGCAGCAGTCGGGCGCGAGCTCGCGCAGCCGGGCCAGGAAGCCGTGGTCGCGCGGGGTCGGCGGTGCCAGCACCTCGATGCCGCGCTCGAGCGCCACCTGCTTCACCGGGGACGGGGCCAGCGTGCGTCCCCGGCCGGCGCGGGCGTCTGGGCGGGTGACGACGGCGACCACCTCGTGGCGAGAGGCCAGCAGCGCCTGCAGCGAGGGCACCGCGGTGTCGGGGGTGCCGGCGAGGACGAGTCGCACTCAGCGCCTGCCGAACGCGTCGGCGTGGGGGCTGGCCCTGACAACGGGCGGGGCGGCACCCCAGTCGGCCTCGCGGACCAGCCGCATCGCCTCGCGGCGCTGTTCGGGGTCGAGCCGGTCGACGAAGAGGATGCCGTCGAGGTGGTCGGTCTCGTGCTGCACGGCACGCGCCAGCAGGTGGGTGCCCTCGACCGTGACCGGCTCGCCGAACGCATTCCACCCTCGGGCGACGACCTGCACGGCGCGGGGGGTGTCGAACCGCAGGCCCGGAAGGGACAGGCACCCCTCGGGGGCCACCTCCTCGTCGTCGCCGAGGCGCAGGCCGGGGTTGACCAGGTGCCCGACCACGCCGTCGACGGCGTAGGTGAACACCCGAAGGCCGACCCCGAGCTGCGGGGCAGCGAGGCCGGCGGCACCGGCATCGCTCATGGTGTCGGTGAGGTCGCCGACCAGACGGCGCAGCTCGGCGTCGAAGTCGACCACCGGCTGCGCGGGCGTGCGCAGGACGGGGTCGCCGAAGAGGCGGATCGGGGTGACGCTCACGCCCGGAAGTCTAGGCGCGGTGGGCCGGGGACGGTCACGTCGTGGGGTCGGGGGGGTCGACCCGCACCGACACGGGGTCGGGGTCCTTGCGGGCCGACGCCCGGGCGCGCATCGCCGCGAGCTCGCCGGTCATCGCGGCCCCGTCGTGCCGGGGCACCGTGACCAGGGTGCGCCAGCGGTCGGGGGCCCCGTGCGGCAGCGGCCCGAGCACGGATGCCGTGGCCGGCAGGTCGAGCTCGGCGGTGGCCGCCTCGAGCGCCGTTCGAGGGCCGGTGAGCACCGCCAGCCGGGCCGCCGGGGGCAACGACAGCTCGCGCCGCTCCTCGAGCTCGCGCGCGGCGAACCAGGCGGGGTCCCAGCGCACGAGCGCCTCGACGGCGGGCACCGAGACCTCGGTGGGTGCGCCCGCCAGCACGACCCGGCCCCCCTCGGATGCCGGCCGCACCAGCGCCGCGGCCGCCAGCCAGCGGCGCAGCGCCTCCTCCCCCGCCATCAGGCTCGGGCGCTCGATCAGGGCCCACGCGTCGAGAAGCAGGGCGGCGGCGTAACCCTGCGGAGCCACCGGTTCGGCCCCCGGGGTCGAGACGACCAGCCTCGGCCCGGAGACCACGGTGCCGAGCACCGTGCCGGCCCCCGACCGCTCGACGGGCACGCCGGGGAAGGCGCGGCCGAGCTCCTCGGCGGTGCGCCGCGCGCCGACCACCGACGAGCGCAGCCGGTGGCTGCCGCAGGCCGGGCACTCGAAACCGGTCTCGACGCGCCCACACCACCGGCAGGCCGGCGGACTCTGCGGGCCCGGCAGGCCGAGGGGGCCGGCGCAGACGGTGCAGCGCGCCGGACGCCGGCACTCCTGGCAGGACAGCGAGGGAAGGTAGCCCCGGCGCGGTACCTGCACGAGCACCGGGCCGTGCTCGAGGGCCTCCTTGGCGGTGCGCCACGCGAGGGTCGGCAGGTGGGCGGCGGCGACCGCGGGGTCGCGGTCGGCGTCGTGCCCCTCACCCGCGACCCGCACCGACGGCACCGCCCGGCGCAGCAGGGTCCTCGGGGCCTCGAGCGCCGTGAGCGCCCCGCGGGTGACGAGGTCGGCGACCGCCACCGAGCGGGTGAAGCCGGCGGCCAGCACCGCCGCACCCTCCACCCCGGCCCGCGCGAGCAGCACCTCGCGCACGTGCGGGTAGGGCGCCCGCGGCTCGTCGAGCAGGTCGTCGCCGTCGTCCCACCACGCCACGAGCCCGAGGTCGTGCACGGGCGCGAACGCGGCCGCCCGGGTGCCGACCACCACCTGGGCATGCCCGCGCAGCGCCTTGAGGTAGGCGGTGTACCTCGCCTGCGGCCCCTGGTCGGCCGTCAGCCGGGTGTGCCGACCCGGCCCCAGCACCTCGAGCAGCGCCGCCTCGACCCGCACGACGTCACGGTGGTCGGGCACGACGAGCACGGCCCCACGACCGCCGTCGACGGCGGCCCGGGCCGCCTCGGCGAGCAGCGCGGGCCAGTCGCCGGCGGACACCACCGACGGCGTGGCGAGCACCGACGCCGTGGGGGCCCCACCGGAGGTGAGGTGCGAGAGGAACGCCGACCCGGCGGCATACGGCGACCACGCCCGTGCCGAGCGCCGGGGCAGCGCGGGGGGTTCGGGGGCCTGGACCGCCAGCGCCTTCTCGGCCGTGGCGTGGCGCGGCGGGACCGCGAGGCGCAGCACGTCGCCGAGCGAGCCGGCGTACCGGTCGGCCACCGCCCGGGCGGTGGTGAACACCTGCCGGGTCAGCACCGCCTCGGACGAGACCACCCGACGCAGTGGGCTGAGCCGGCCCGCGTGCTCGGCATCGGCGCGGCGCTCGAGCACGAAGCCGTCGAGATCCTGACCCGCGAAGCGCACCTTGACCCGAACGCCGGGGGCCGCGGTGTCGGTCATCGACGCCGGCACGGTGTACTCGAAGGGCCGGTCGAGGTGGGCCAGCCCGGTGTCGACCTGCACGAGCGCCACCGGCAGGTTCTCGGCGGTGGGGTCGTCACCGGCCAGCCGGCGCGGACGCGGTCGGCGCAGGGCCGCACGCGGCGAGAGCAGCGCGAGCTGATCCCCGCCATCCGCGTCGCCGGCCGTCGTCATGGGCCCGAAACTAGCGGAGCCCACCGACCCGGGCGGGGTCGGTGGGCTCGCGCTGTGGACGACGGGGAGGTCAGCCCCGGACCGCCCGCTGCAGCGCCTCGACGCGGTCGGTGCGCTCCCAGGTGAAACCGTGGTCGACGCCGTCGGCGCGGGTGCGGCCGAAGTGACCGTAGGCCGCGGTCGCCTTGTAGATCGGTCGGAGCAGGTCGAGATCCTCCAGGATCGCGGCGGGACGCAGGTCGAAGGTCGCCTGGATCGCTGCCTGGATCTTCTCTGCGGGGACGGTCTCGGTGCCGAAGGTCTCGACGTACAGGCCGACCGGCTGCGCCTTGCCGATGGCGTAGGCCACCTGCACCTCGCAGCGGCGGGCCAGGCCCGCGGCGACGACGTTCTTCGCGACCCAGCGCGTGGCGTAGGCGCCCGACCGGTCGACCTTGCTGGGGTCCTTGCCGGAGAAGGCGCCACCGCCGTGGCGGGCCATGCCGCCGTAGGTGTCGACGATGATCTTGCGACCGGTGAGGCCGGCATCCCCCATCGGGCCACCGATGACGAACTTGCCGGTGGGGTTGATGTAGGCGCGGAACCCCTCGGTGCGCAGCTGGGTGCCGGCGTCGTGCAGCTCGGCGAGCACGGGGTTGATCACGTGCTGGTGCACGTCGGGCTCGAGCAGGCCCTCGAGCGAGACGTCCTCGGCGTGCTGGCTGGAGACCACCACGGCGTCGAGCGAGACGGCCCGGTCTCCGTCGTAGGCGATGGTGACCTGGGTCTTGCCGTCGGGCCGCAGGTAGGGCAGCTCGCCGCTCTTGCGGACCGCGGTGAGCCGCTCGGCCAGGCGGTGCGCGAGGAAGATCGGCAGCGGCATCAGCTCGGCGGTGTCGTCGCACGCGTAGCCGAACATCAGGCCCTGGTCGCCCGCGCCCTGCTTGTCGAACGGGTCGACGGCGCCGGTGCGGCTCTCGAAGGCGGTGTCGACGCCCTGGGCGATGTCCGGGCTCTGCTGCCCGATCGACGCGCTGACGCCGCACGAGGCACCGTCGAAGCCCTTGGTCGAGCTGTCGTAGCCGATGGTGAGCACGGTGTCACGCACGATCTTCGGGATCTCCACGTACGCCTCGGTCGTGACCTCACCGGCGACGTGGACCAGGCCGGTGGTCACCATCGTCTCGACGGCGACCCGGCTGCGGGGGTCCTGGGCGAGCAACGCGTCGAGGATCGCGTCCGAGATCTGGTCGCAGATCTTGTCGGGGTGGCCCTCGGTCACGGACTCCGACGTGAACAGGCGTGCGGACACGCGTACTCCTTCGTTGGGTGGCCTGCCGCGGCCGACAGCCGCGGTGTGCGCGTGCCAATGTACCCGCGAGCGTCCCGAACCTCCGACTCCGCCCGTGGCTCTCGGCCGGGTCTGCGGTGTGGGGCCGCGTATCCGACGGGTCGACGCGCGAGGCGCTGACGGGAGTCGCGGCAGTCGAGCCCGCGAGCGTTTGACACGAGGTCGACCCTCCACCAAAGTCTGCCTGAGGGATCAGCACGGGTGCTGCGAGGGGTGGGGCAGATGCGACGTTCAGGTCGGGCTCGGGGGCAGTTGAGGATGCCGGGAAGCCATGGGGTGCGCCTGACGGCGCTTGCCGCGGTGCTGGGTGCGGCACTGCTGGCGCAACCGGTGGCCGCGCTCGCCGACCACACTCCGACACCGTCCGTGGTCGCCCTGGTGGGTTCGTTGCAGCAGGAGCTGGGGTGCCCCGGCGACTGGCAGCCGGAATGCCCGCAGACCCGGCTCACGCCGGTTGCGGGATCACCCGACCTCTGGCAGGCCACGTTCGACGTCCCCGCCGGGGCCTACGCGTACAAGGTCGCACTGAACAACAGCTGGGACGAGAACTACGGCGCGAACGGAGCGGCCGGCGGGGCCGACATCCCCTTGCGTGCTCCCGGCGGGTCGGTGACCTTCACCTACGACCACAGCACGCAGGTGATCAGCGATGACGCCCCTGCGGCCCTCGGCGCCGAGTCCGGTGCGCACTGGCTCGCGAAGGGACTGCTCGCCTCGGATCTCGGCGACCACCCCGAGGAGCAGACCCACCGGCTCTACACGGCGCCGGACGGGGGAATGACCGTCGACGACGGGCAGGTACTGGGAGGCACCCCGCTGCCACTGGACTACGACCCGGACGGGCTGCCGGGGGCGTTGCGCAAGCGGTTCCCCCATCTGGCGGCCTTCGACGCCCTCCGTGCGCCCAGGCTGCCGACCAGCACGGTGGCCGAGCTGCTCAAGGGGCAGCTGCTCGTCGCCTCGTTCGACGGAGCCGGCGCGCTGGTCGATGTCACGGGGGTGCAGACCCCGGGGGTGATCGACACGGTGTACGCGGATGCGCAGCGGCGCCACCTCGGTCCGACCTGGCGGCGAGGAGTCCCGACGTTGGCGCTGTGGGCTCCCACGGCGCGAAGCGTCACGGTGCACGTCTTCGCGGCGGGCAGCGGAGACGCCCCCGCCCTGCGCAGCGTCCCACTCCGCCGGGCTTCCACCGGAGTGTGGACCGTCAACGGGAACCGCTCCTGGCAGAACAGGTACTACCTCTACGAGGTCGAGGTCTACGTCCCCGAGACCGACCAGGTGGAGCACAACTGGGTCACGGACCCGTACAGCGTCGGCCTGTCGACGAACTCCGAGCGCAGCCTGCTCGTCGACCTCGACAGCCGGACGCTCGAGCCGGCCGGGTGGCACGCGCTGCGGAAACCGCGACTGTCCAGCCCGGAGGCCCAGTCGATCTCCGAGCTCCACCCGCGCGACTTCTCCATCGACGACGCCACCGTCCCTGCCCCGTTGCGTGGCACGTACGACGCCTTCACCGTCAGCTCGAGCAACGGCATGAAGCACCTTCGCGCGCTCGCCGCAGCGGGCCTGACCACGGTGCACCTGCTGCCGGTCAACGACATCGCCACGATCAACGAGCGCCGGGACCAGCAGGAGACCCCGGGCTGCGACCTGGGCTCGCTCCCGCCGGCCGGCGAACAGCAGCAGGAGTGTGTGCTGGCCGTCGCCGGCCAGGACGGCTTCAACTGGGGCTACGACCCGCTGCACTACAGCGCCCCTGAAGGGTCCTACGCCACCGATCCGGAGGGTGGAGCGCGAACGCTGGAGTTCCGCACGATGGTGGCGGCGCTGAACAGGATCGGCCTGCGAGTGGTGGTCGACGTGGTCTACAACCACACCAGCGACGCCGGCCAGACCGGCCGAAACAACCTGGACCGCATCGTCCCGGGGTACTACCACCGGCGCGACCCGCAGATCGGGTCCGTCGAGACCTCGACGTGCTGCGCGAACACCGCGACCGAGCACGCGATGATGGGCAAGCTGATGAGCGACTCGGTGCTCACCTGGGCCAAGGCGTACAAGATCGACGGGTTCCGGTTCGACCTCATGGGCCACCAGCCCAAGGCGGCCATGGTCGAGCTGCGGAAGAGACTGAACCGGCTGAGCCTGAGGCACGACGGGGTCGACGGCAGGGGCATCTACCTCTACGGCGAGGGGTGGAACTTCGGCGAGGTGGCCAACGACGCACGCTTCGAGCAGGCCAGCCAGCTCAACATGGCCGGCACCGGGATCGGCACCTTCAACGATCGCCTCCGTGACGCCGTTCGCGGCGGGGGCCCCTTCGACGACAACCCCAGGATCCAAGGCTTCGGGAGCGGACTGTTCACCGACCCCAACGGGGACCCCGTCAACGGCACTCCCGACCAGCAGAAGGCCCGCCTGTTGCTGGTGCAGGACCAGATCAAGGTCGGCCTGACGGGAAACCTGGAGGACTACCCGTTCGTGGACCGCACCGGGTCCCGGGTCAAGGGCTCGCAGGTCGACTACAACGGCCAGCCGGCCGGGTACACGTCCGACCCGCAGGAGGCGATCACCTACGTCGACGCACACGACAACGAGACGCTGTACGACGCCCTGGCCTACAAGCTGCCCCAGTCGACGCCGATGGCCGACCGCATCCGCATGCAGACCCTGTCGCTGGGGACGACGGCCCTCAGCCAGGGAGTGTCCTTCTGGCACGCCGGCAGTGAGATCCTGCGCAGCAAGTCCCTGGACCGCAACAGCTACGACAGCGGCGACTGGTTCAACGTGCTCGACTACAGCCACCGCACCAATGGTTTCGGCCGTGGGCTGCCGCCGCGACCCGACAACGAGAGCAAGTGGGACTACATGCGCCCCCTGCTCGCCGACCCCGACCTCGACCCCGGCACCCAGCAGATCCGCAAGGCCGAGAAGATGGCGGAGGAGCTGCTCGAGATCCGGCGCAGCAGCCCGCTGTTCCGCCTGGGGAGCGCGCGGCTGGTGGAGCAGAAGCTGAGCTTCCCGAATGGTGGACCCACCCAGACCCCCGGTGTCATCGTGATGCGCATCGACGACACGGTCGGGCCGAACATCGACCCGAGGCGCAAGGGCCTCGTGGTGGTCTTCAACGCCTCCGGCCGAACCACGACCCAGCAGGTCCCGGGCACCGCACGCGCCGGCTACACCCTCCACCCCGTGCAGGCCACCGGACGTGACTCCGTCGTCCGGACCGCCGCTTACGACCGCAGCACAGGCCAGTTCACCGTGCCGGCCCGGACCATCGCCGTCTTCCAGCGCTAGGCCGGCGCTAGGCCGGCGCCGCCGCAGGACCTGCTACCGAACGCGGGTGAAGGTCCGCGCCTGGACGACGATCTTCACCCACGATCGCGGTCGATCGCAGCGGACCGGGTCAGAGCACCGGGTCAGAGCACCGTCAGGACGGCGTCCCAGACGACGTGCGCGACCTGGAGCTTGGAGGCCGGGCCGACCTGCGTCGCGTCGTCGGACCCGCGGCGCATGACGTGCACGGTGGTGTCGTCGTGGCCGAAGGTCGTGTCGACCCCGACCTCGTTGACGACCAGCAGGTCGCAGCCCTTGCGGGCCAGCTTGGCCCGGGCGTGGTCGAGCACCGAGCCCTCGTCGTCACCGGTCTCCGCCGCGAACCCGACGATGACCGGGGAGGGGTCGCTCCCCCGGGCGGCGACCAGCCCGGCCAGCACGTCGGGGTTGCGCACGAGCGCCACGGTGGGCGTCGAGGCGTCGGCCGAGGCGTCGGCACCGGCCACGTGGGTCTTCTTGATCTTGGTGTCCGCGTAGGCAGCGGGCCGGAAGTCGGCCACCGCGGCGGCCATGACGACGACGTCGGCGGCGCGGGCGGCATCCGTCACCGCGGCCTGCAGCTGGAGCGCGGTCTCGACGGGCACCACCGTGACGCCGTCGGGTGCAGGGAGCGACGAGCAGGAGACGAGGGTGACCTCGGCGCCGCGCTCGGCGGCGGCACGGGCCAGGGCGTAGCCCTGCTTCCCCGAGCTGCGGTTGCCCAGGAAGCGCACCGGGTCGAGCGGCTCACGGGTGCCCCCGGCACTGACCACGACCCGTCGTCCGGCGAGGTCGCGACGGGTGGGCGTGGGGGCCGGAACGTGGCTCCCCGCCGCCGCCCGGGCGAGCTCTCGCTCGCACACGGCATACAGCTCCTCGGGCTCGGGCAGCCGCCCCGGCCCGGTGTCTCGGCCGGTGAGCCGCCCCGATGCCGGCGGCACCATGTGCACGCCGCGCTCGCTCAGCGTGGCGACGTTGGCCTGGGTGGCCGGGTGCTGCCACATCTCCGTGTGCATGGCCGGGGCCATGACCACGGGGCAGCGCGCCGTGAGCAGCACGGTGGTGAGCAGGTCGCCGGCCTGGCCGGCCGCGGCCCGCGCGAGCAGGTCGGCGGTCGCGGGGGCGACGACCACGAGGTCGGCCTCCTGGCCGATCCGCACGTGGGGCACCGTCGTGATGTCGCTCCAGACGTCGGTGTGCACCGGCTTGCCGGACAGTGCCGACCAGGTGGCCTCCCCCACGAAGTGCAGGGCGGATGCCGTCGGCACGACCGTCACGTCGTGGCCGGCCTCGGTGAACAGCCGCAACAGCGAGCAGGCCTTGTACGCGGCGATTCCACCGGCTACGCCGAGGACGACCTTCACGGGGTCACCCCTGGGTGGGAGTGGAGGTCAGCAGCCCCTCGTTGATCTCGCGCAGCGCGATGGACATCGGCTTCTCGTGCACCTCGGAGTCGACCAGCGGGCCGACGTACTCGAGCAGGCCCTCCTGCAGCTGGGCGTAGTAGGCGTTGATCTGCCGGGCCCGCTTCGCCGAGTAGAGCACGAGCGCGTACTTGGAGTCAGCGCGCTCCAGCAGCTCGTCGATCGGCGGGTTGGTGATGCCGATGGGGTCGGCCTTGGTTCCGGACACGCGTCAGTCTCGCTTCGCTTCGGGTACGGGTGATCTCATCAATGATACGAGTTCCTCGGCGGCCCGCCGGACATCGTCGTTGAGCACGGTCACGTCGAACTCCTGCGCGGCCGCCAGCTCGACCCGCGCGGTGCTCAGCCGGGCCTCGCGCTCCTCCTCGTCCTCGGTGCCGCGACCGACGAGCCGGCGCACCAGCTCATCCCAGGTCGGGGGTGCCAGGAAGACGAACTGCGCCTCCGGCATGGTCTCGCGCACCTGCCGGGCGCCCTGCAGGTCGATCTCGAGCAGCGCCGGCCGGCCGGCCGCGAGAGCCCGCTCCACCGGGCCGCGGGGGGTGCCGTACCTGGCCCGGCCGTGCACGACGGCCCATTCCAGCAGCTCGCCGGCGGCGGCCATCCGCTCGAACTCGTCGTCGGAGACGAAGTGGTAGTGGACGCCGTCGACCTCGCCCGGGCGGGGTCGGCGCGTCGTCGCCGACACGGAGAGCCAGACCTCACGGTGGTGCTGGCGGACGTAGGCTGCGACGGTCCCCTTGCCGACGGCGGTGGGACCGGCGAGGACGGTGAGGCGGGAGGACCCCGTCACGACCGCCCGAAACGATCGAGCAGCCCGGCCACCTGGTTCTGGCCCAGGCCGCGCACGCGTCGGCTCTCGGAGATGCCGACCTCCTCCATGATCTGGCGGGCGCGCACCCGACCGACTCCCGGCATGGACTCCAGGAGGGCGGAGACGCGCATCTTGCCGATGACGTCGTTGGCCTTGCCCTCGGCGATGACCGCACCGAGGGTGATGCCCGAGTGCTTGAGCCGGTGCTTGACCTCTGCACGCTCGCGCCGGGAGGCCGCGGCCTTCTCGAGGGCAGCGGCTCGCTGTTCGGGGGTAAGCGGCGGAAGTGCCACGGGATCGAGTCCTTCGAAATGCGGGCGCTGGCTTCTCCACACCCGGGCGTACCGACTCTAGCGCGCCGACCCCGGCGCGACATCACACCAGCGGCCTTTCGTCACGAGGGCCGAACGCAGCCCGGGCGGGCCCCGGAAACGGGCCCACGCCGCGCCGGCTCACCCGGCCAGGGCGGCGGCCAGGTCGTCGGCGGCGCGGCGGGCGGCGCCGCGCAGTGCGGTGACGTCGGGCCCGGCCACCAGCACCTCGCGGCTGCTGGTGCCGAGCACCTGCGGCAGCGCGGCACCGAACGTCTCGCGCAGGGCTGCGGGAGTGCCACCCTGGGCGCCGAGCCCGGGCGCCAGCAGCGGGCCGGCCGCGCCCGCGAGGTCGAGGCCGAGGTCGGCCACGGCGCTGCCCACCGTGGCGCCCACCACCATCCCGACGCTGCCGAGCCGGCCGGATGCCGCCGCGGCCGCGTTGTCCCGTGCCACACCCGCCACGACGCAGGCCGCGACGGTGGCGCCGTCGAGCGCCGCGTGCTGCACCGACGGGCCCTCCGGGTTCGATGTGAGCGTCAGCACGAACACCCCGCGACCGGTCGACGCGGCGAGGTCCAGCGCTGGGCGCAGCGACTCGTAGCCGAGGTAGGGGCTCACCGTGATGGCGTCGGCACGAAGGGGTGAGCCGTCGGACAGGTAGGCCTGGGCGTAGCCGGCCATCGTGGTGCCGATGTCACCGCGCTTGACGTCGAGCAGCGACAGCGTGCCGGCATCGCGCAGCCCTGCGAGGGTGCGCTCGAGCACTGCGACGCCGGCCGACCCGAACCGCTCGAAGAACGCCGACTGCGGCTTGACCGCGGCCACGGCTCCCCCGAAGGCCTCGACGCAGGTCATCGCGAACGTCTCGAGCCCGCCGACCGTGTCGGGCAGGCCCCACTGCGCGAGCAGGGCCGCGTGCGGGTCGATGCCGGGGCAGAACGGTCCGAGGGCGTCCATCGCGGTGCGCAGCAGGTCGCCGTAGGTGGGCGGGTCGGCGGGCGGGTCGGCGGGCGGGTCGCTCATAGGCGGGCCATCCTCTCGTGGGCGATGCCGACGGCGTCGGCGAAGCGGACCAAGCCGTGCCGGGCGACCTCGGCCTCGAGCTCGTCGACGACGCGGCGCGGCGCGCTGGGGTCGTTGAAGGTTGCGGTGCCGACCTGCACGGCCGAGGCACCGGCGGCAACCAGCTCGAGCGCGTCGCGGCCGGTGCGCACTCCCCCGACCCCGATCAGCGGACGGGTCGGCAGCCGGCCCTCGCGCATGGCGGCGGTGACCTGCCACAGGGCCCGCACGGCCACCGGCCGCACGGCCGGGCCGGACAGCCCTCCGGTGACCCCGGCGAGCTGCGGGCGCAGCAGGTCGGTGTCGATGACCATGCCGAGCAGCGTGTTGATCATCGTCAGGCCGTCGGCGCCGGCCTTGATCGCGGCCCCCGCGATCAAGACGATGTCGGTGACGTCGGGGGTGAGCTTCGCGAAGATCGGTGTGCCGGAGGGCAGCCGCTCTCGCACGAGCCGCACCACCCGCTCCGACGACAGCGCGTCGCACGCGAACACCAGCCCGCGGTTCGCGACATTGGGGCACGAGATGTTGACCTCGACGCCCACGACCGCGTCGTAGGCAGGGCTGGCGGCCAGCCGCTCCGCGACGTCGCCGAACTCCTCGGCGGTGGTGCCGGCGATCGACACCAGCGCCCGCGCCCCCGTCGACTTCAGCCAGGCGAGGTCCTTCTCGACGAACACGTCGATGCCGGGGCCCTGCAGGCCGATCGAGTTGAGCATGCCGGATGCCGTCTCCGCCATCCGCGGCGTGCCCCGCCCCGAGCGCGGCTGGGCCATGACCGTCTTGGTGACGAACGCCCCGAGGTCGGACACCGGGAAGAAGCGGTCGAGCTCCTGCCCGTTCGCCGCGCACCCGGATGCCGTCATCACCGGGTTCGGAAGCACCATCGACCCCAGCGCGGTGGTCATGTCCACCATCAGTGGCCACCCTCTCGTGGAGCGCCGAGGGCGTCGTCGGGCACCCGACAGATGCCGCCGCCGAACGCGTCCCAGCGCACCCGGTCCCCCCGGAACACCGGGCCCTCGACGCACGAGCGCACCATGCGGGTGACACCGTCGTTGCCGGTGACCGGCAGAACGCAGGTCATGCACACCCCGACGCCGCAGGCCATCGACTCCTCGACGGCGACCTGCGCCACCGCACCGTGCGCCGTGGCGATGTCGGTGACCGAGCGCAGCATCGCCATCGGACCGCAGCCGTAGACCACGCCGGCACCGGCGCGGTCGATGACCTCGCCGAGCACGTCGGAGACCCAGCCGCGACGCCCGGAGGAGCCGTCATCGGTCGTCACGGTCACCCCGGCGGCGGTGCGCCGCGCCTCGACGACCCCGAACAGCCGGTCCTCGGATGCCGCGCCGAGCACCATCTCGACGTGGCAGCCGCGCTCGCGCAGCGCCTCGGCGAGCCAGAACAGCGGCGCCGACCCGTAGCCGCCCCCGACGAGCACGCACGGCACCGGCGCGGCTGGCAGCGGGAACGGCCGGCCGAGCGGGCCGACGACGTCGACCGGGT
This sequence comes from Actinomycetales bacterium, assembly GCA_038210185.1. Lineage (GTDB taxonomy): Bacteria > Actinomycetota > Actinomycetes > Actinomycetales > Dermatophilaceae > Fodinibacter. The sequence continues at coordinate 45,473 of JBBQWX010000013.1, forward strand.
CGTGCGCACGCCGGCCCGTGAGCCAGACCGTGCCCGGGCCGTGCGCCGCGACGACCACGTCGACGGTTCCGCCGTAGGTACCCGACGGCTTGACCCTGTGGATCGAGAAGCAGCGGCGCAGCAGGTTCGCCGACGTGGGGCCACCGACCGCGAGCGCGACGAACTGGCCGGGGTGGGCCAGCTCGGCGATGCCGGGCGCGACCAGGGTCAGGTGGTGGTAGGCGCCGACGCGACGGGTCGCGATGAGCTCGCCGGCGACCTGGACGACACCGCTCACGCCGGGGCCTCCACGCCGTACAGGTCGAGGGCAGCCGCGTGGTCCTGCAGCGAGGTGACGTCGAGGTCGCCGGTGATGACCGCCTCGATCGCCTGCACCGCCGCGGCGAGCTGCTGCACCGTGGTGATGATCGGCTTGTCCATCGCCGTGGTCGCTGCCCTGATGGCGTAGCCGTCGGCCCGGGCCGAGGCGCTCGGACCGCTGGGGCTGTTGACCACCATGTCGATCTCTCCCGCGTTGATCCAGTCGACGATGGACCGCCCCTCGGGCCCGCGCTCGGCGTGCTTGAGCACGACCTCGGCCTCGATCGAGTTGCGCCGCAACACGTCTGCAGTGCCCGAGGTCGAGACGATGCGGAACCCGAGGTCGACCAGGCGCTTGACCGGGAAGATGATCGCGCGCTTGTCGCGGTTGGCCACCGACACGAATACCGTTCCCTTGGTGGGCAGCCCGCTGATCGCACCGAGCTGCGCCTTGGCGAACGCCCGCCCGAAGTCGGTGTCGATGCCCATGACCTCACCCGTGGAGCGCATCTCGGGCCCGAGCAGGCTGTCGACGACGAGCCCCTCCTTGGTGCGGAACCGCTTGAACGGCAGCACCGCCTCCTTGACCGACATCGGTGCGTGCACCGGCATCCGGCCGCCGTCGGTGTGGGCTGGCAGCACACCCTCGGCACGCAGCTCGGCGATGGTCGCGCCGAGCATGATCCGAGCGGCGGCGTTGGCCAGCGGCACCCCGGTCGCCTTCGCGACGAACGGCACGGTGCGTGAGGCGCGCGGGTTGGCCTCGAGCACGTAGAGGATGTCCTGGGCCAGGGCGAACTGCACGTTCATCAGGCCGCGCACCCCGATGCCCTCGGCGAGCTTGAGCGTGGACTCGCGGACCCGGTCGAGCTCGGCCGCCCCGAGCGTGACCGGCGGCAGGGTGCACGAGGAGTCGCCGGAGTGGATGCCGGCCTCCTCGATGTGCTCCATGATGCCGCCGAGGTACATGTCGGTGCCGTCGTAGAGCACGTCGACGTCGATCTCGATGGCGTCGTCGAGGAAGCGGTCGACGAGCACCGGGTGGTCGGGGCCGGCGATGGTCGCCCGCTCGACGTAGCCCGACAGCGTCTCGTCGTCGTAGACGATCTCCATGCCCCGGCCACCGAGCACGTAGGAGGGCCGCACGAGCACCGGGTAGCCGATCTCGTGGGCGATCTCGACCGCTTCGGGCGCGCTGTAGGCGGTGCCGTGCTTGGGGGCCGGCAGGTTGGCCTCGTGCAGCACCCGTCCGAACGCGCCGCGGTCCTCGGCGAGGTCGATCGCCTCCGGCGAGGTACCGACGATCGGCACCCCTTCGGCCTTGAGCGCCTTGGCCAGGCCCAGCGGGGTCTGCCCACCGAGCTGCACGATCACCCCGGCGATCGGGCCGGCGAGGCTCTCGGCGTGCACCACCTCGAGCACGTCCTCCAGCGTCAGCGGCTCGAAGTAGAGCCGGCTGCTCGTGTCGTAGTCGGTCGAGACCGTCTCGGGGTTGCAGTTGACCATCACCGTGTCGTAGCCGGCGTGGCGCAGGGCGAAGCTGGCGTGCACGCAGGAGTAGTCGAACTCGACACCCTGGCCGATGCGGTTGGGGCCGGAGCCGAGGATGAGCACCGCCGGCCGCTCGCGCGGTGCGACCTCGTTCTCCTCGTCGTAGGTGCTGTAGTGGTAGGGCGTCAGGGCCGCGAACTCGGCCGCGCAGGTGTCGACCGTCTTGTAGACCGGGCGCACGCCCAGGGCGTGCCGCACCCCGCGGACCACGGCCTCCGGCATCCGCCGCAGTGACGCGAGCTGCGCGTCGCTGAAGCCGTGCCGCTTGGCGAGCCGGAGCAGGTCGGGGGTCAGCACCGGGGCCTCGACGACGGCATCCGCGACGTCCTCGAGAAGGGCCATCTGGTCGAGGAACCACGGGTCGATACCGGTGGCCTCGTGCACCTCCTCGACCGACAGGCCGCCGCGCAGCGCCTGTTGGACGAGCACGATGCGGCCGTCGGTGGGTCGCCTGGCGACGTCGAGGATGGCGCGGGCCGCGTCGGTGGTCGGCCGCTCGCCGTCCCAGTGGAAGCTGCTCCCCGCCTTCTCCAGCGAGCGCAGCGCCTTCTGCAGCGCCTCGGTGAAGCTGCGCCCGATCGACATCGCCTCGCCGACCGACTTCATCGTGGTCGTGAGGGTGTCGTCGGCGGCGGGGAACTTCTCGAACGCGAACCGCGGCACCTTGACCACGACGTAGTCGAGCGTCGGCTCGAAGGAGGCCGGGGTCTCGCGGGTGATGTCGTTGGGCACCTCGTCGAGGGTGTAGCCGATCGCCATCTTCGCGGCGATCTTCGCGATCGGGAACCCGGTGGCCTTGCTCGCCAGCGCCGAGGAGCGCGAGACGCGGGGGTTCATCTCG
>JBBQWX010000014.1:0-47283 GCA_038210185.1 Actinomycetales bacterium
ACCCAAGACCAGCTCAGCGAGGTCTTCACCCTCACCCGATGGGCTCCACGCACTTAGGTCATACACCCAGCCCACCACCAACACGGCCCTGACCTGCACGTTTACGTGACTGCCTCGAGCTAACTAGGAAAGTCCCGCTAGCGAGAAGGTGGGCTCGGGCTTACCATCGGATGGTTCGAGTGCCTGGCCGCGGTGGCGGCGGGCGTGGTTGGGGCCTCCGCATCGGGTCGCCGCGTGAGGTGATCCCATGTCCACTCCAACTGCACTGTTGCCGTTCCAGCCGGCAACGATGCCGACCGCTCAGCTGGCGGCGGTCTCCTTTCTGGCCCGCTACTCCTCCCGGACCCACCACCTGTACTCGTTCCAGCTGAGGGAGTGGTTCGCCTGGTGCGAACGCAACGGGTTGGACCCGCTGGTCGGGGTCCAGCGCGCGCATGTCGAGCTGTACATCCGCAGCTTGGGCGAGCGAGGCCTGATGGACTCCAGCGTGGTGTCGATGATGAACGGGGTCCGCGGCTTCTTCCGATTCGCGCACATCGACGGCCTCATCACGGCCGACCCAGCCGTGTACGCCCGGCTGCCGAAAGTCCAGCGTGACGAGTCCCGCGCCCAAGGCCTGGACCGGCTCGAGCTGATCCGGTTCCTGCAGGTCGCCCAGACCATCACCGTCCACCTCGGCGCTTCTTAACTGTCCCTGGTCCGGTCGCGTCGCGCGGGCGAGCAGTGATCAGTCGCCTTGTTCGTTGAGAGCAGGTGCGCGTCAGGACGCTGGGATCCGTGTTGGAGTGTCGGTGGGGGAGTTCAGGCCCAGGAAGCGAGCCAGGACGTGGTTGGCCTCGGCGGGCCCGGTCGTGCTTCGGGCTGAGGTGGTCCAGCCGTGCCGCGATCACCGTCGGTTCCACCAGGCCGGCGGCCAGCAGGGACGCTACGAAGTTCGCGTCCTTCTCGCGCAGTGCGACCAGCTTCGCGACGCACAGGTCGTGCGGCTCCAGGCACCATCCGGTGAACCGTGGGGTGCCACCGATCGCTGCCGTGTTGTCGTTCTGTACCTTGACCAGGCGATCCCGCCACCCCGCTGGAAGGGCGGCTGTCGACAGGCCACCCCGTCGATGCTGAACCCGTGCAGTTCCTCGAAGGGCGACCACTCGCCGGAGACACCTTCGATCCGGTCGGCGAGCTCGACGGTGCTCGGCTCGTCCGGCGCGATGGGCAGGATGTCGACCTCCAGCGACATCGTCGCCTCGGGAGGGAGGAGACCTTCGTCCACCGAGCCGAGGATGGCCTGCGAACCGACGACGATGACCGCGTCGGCGCCGATGATCTGGCAGGCGGTGCGGATGGCGTGCTCGAGCTGGTCGCGACGCATCAGTGGCCCGCCAGCACCTGCTGGCGCTCTTCCTGGCTCAGCAGACCGCCCATCGGCGACACCTCACGCATCTCGATGCTGTCGCGGTCGAGGCCGGTGAGGACACGACGCAGCCCCGAAACGTCCCCGCTGCCGACTAGCCGGCCCCAGCGCTCGACGTTGCGGGTGTGGGGCTGGCCCGTCACCCGCGAGCCGAGCTGGCTGAGCCGTTCCTCGATCTGCGGGCGCCACTCCCTAAAGGACTGCTGCGTCAGGTGGGTCGACAGCTGCCGGTGCAGCCGCCAGGAGCGCTGCTCGGACCGAGTCAGCACCGGCTCGACCGGGCGACGGATGACCTCGAGCCGATAGCCCATGCAGTTCAGCAGCCGCTCGAGCATCGCGTCGCTGAGCTCGGTGCGACCGGTGAGGAACTGGCTGATGCTTGGCTGGTGGACACCGCTCCACCGGGACAACAGGGTCTGGGTGGTGCCGGTCTCCGACATCACCCTGTTCAGAACCTGCCCACGCTCACCCATGTTGTGAGTATAGCAAGGAGTGCTATGTCAGGACGGAGGCCGGGAGTTCGTCCTGGCGCGCATGATTCGTATCGCACGACACAGGTCACCAGGAGTGCACTTATGTAGCGCACGGGGGTCGCACGAGGCCTCGCGAACGGCGCCGCGAAGCGTGTTTGTGCAGGTCAGGTGCCTACGGGGACGAACCCTGCGAGTCCTTGTAACAGGGGGTTGAGGGTTCGAGTCCCTTCGCCAGCTCGAAATCGCCGGCCGTGCGCAGCAGCAGGCCGCCCTCGCCGAGCAGCCCGTGACCGCAGGTGCTCCTACGGACGGGCAAACGCACCCGATGGACCGCTGGCCGAGCGTGGCTGCGCCCGTTGCAGAGCCCATTGCCCGTCTGTACGTGCACCTCCCGTGAGGCCGGGCGAGGGCGGGGAGGGTGCCCGTTACCGCAACGGGCCGCGTCACCCGACGGCCGAGCCCGGGCTCAGGCGTCGACGATGACGGGGATGATGAGCGGGCTGCGGCGGTGGGTGCGGTGGGCCCAGTTGGACGCGGCGCGGCGGACGAGGTCTTCGATCTGTTCGAGGTCCTCGATGCCGTCGCGGGCCGCCTTGGTCAGTGCGGCCTGGATGGCGGGGGTGGCCGCCGTGAAGTCGAGGAGCTCGGGTGGGAAGCCGTGGGCGAGGTAGTCGGGGTCCTCGGTGAGCTTTCCGGTCTCGGGGTCGATGATGCACACGATGGTGACCACGCCCTCCTCGGCCAGGGTGCGGCGCACGTGCAGGGTCTCCTCGGTGGCGCCGCCCACGGTCATCGCGTCGACGTAGACCAGCCCCGCCGGCACGGTGCCGGTGATGGTGGCGCGGCCCTCGACCAGGTCGATGACCGAGCCGTCCTGCGCGATGAGCACCCGGTCGGCAGCCACGCCGGTACGGATGGCGATGTCGGCGTTGGCGCGCAGGTGGCGCCACTCGCCGTGCACGGGGAGCACGTTGGTGGGCCGCAGGATGTTGAAGCAGTAGGCGAGCTCGCCGGCGCTGGCGTGGCCGGAGACGTGCACCTTGGCGTTGCCCTTGTGCACCACGTTCGCGCCCCAGCGGGTGAGCTCGTTGATGACGCGGTAGATGGCGTTCTCGTTGCCCGGGATCAGCGAGCTGGCCATGAGCACCGTGTCACCGGCGGTGATGCTCACGGGGTGGTCGCGGTTGGCCATCCTGGCCAGCGCGGCCATCGGCTCACCTTGGGACCCGGTGGCGATGATCGTCATCTCGTCCGGGCGCAACCGCTCCAGGGCCTTGAGGTCCTTGACCACGAGGCCGTCGGGGACGGTGAGGTAGCCCAGGTCCTGGGCGATCCCCATGTTGCGCACCATCGAGCGCCCCACGAAGGCGACCTTGCGCTTGTGCCGCTGAGCGGCATCCAGCACCTGTTGGATGCGGTGCACGTGGCTGGCGAAGCTGGAGACGATGACCCGGCCCGTGGTGGTGCGGAAGACGGTGTCGATGGCCGGCGCCAGCTCACCTTCGGAGATCGTGAAACCGGGCACCTCGGCGTTGGTGGAGTCGACCAGGAACAGGTCGACCCCCTCCTCGCCCAGGCGGGCGAAGGCACGCAGGTCGGTGACCCGCCCGTCGAGCGGGAACTGGTCCATCTTGAAGTCACCGGTGTGCAACACCAGCCCAGCCTTGGTGCGGATGGCGACCGCCAGCCCATCGGGGATGGAGTGGTTGACGGCCACGAACTCGCAGTCGAACGGACCGAACCGGCTACGGTCGCCCTCGGCCACCTCGACCGTGCGCGGTGTAATGCGGTGCTCGACGAGCTTGGCCTCGATCAGGGCCAGGGTCAGCCGCGAACCGACCAGCGGGATGTCGGGACGCTGGCGCAGCAGGTAGGGCACGCCACCGATGTGGTCCTCGTGGCCGTGCGTGAGCACGATCGCGTCGATCTTGTCCAGGCGCTCGGCCAGCCAGGTGAAGTCGGGGATGATCACGTCGACACCGGGCTGGTGCTCGTCCGGGAACAGCACCCCGCAGTCCACCACGAGCAGGCGGCCAGCGTGCTCGAAGACGGTCATGTTGCGACCGATCTCGCCCAGTCCACCCAGCGGCACCACCCGCAGCCCGTTCGCCGGCAACGCCGGCAGGCTGTCGCTGCTCCTGCGACGTGGTGTCCGGCGGCTCATCGAGGAACCCTCGTGCCGGGCAGTGTGCAGGTTGTGGATGCCGGGTGGGCCGGTGTCGAGTGGTTCATGAGCTCTCCGATGATGGGATGAAGACAGAGCGGATGGTCCGGCTGGCCGGCTCGATCGCCGCATGGGTCAGCGCGCGCGGCGGCGACGCCAGTGCGAGCTCCATCCTGTCGTAAGCGTAGACATGCTCCTCCACGTCAGGGCGTGGGGCGGCCCGCCGAACAGGTGATGGTCCGAAGGTCCCGCCGGCGCCGAGGGTCCGGACCCCGAGCCCGGTGCCGTTCGCGCCACGCACGAACTCGGCGAGCCGGCGCGCCGAGCACCCGTCCGCGAAGGCCAGGCTCCCCAGGCCGAGTCCACTACTCGTGAACCGCCATGCAGGGCTCTCTCGAGGGCTGCATCGAGCTCCGCACCCAAGCTCCGGACCCAAGCTCCGCACCCAAGCTCCGCACCCAAGCTCCGCGTCGAACTCCGCGAGTGAGGAGAAGTCGGTACGTCGGTTTCTCCGCCACGGCGATTCCCCAACGTCGACCCCCCCCGGCGGCCGGTGGACGGTGAGGGAGCCGCACCCCGGGAGCCGCGGCCGCCGCAAGAGCTGACTCGTCGGTCTCGGCCCCTGGGGCCCGACTTGATGGAACACTGCCGGGAACAGTCCGCGTGCGGTGTCACCCGAGGCCGCGGTTGTCCGCGAGGAACTGGGGGGTGCCGCAGGAGTGGGTACGACGCAGACCTTGGTGTTGCCGTCCGACCGGACGGCGGCCTTCCACGCGCGTCGACTCCTCGAGACCGCGTGCGCCGGGATGACCGCCGACCGGCTCGACGTCGCGTGCCTGCTCGCCACTGAGCTCGTGTCCAACGCCGTGCTTCATGCGGGCGGCACCATCTCGCTCTCCGTCGCGCGCGACGGAGAGAACCTGCGGGTCGAGGTCTTCGACGAGAGCCCCGCCCTGCCCGTGGTGATGGACGGCCAGCCGTTGCGGGAGCACGGGGCAGGCCTGCGGCTCGTCGACGCCCTGGCGAGCAGTTGGGGGACCACCGGGCGCGAGGACTCCCGGCCCGGAAAGCGCGTCTGGTTCGCCCTGGACTGACCGTCGACGACCGGAGCGGGGAGAACGTGGGGGCGGACATCGGAGCTCGGCGCCTGGGCGTCGCGGTGCGGGCGAGCCTGGCCTGGTACGAGGACGTGTTCCGGGTGAACGGCATCCCGACCCGCGTGGAGGACGGGGTGTGGAGCGCGCTGGGCGACCGACCGCGCTGGCACTGCGCTGCGAAGACGCTCCGCCCGGACGTGCGGGCCGGCCGCGTGGTGCGCGCCGTCGACGACTTCGACCAGTGCAGCGTCGCGGACTCGTACGCGACGCTTGACCTCGGCCCAGCCGGCTTCCAACGGCTATGCCCTGGGTGACGAGCTCGACCACCTCACCGCGCTCGGTTTCCGGCCCGTCGGCCCCCACGTGGTGTGGGTACGAGGGGGGTGACTACGGTGTTCGGCCGGCAGCGTGCCGACGGGCCTGAGGCAGACGGAGTCAGCGCGATGGCAGGGTGCTCAGGCCCCCGGTGACCACGACCTCGTCGGCCAGGGCCCCGACCCGCTGGTTGGTGTCCATGCTGGCCCGACGCAACACCGCGAACGCGGCGGCCTCGTTGACGTTCTGGCTGGCCATGACGATGCCGATGGCCGCGCCGATGCGCCGCGAGGACCGCAGCGCCTCCTCGAGGTTCGCGGCGTGCGCCCGGCTCACGATGCCTTCGGCCACCAGCTCGGCCATCAGTTCGCGGTCGACGACGGCTTTGGCCTCGAGCTGCCCGATGCGCCTGCGCTCGTGCGCGGCGCCTGCTTCAGCGGCGCGGGCGCGCAGGTCGGCCTTGTCGGCTCGTTCGTGCAGCGCGGCGACCTCCGCCTTGGTGGCGGTCACGCGCGTGGACAGGTGTCCACCCGTCCGGGCCCCACTCTGGCTGCCCTCCCCGAACATGCCTCCAGTATTGCGAGACCGGGCCGGGTGCGGGCGTTTCGTGGTGCCGCAGTTCGCGGCTTCCGCCCAGCTCCCCCGAGCCCGGCAGCCGCGCCGGCGTCAGTCCGGCAACGGCCGGACGTGGACGACGCAGAGTCCGTGCTGGACCAGCCGCGCCCGCAGGCTGAGGACGTCCGCTTCGTCGCGCACCCGGCCGAACACCGAGGTGCCACCCGTCGGGTAGTCAGCGCAGGTCATGTCCGGCAGGTCGGCCGCGACGTCGGCTGGTACGGCGCCCTGGACGACGAACTCGTACCTCACGCCCTGCCCCCGTCTCGTGGTCCGGTGATGCTTGCCGTTCGACCATCCCACTGGCACGGCGCCGGCGGTCCTTTCGTGACCCCCGGCTGGGTCACCTCGGACCGCCTGCACTCAGGCGGCTCTGCGGCTGGGGCTGTCGGACCGTCGCTCGCTCCCGGGCGCCGTGGCGGTGCAGCGCCCATCCGCTGAGGATGAGCAGCACCGAGACCGCGAGGAAACCGATGTCCCACGACAGGGGCGCCCCGAGGTCGTCGCGGACGTGGTGGATGCCGAGCAACTGGTGGTCGATGAGCCCCTCGACCACGTTGAAGATGCCCCACCCGGCCACCGCCAGCCCCAGGTGGAAGGACCAGCTCGGCGCCAGACGGCCCTGCCGCCACGACCGGAGCGTCGCCACGAAGGCCGCGAGCACCAGGACCCACATCACGAGGTGGAAGAAGCCGTCGGCGAGGGTGTTCACCTCGAGCCCGGCGACCGTGGTGACGGGGTAGGCCTCGACGTGGCTCACCATGTGGTGCCACTGCAGGATCTGGTGCAGCACGATCCCGTCGACGAAACCGCCCAGGCCCAGGCCGAGCAGCAGGCCCGGCGCCCGGCTCGGCCTGGGAGGTGTGGTGGGCGCGCAGGATGACGTGGTCATGGCGCGGTCCTACCCGATTCCGTGGCCTACCAACGGGCAGGCGAGGATCACCGGGCGAGCAGCGCCGCTGGGTCTGCTCGTCGGTCGGCGCCAAGGGCGAGTCGGTCGATGGATGAAGCGATGGCGGACGGGTGCGTCAGGCTGACCATGTGCCCTGCTCCCGGGCACCGTCACCTGCTCGGTCGGTGCAGTGCTCGTCAGCCGTGCGCACCAGCTCGCCGAGGCGATGTGGTCGTGCTCGCCCCTGATGACGTGGGTCGGTACCGTCAGCGCCGAGAGCGCCACCCGGGTGCGGTAGCGGCGAACGCGGTTCATTCCGCGCACCATCGACCCGGGTCCTGTCGACCGGTACTGCGGGACGACAAGCGGTATCTGCCACGGCGGTTCGTGAGCTGCCGTGCGTAGCAACCGGGCGACCATCCGGGGCCACGACCGCGCCTGCGGGTCGGTGACCGGGCCGATGAGCACCAGGCCGACGACCCCCGGCACGCGCGCGGCCACGGCCACGACGACCGGGCAGCTGGCCGAGTGACCGACCAGGACCAGGTCTGCGACCTCGGGCAGGGCCGCGGCCAACCGGCGGCCCTGTTGTTCCACGTGCAGGTCGGTGCCGGCTGGGGCGGGGTGGCCCATCGACGGCAGCGTGACGACGAGGCTGGGGGATGTCAGTCGAGCACGCACCGCGGCTCAGGCCCGCGCGTCGAGCCCGAGACCGGGCACCAGCACCACGTGGGCACCGCTGGATTGGAGCAAGAGAACCTCGTGGTGTGGAAAGGGCCGGTCGGCGGGGGTGCGGAGGTGCGGAGGAGAGCAGGTGCGGAGGAGCGGAGGAACGGAGGTGCGGGGGAGAGCAGGGCGCAGGGCGGCGTCCAATCGGGTCGACCCGGCCGGCGCCCGCCGCTGCTGGGGGCTTGGGGAAGGCGCAACCGTGACAGGCCACGACGCCGTGGACATCACGCTAACGGCGCTCCTCGACGGGAGGGGGCTTGGCTGCAGGGTTCGACACCCGACGTGCGCCGGGGCCACCCGACGTGCGCCGGGGCCACCCGACGGGCTGCAGCTTCGCCGTTGATCCGGCACGCAGGCCGCGATACTGGGTGGATGACGCTGCAGCTGTACAAGGCCCTCGCCGCGGTCGTGCTCGTGGGGCGACCGCTCGACGACGTGCTCAACGAGGTCGCCGGCATCGCCCAACCGGCGATCCCCGGCTCCGAGGCCTCCTCGATCACCCTGGTGCGAGCGGACAGGGCGTGGACCGCCGCCTACAGCTCGCCCCTGGCGCTGGAGGCCGACGAGCTGCAGTACCACGAGGGCCACGGCCCGTGCATGGACGCCGGCCGCACGGGCATGCCGATGATCGTCACCGACATGCGGTCCGAGGAGCGCTGGCCGACGTACACGCCGCGAATGGTCGCGTCGGGTGTGCTCAGCTCGCTCTCGGTGCCGCTGCCGTTCCAGGGCCTGACGATCGGCGCGCTCAACAACTACTCGGGGCAGACCGACGCCTTCGGTGCCGAGGCGCTCGAGGTGGCCGAGGAGGTGACCAGCTTCATCGGCATCGCCGTGATGAACGCCGACGCGCACGCCGAGGCCTCGGCCACGGCAGCGAACATGCGTCAGGCGCTCGAGTCGCGCAAGACCATCGACATGGCGCTCGGCATCCTCGTCGCGACCCACCACTGTTCGCCCGACGAGGCATTCTCGCTCCTCTCCCGCACGTCGCAGAACCAGAACCGCAAGCTGCGCGAGCTGGCAAGCGAGCTGGTCGAGTCGCAGGCCGGACCCGCCGCACTGGCCTGAGGTCGCAGCGGAACGTCGCGATCTCCGGATGCCGTGCGCCTCACCGGGTAGGTCGCTGCCTGGACCACGCACTGCGTCTCGATCCCTCGTCCACCGACACCGCCGTCGAGGACTCGCTCCTGTTCATCGGCAACGCCACGATGCTCCTGCGCATCTCGGGCATCACGATCCTGACCGACCCGACCTTCGTCCACCGCCACGAGGCGGTTCCCCTGGGCTACGGGCTGCACACCACTCGCCTCACCGACCCCGCCGTCGAGATCGAGGACCTGCCGCCGATCGACCTCGTGCTGCTATCGCACCTCCACGGCGACCACTTCGACCTGGTGGCGGAGGAGCGGCTGCCCCGGTCGGTGCCGATCATCACGACTCCCCAGTCGGCACGGGACCTGCGGGAGATGGGCTTCGAGGGTGCGGTGGGGCTGCAGACGTGGGACAGCGTCACCCTCACCCAGGGGCAGCGCCACCTGCGGATCACCTCGTGCCCGGGGCAGCACGGCCCGGGCCTGGTCGACCGGGCGCTTCCCGACGTGATGGGCAGCGTCATCGAGTTCGGTTCCGGCGACCGGCCGCGCCGGATGTACATCAGCGGCGACACCCTCCTGGTCGACGACCTCGAGGAGATTCCCCGCCGGTACCCGCACATCGACGTCGCCGTGTTCCACCTGGGCGGCACGCGGGTGATGGGGGTGCTGGTGACGATGGATGCCGACCAGGGGGTCGAGGCGGTCCGGCTGATCGACGCGGGCACCTCCATCCCGGTGCACTACGACGACTACGACGTGAACACGTCGTCACTCGAGGAGTTCCTGAGCGCTGCCGACGCTACCGGGCTGCGCGAGCGGATCCACGCCCTCTGCCGGGGGGAGTCGTTCTCCCTCAGCACCGGTCCGGGCGGAGCTGCTCACCCGATCTGAGCTCGGGTCAGGCCCTTCGGGCCGTTCGGCCTCGGGCGATCGCCAGCACGGCGGGGACGGCCATGCCGATCACCGTCGCCAGGCACCCCAGCGGCAACGGCAGACAACAGCCACCGCACGACACGTGCGTGCCGCGCGAGGTGGTCGTCGAGTAGTTCGGGATCGGGAGGAGTCGGAAGCGGCCGGGCGGCTGGGACAAGGGGTACCTCGAGGTCGGGGGGAACGTGGTTGGCCGGCTGGCCTGTGGTGGCCCGTGGTGGCGCGGGTGAGGCCGGTCAGGAACCGCCAGGGCCCTCGACCGGCGCGGCGGACTGGACGTCCGGGGCGCCGCGGGTCTCGTCCGCCTTGACCTGGTCGATCTCCTCGACGAGGCGGCTGCGCTCGTCGTCGTCGAGCTCGACGCCGGCCTCCTGCAGCCCCTCGTCGAGCTCGGCCGCGATGGTCTCGGGCTCGGCGCTGTACTCCCACGACGTCACCTCGTCGACGACGTTCTGGGCGGCCTCCGTCGCGGCCTCCGTCGCGGCCTCCGTCGCGGCCCTCGCCGCGGCCCCCGTCGCGGCATCCTGCTGCGCCTCGTCGTTCGGCACGTCGCTCATGCCGACCTCCCCAGCATCGCGCGGGCGCTCGTCGGGCGGTCGAGCAGACCGGCCACGCCGCGCTGCTGCTCGCCCAGGTAGGCGTCGAGCACGAGGATGCCGCCCGTGGTCGCCGGGGTGGCCCACTGCAGCCACCGCATGGTGCGGGCCAGCGAGCGGGCCTTCCTGGCTGCCACCGGGTCGTCGGCTGCGCGTGCCTTCGCCTCGCCCAGCTCGGCTCCGAGGCGGTAGGCGGCACCGCTGGCCAGGAGCGCGGCGCCGGTGAGGGCGGTCTTGGCGACGACGGCGACGGTCGTGGCTCGGTGCTCGACGATGCGTCGCCGGTTGTCGCCCACGATGGCCAGCCCGCTGACCAGGTGCAGACCGATGGCGGCCCCCTGAACCGCACCCCAGCGCGTCCACCCGGCGTTGGCGATGTCCGCCTGCTCCCGGGAGTCGTCGCCCTCGTGGCTGGCCGGGTTCAGGGCGACCGCGCCCATCAGCGAGCCCCCGAACCACGCCGCGTTCGTGACCAGGTGCGTGGCTCGAACCAGTGTGCTGTAACCGGACATTCGTCATCTCCCGAACTGGGTCGTGCGTCTCGCAGACGCATGGGTAGCGGTGGGGTGCCAAGGGGAACCCGACCGCCAGGTGAGGTGCTCCTACCCGCTGGGGCGGGGCGCACACGCCCCATGCGACCACCGCCACGCCAGTGCAGCGGCGACGACCCCGAGCCCGTTGACCCCCCAGTGCAGCAGCGCCGGGGCGAGCAGGCTGCCGCTGAGCTCGCGCAGCACCCCGAACACGACGCCGGCCAGGGCGGTGAACGCCACGGTTCCGGCCACGCGCCGCACCAGGTCGGCGCGGGCCACCCGCCCGGTGGCCGCGTTCTCCCGGGCCCCGTCGATGGCGGGGAGCACGTGCCAGAACCCGAACAGCACGCCGGAGAGCCCAGTGGCCCAGACCGCGCCGTGGGCCACCTCGAGCAGGCCCCACAGCACGCCCCGGAAGGCCACCTCCTCGAAGACGACGGTGCCGAGCGGCACGACCAGGGCTGCCCGCAGGATCGTGACCCGGGCCCCGACCCGGTGCCTCGCGTCGAGGAAGGCCCCGCGCGTCAGGGGGAGGGCCAGACCGAGCGCGAACACCAGCGCGACGCACGCCACGGCAACCCCACCCCCCACCAGTCCACGCACGACCGCACCCGATCCGAGGCCCAGCTGCGCCCACGACAACCCCGCCGCCCGCCCGACCAGCAGCAGCAGGGCCGCGGCGGCCGGCCCCGTGAAGGGTTGCCAACGGGCGGGGCCGAGGTGCACCCACACGTTCACGCCGGCCATTCCGCCCAGGCACGCGACCAGGGCGACGAGCTGCCCGCCGCTCACGCGGTGAGCCCGGCGAGGTCGAGCACGGACTCGGGGCCGTCGAGGTCGGGGGTGCTGAGGAAGACGGTCGAGACCCCCAGGTCGGCCAGGGCGGCGTGCCGGTCGCGGTGCTCGGCGACCGTGCCAGCCTGCGTTCGAGCGGCGAACGCCGCAGCCGCGGTCCGTCCGCGCAGCCGCTCCACTCGGGCCCACACGTCGTCGCGGTCACGACCGACCACCGGCAGGTCGAGCACCGTCACGGCGACCTCGCTCGGGTCACGCCCGACATCCGCGCAGTGCTGCCGCACCACGGTGATCTTGCGTTGCAGCACAGCCGGGTCCGTGGTAATGAGGTTGCACGCGTCACCCAGCTCGGCCGCGATGCGCAGGGTGCGGCGTTCGCCACCTCCACCCACGACCACCTGGATCGGGGCGGGAGGGCGGGGGTAGCACGTCGTCTCGGGGAGGAACACCCCCCGCGCGGCATACGGCTTGGTGCCCGGCGCCCACAGCGCCCGCATGACCCGGATGGAGTACTCCAGCTCGTCGAGCCGCTCCGCCGCGGCCGGGAAGGGCAGCCCGAACGCCGCGTGCTCGCGCTCCCACCAGCCCGCGCCGATGCCCAAGAACGCCCGGCCACCGGTCAGGGCGGACAGGGTGGCCGCGGCCTTGGCGGTGATCCCGGGCTGCCGGAAGGTGACCGGCGTGCACAGCGTGCCCAGCCGCAGCGGCGTCCCCAGGCCCGCGACCGCGCCCAGCGCCACCCACGGCTCGGGGATCGGTTCCCAGGGCCGGCCGACCTGCGGGATCTGCATCAGGTGGTCCATCAGCGCCAGCCCGGCGAACCCGGCCTCGTCCGCGGCGAGCGCGACGTCGCGCAGCCACCCGAGCGGGTCCTCGCCCCAGGGGAACCGGGCGAGCTGCAGCACCACCTCCACCCCCGTGGATGCCGTGCGCGGGCCGACCGCTCGCGCCGCACCGGTCGCAGGCGGCGGGGGAGGAGGGGCCAGGTCCGGGCTCACCGCGACCACGAGGTCCCACCCCTCATCGGCGATCTCGCGCTGCACGGCCCCGCGGCGGTCGAGCTGGCCGGCCAGCACCCGCGCGGGCAGGCGGCGGTCACGGGCGGCGTTGCGGCGGCGGCACTCGTCGTCCGGGGTGTGGAGCACCACGACCACCGCCGCCAGGCCCGCCTCGCGCGCCGAGGACAGCCAGGCGCGGCGACGGGCGACGTCGAAGCCGAGGGTGTCGACCACCGTGGTCAGCCGCCGCCCGAGCCGCGCCGCGACGATCGACTCGAGCACGGCGAAGGCGTCGACGGAGGCGTCGAGGTCGTGCGGCCCGCTGCCGACGACACCGCGAAGGCTGTCGGAGGACACGACCTCCTCGGCGCGGTACCGCTGCGCCGCCCACGTCGACTTCCCCGACCCGGAGGCGCCCACCAGCACGACCAGCGCCGGGTCGGGGAGCGACATGCGGGAAGTCTGCCCGATCCCTCCCCGACCCGGCGTTCGGGACGAACGGGTCAGCGGGTGCGCAGGCCCCAGCCGTAGGGGAACGCCGGGTCGTACCCGGGGTCACCCACGTTGATCGGCTCCTGCGCCACGCTGCGCGGCCAGCTCACCGGCAGCTTGCCGGTGAAGGGGGCCTTGCCGAAGAGCACGTCGGCAACCCCCTTGCCTTCGCTGCCCGGCAGCCACGAGGCGACCAGGGCGTCGATCTGCCGAAGCTGGGCCGGCGGGATGACGACCGGACGGCCGGACACCACCAGCACCACGCACTTGGCAGCGGCGGCGCAGACCCGGTCCACCGCACGGGAGTCGGCCGTGCTCAGCCGCATCGTCTTCTCGGGTCGCGGCGTGTTCTGGTCGCCCGGGTCGTAGGCCCAGAGCGGGCCGCCGACGTCGCCGAACCCCTCGGCATACGGCGTCTCACCGACGACCACGACGCCGACGGCCCCGCGGGGCACACGCGTGGAGGCGTCCGCACTGAAGGTCACGTTGCGGTGCTCGGCTCGGATGCCGTCGAGGATCGTGCTGCCCGGGATGACGTTGGTCGAGCCGCCCTGCCAGGTGAGGGTCCACCCGCCGGCCTGGTTGCCGATGTTGTCGGCGTTGCTGCCCGCGACGTACACCTTCTGCCCGTGGCCGATGGGCACCGTGTGGCGGGAGTTCTTCAGCAGCACCTGTGACTTCTGGACGGCCTTGCGGGCCACCGCCCGGTGTGCCGGCGACCCCACTTCGACGAGGTGCGTGCGGTCGGTGTAGGGCTGCTCGAACAGGCCCAGTTCGAACTTCTTGGTGAGGATGCGCGCCACGGCATCGTCGATGCGGGCCCTCGAGACGCTGTAGTCCGCGACGGCTGCCTTCAGGGTCGTGATGAAGGTGGCGTAGTCGTAGGGCTCCATGAACATGTCGATGCCGGCGTTGACGCCCGTGGCGACCTGCGTCGCGTACGACGCCACCCCCGGGTCGATGTGGTGGATGCCCTCGTAGTCGGAGATGACGAAGCCGTCGAAGCCCTGCTGCTGCTTGAGCCAGCCGGTGAGCAGCTCGTGGCTGCCATGCATGTTGACCGGGTTGCCCAGGCCGTCGTCGGTCCAGTCGACATCGCTGTACGACGGCATCACCGACCCGACGTCGTACGTGTGGATGGCGGGCAGGTAGGGCGCGAGCGCGAGCCGCTGGAACGTCGCGCGGCTGACCTGCGCGACGCCCTGGTCGATGGGGTAGTCGCCGCTCCTGCCGCTGTTGGACCCGGTGCCGTAGGTGGTCAGGCCGTCACCGGCGAAGTGCTTCGCCGTGGCCAGCACGCGGTCGCTGCGGTCGAGCCGGCCCGAACGGCCTTGGAGGCCGGCGATGGAGGTCGCCATCGACCTGACCAGCTCGGGCGTCTCGCCGAAGCTCTCGTAGGTGCGCCCCCAGCGGTCGTCACGCGCCACGCACAGGCACGGCGCGAAGGCCCACTGCGGCCCGCTGGCGCGGGTCTCCTCGGCGGTGATGTGCGAGATGCGGCGCACCAGGGCGGGGTCGCGGGTGGCACCCAGCCCGATGTTGTGCGGGAAGACCGTGGCTCCCAGGAGGTTGCCGTGGCCGTGCACCGAGTCGACCCCGTAGATCAGCGGGATGCGCAACCGGGTCGCCATGGCGGCCCGCTGGTAGCGGTCGACCATGTCGGCCCACGCGGTGGGGGTGTTCGGTGTCGGCACCGAGCCGCCGCCGGAGAGCACACTGCCCAGACCCAGCGTGGTGATCTGGGAGGTGTCTGCGTCGATGCCGCCGCGTTCGGCCTGCGTCATCTGACCGATCTTCTCGTCGAGGTTCATGCGGCGCAGCAGGTCGGCCACCCGCTTCGCGGTGGGCAGCTCGGCGTTCTCGTAGGGGAGCGAAGCAGCGGCCGAGCTGTTGGCCGGGGCGGGTGCCGCGGCGGCGGATCCGACGGAGGTGGCGGCGGCCAGGCCCGTGGTGGCCAGGGCGGCGGCAGCGCCCAGGGCCGCGAGGCGGAGTCGCGGTTGGGGTGAGGTGGCAGGTCGCATGGAGTTCCTTCCGGTCGCGCCGACCGGTCGGGCGGCGTACTGCGGCACCCGGCCGCATCCCTGGAGCGAACGTGATGTCCTCACATCCTGCCGGTGTCCTGCCCCGGTCGACCAGCGGTGACAGGGGCCTTGACCAAACTGGAGGGGAACCTTGACCAGCACCAGGGAGAAGGCTTCTCAGCGGCGGTAGTACGTGCCCTCCAACGGCAACCTGAACCGGGGCCGACCGTCGCGGCGCAGGTAGGCGTGTGCCACGGCAGGGGCGGTCGGGATGAGGCAGATCTCGCCGACGCCCTTGGCTCCGTAGGCGAACGGCAGCACGCCGGGCCCGTGCACGGTGCGCACCTCCATCTCGGGCGTCGTCGTCGACCGGATCAGGCCGAGCTTCGCGAACGTCGTCTGCGGCCGGCCGTCGACCACGACGAACTCCTCGGTGAGCGCGTAGCCCAGACCCATGACGATGCCACCCTCGACCTGACCCTGGAGCGCCTGCTGGTTGACCACCGTGCCGGCGTCGTACGCCGCCACCACCTTGCGCACCCGGCCGTCGGCGTCGAGGTGCACCAGCTGGGCGCCGTAGCCGTAGGTGACGTGGCTGACCGGGTTCGCCTTGTCGGAGCCGATGGGGTCGGTCGTCGGCGAGAACTCGCCCTCGAACACCCGACCCTCCACCGACTCCAGGGCTGCCAGCAGACCCGGCCCGTGCAGCGCGTCGGGACCTCCTCCCGCCTCCAGGGCCTCCTTGAGCGCCACCGCCGCGCGGCGTACCGCCTCGCCGGTGAAGACCGTCTGGCGCGATGCCGTGGACGTGCCGGCATCCGGCGTCCGCTCGGTGTCCGGCGCCTCGACCACGACCCGGTCCGCAGGGACGGCCACGGTCTCGCACAGCATGTGCGTCGCCATCTGGGCCACCCCCTGCCCCATGCCGGCCGCGGAGGTGCGCACGTGAACCACGCCCCCCTCGACCGAGAGCAGGGCACGCCCGGTGTCGGGCACACCCATCCCGAGACCGCTGTTCTTGAACGCCACCGCCAGCCCGGCCTCGGGGTCGGCGTCGTAGTCGGGCTTGAGCGCCTCGAGGCACTCGACCAGCCCGGTGGCCTCGTCGGCGATCTGGCCGTTGGGCAGCTCCTGCCCGGGCCGGATCGCGTTGCGGTGGCGGAACTCCCAGGGGTCGATGCCCGCCTTCGCGGCGAGCAGCGTGATGCTGCTCTCCAGGGCGAAGGCGCTCTGGGCCACGCCGAACCCGCGGAAGGCGCCCGACACCGGGTTGTTGGTGTAGACCGCCAGTCCCTCGCAGTGGAAGTTCTGGTAGTCGTAGGGACCGCCGGCGTGGGTCACCGCCCGCTGCAGCACCGGGCCCCCGAGCGACGCGTAGGCCCCGGTGTCCGCGACGATCCGGGCCCGCAGGGCCGTGACCCGCCCGGTCGCGTCGCAGCCGAGGGTCATCTCGAGGTCCATCGGGTGCCGCTTGACGTGGTAGGCGAGGCTCTCGTCGCGCGAGAACTTGACCTTGACCGGCAGCCCGGTGTGCCAGGCCGCCAGGGCCGCGTGGTGCTGCACGCTCAGGTCCTCCTTGCCACCGAAGCCTCCGCCGACGAGCATCGAGTGCGCGTGCACCTGCCCCAGCGGCAGGCGGAGCATCCGGGCGATCTCGCGCTGCTCGTCGTAGACCGACTGCCCGGACGTGAACACCTCGACCCCGCCATCCGCCCACGGCCGCGCGACGGCGCACTCCGGCTCCAGGAAGGCGTGCTCCTGCCACGGCGTGTGGAAGCTGTTGCTGACGACGAACGCCGACGCGGCAAGGGCGGCATCCGCGTCGCCCCGGTCGACCACCTCGCGGGTCAGCACGTTTCCGCCCGGGTGCAGCAGGGGCGCGCCGGGCGCCAGCGCCTGCTGAGGGCTGGTGACCGGCTCGAGCTCGGTGTAGCGCACCTCGATGAGGCGAAGGACCTCGTCCAGCGACGTCTCGTGCTCGCAGACCACCAGCGCGAGGGCGTCGCCGACGTAGCGGGTGGTGGCGCCCTGCGCGACCAGCACGTCCCAGTCGTCCACCAGGTGGCCGATCACGTTCTCGGGCACGTCGGCCGCGGTCAGCACCGCGAGGCAGTCGGGGTGCGCCCGGGCCTGGCTGACGTCGAGGGCGTCGACCACCGCCCGGGGGTACGCCGAGCGCAACGCCCTGGCGTGCACCATGCCCTCGAGCCGGATGTCGTCGGTGTAGACGCCGCTGCCGAGCACCTTCTCGGCGGCGTCGGGCCGGGGCGCGCGGTCGGACATCCGCACCTGCGCGGTGGGCGCGGCGACCTCCTCCTCGCCCCGCAGGATCCGCCCGGTGCGCAGCACCGCGTCCTCGACCATCCGGTAGCCCGTGCAGCGACAGACGTTGGCCCGCAGGGCCGTGACCACCTCGTCGCGGGTGGGGTCGGGGTTCGCCTGCAGCAGTGCCCTGGTGGTCATGGCGAACCCGGGCATGCAGAAGCCGCACTGCACGGCGCCCTCCTGCTCGAAGGCGGAGACGATCGCGGCCCGCTCGCGCTCGGGCAGGCCCTCGGCCGTCGTGACCTGCTTGCCGGCGACCTTGGCGGCCTTGCGGGTGCACGCCTTGACGGCCCTGCCGTCGACGTCGACCAGGCACGTGCCGCAGCTGCCGTCGGTGCATCCCTCCTTGACGGAGGTGAGGTCGAGGTCCTCGCGCAGCCAGGTGAGCAGGGTTGCGCCGGTGGGCACCTCGTGCACCCGGCCGTTCACCGTGGTGGTCATCGGCTCGTCTCCTTCTGCGCCGTGGTGTGCGGCTGCCGTGGCGTTCGGATGCCGCGCGCGTGCCATCACCGCACCGCCGTGTCGGGGGGCCCGCAGGGCAGGTAGTGGCCTGCGGGCAGGTGCTCGGCGAGGTGCCCGTCGGTGACGGCGCGGTGGCCGCGCAGGAAGACGTCGCGCACCCGCCCCTGCACCTCGATGCCCTCGTAGGGGGTGTGGTCGACGTTCTCGTGGAGCGCCGCGTGCGTGACGGTCCATCGTGGGGCGGGGTCCAGCACCAGCACGTCCGCGTCGGCGCCGGGCACGAGGGCACCCTTGCGGGGGTGGAGCCCGAAGTAGCGGGCGGCGTTGGTGGCGGTCACCTCGGCGAGCCGGGTCAGGTCGAGCCTTCCCGCGGCCACGCCGGCGGAGTACATCAGCGCCATCCGCAGCTCGATGCCCGGGATGCCGTTCGGCACGTGGGCGAAGTCGGTCGCGGCATCCTTCTGCCCGACCAGGTCGAACGAGCAGTGGTCGGTGCCGACGAACTGCACCTCACCGCTCGCCAGTGCGGCCCAGAGTGCGTTTCGGTCGGAGGCCGTGCGCAGGGGAGGGCTCATCACGAACGCCCGCGCGCGGAGGCTGTCGTCGTCGGGGCCGCCGTAGGCGCCCGCGTCGAGCAGGAGGTACTGCGGGCAGGTCTCCGCGGCCACCGTGTTGCCGGTGGCCCGGCCCCGGCGAACCGCCTCGAGACCGAGGGCCGACGAGAGGTGCACGACGTAGTGCGGGGCGCCCGCCAGCGCCGCGATGACCTCGAGGCGATCGACGGCCTCGGCCTCGAGCACGGCGGGTCGGGTCAGGGCGTGGAAGTGCGGCGTGGTGTGACCGTCCGCCAGCGCCGCCTTGACGAGGGTGTCGACGAGCACGCCGTTCTCGCAGTGGAACCCGATGGTGGCACCCAGCCGCGCGGAGGTCGTGAGGGCCGCCAGGACCTGTCCGTCGTCGACCATCATCGTGTCGCGGTAGGCCAGGTACAGCTTGAACGAGGTGACCCCGCGCGACACCACCTCGCCCATCTCGTCGGCGAGCTCGTCGCGCCACTGGGTCATCGCGAGGTGGAACGCGTAGTCGGTGACCGCGCGGCCCTCGGCCTTCGCGCTCCAGCGGTCGAACCCGGTGGTGAGCGTCTGCCCGTGGAACGCCGTGGCGAAGTCGATCACCGTCGTCGTGCCGCCGGCGAGGGCGGCACGGGTGCCGGTGGCGAAGTCGTCGGCGGTGACGTGGTCGCCGGCCTCGAGGTCGAGGTGGCAGTGCGACTCGACCCCGCCGGGAAGGACCACGCAGCCGGTGCAGTCGAGCACGGGCTCGCCCGGGCGCGGCTCGAGCATCCCCACCGCCGCGATCGTCTCGCCGTCGATGCGCACGCAGCCGCCCTCGAGCACCCCCTCGGGGGTGACGACACGGCCGCCGCGCAGCAGGGTCACCTCACAGCTCCTTCCAGATCCGCTCGGCGCGCTCGGCCGAGTGGGCGAGCACCGCGGCCTCGTCGAGCCCGGGGAACTCGCGCTCCCGCAGCACCCACTCGCCGTCGACCAGCACGTCGGCCACCTGGGCGCCGCTCATGCCGAACACGACGTGGCCCCAGACGGACCGGTCGTCGAGGTGCGTCGGCGGTCGGTAGTCGAGGGTCACGAGGTCGGCCACCGCTCCCGGTCGCAGCACGCCGATGTCGCGGCCGAACACCTCGGTGGCGATCGCCGGGTTGTGCTCGAAGAGCATCGTCACCGCCTCGGCAAAGCCGACGGTGGGGTCGAGCCGGTGCCCGCTGGCCGCGATCTTGGCCACCTGCATGGAGGCGAGCACGTCCGGGGTGTAGGCGTCGGTGCCGAGGCCGACCCGGATGCCGCGGCGCAGCATCTCGACCACCGGCGCGAACCCGACCGCGTTGGAGAGGTTGGAGTGCGGGTTGTGCACCACGGTGGCGCCGTGCTCGGCGAGCACCTCGGTCTCGACCGGGGTGACGTGCACGCAGTGGGCCGCGATGCTGTCCGGGCCGACCATGCCGCGTGCGGCGAGCCGGTCGACGACGCGGCGACCCGTGGCCGCCACGGTGCGCGGTTGGTCGAGCGGGCCCTCGGCGACGTGCACGTGGTACCCCCCGGGCACCGCCTCGGCCGCGCCGGCGATCGTGTCGAGGCTCGCCTCCGAGAGGGTGAAGGAGGCGTGCATCCCGAACAGGCCGCGCAGGCGGTGCTGGTCGGGCGTGTTCGCGGCGTGCATGAAGCCGACGTTCTCCGCCACCGCCTCGGCGAAGGCCGTCGGGCCGTCGCGGTCGGAGGTCTCGTAGCAGAGGCACGCTCGCACTCCCACCTGCCGGGCCGCCTCCGCGATGGTCGCCAGCGACCCGGGAGCGGCGTTCGGGCTGGAGTGGTGGTCGAACACGGTGGTCACACCGCACCGGACCGACTCCAGGAACGTCGTCGTCGCGTTGAGCCGCACGTCCTCGGGCTCCAGGAGCCGGTCCAGGGCCCACCACAGGTTGCCCAGGATCTCGTCGAAGTCGCGGGTCGGTGCGTGCACGGCCATGCCGCGCGCGTACGCGCTGTAGGTGTGCGTGTGGGTGTTGACGAGCCCCGGCAGCACCACCCGACCGGTGTCGACGACCGGTTCGCCGGGGTGGGCGGTGCGCAGCTCGCTCGAGGTGCCGACCTCCGCCACGAGCCCGCCGCGCACGAGGACCGCGCCGTCGGTGACGACCGGTCGGGTCGGGTCGCCGGTGACGACGTGCGTGCCGGTGACGATCACGGTGTCGCCACCTCCAGCCCCGCAGGGGCGGCGTCGAGGAGCCAGGGGTGGTCGTCCTCGAGGGCCGTGAGGATGCGCTCGATCTGCTCCGGCAGGTCGCCGTCGCTGCGACGGTGGGTGACGACGTCCCGCGACGGCAGCCGCACGAGGTAGTCGTCACGTCGCCGCAGGAAGCCCACGTTGGTCGAGGCGTCGAAGTCCTCGCGCGACCAGAAGACGGTCACCTTGTCTCGGTAGGGCAGGCCGGCATGGGGGCAGAACGTGCCGCAGTTGCCGCACTCGTTGCACAGCCCGTCGAGGTGCACGACCTGCCGCGGGTCGGCCAGGCCCGGCACGGCGATCGCGACGTTGGCGCGGTTCGGGCAGACCTCGGTGCAGATCTCGCACACCTCGTCGCAGCGCAGGCAGCGTTCCGCCTCGGCGGGCCCGCTGGCCTGCTCGGAGAGCCGGCCGCGGCGACCGGTCAGGAGGTCGTGGGCGGTGAACACCGGTGCGGCGGCGTGGTCGAAGTCGGGCCGGATGCCGTGGCGACGCAGGATCGCCCGGGCCACGGTCCTGCCGTCTGCGATGGCCCGCACCACGGTGTCCGGGCCTCGACGGCCGTCGCCCACGGCATACACCTCGCTGACGCCACCGGCGACCTCCGCACGAAGGTCCGGCCCCAGCTGTGGGTGCCCGTGCTCGTCGACAGCGACGCCGTTGGCGCGGTAGCGACCGCCATCGACCGTGGCACCGGTCGCCCCGACCACGGTGTCGACGGGGAGCTCGACGACGACCCCGGTGCCACGGGTCGACCGCCGCCCGTCGGCCGCCCACGCACCGAGCTCGGTTCGCTCACATCGCAGCAGTGCACCGTCGTAGGCGATGGGTGCCAGCAGCTCGAGCACCTCGATGCCCTCCGCGCGAACGGCGTTCACGTCCTCCTGGGCGGCCGGCATGAACGGCTCGGTACGTCGGTACACGAGGGTCACGTGCTCGACGCCGTCGGTGCGCAGGGCGGTGCGGGCGCAGTCCATGGCCACGTCGCCGGCCCCGACCACGGCGACCCGGCGGCCGGCCCGGGGCCCACTGCCCGTCTGCGCCTCACGGAGGAAGTCGAGGGCGTCGCGGACCAGGTCCGCGCCTGCGGCGACCGGAGGGACGCCGCGGCCCCAGGCGCCGGTGGCGAGCACGACGTGCTCGAAGCGGGTGCGCAGGTCGGCGAGGTCGTAGTCGGGGTCACAGCCGAAGTGGAAGTCGACCCCGGTGGCCACGGCGAGGCGGGAGTCGCGGTCGACCTGCTCCCGCGAGATCCGGAAGGCCGGGATGACGTGGCTGACGATGCCGTAGGGCGCGGCCAGCCGTTCGAAGACCTCGACCGCTATCCCGTTGCGGCGCAGGAGCACTGCGGTGGCGATGCCTGCCGGGCCGGCCCCGATCACCGCGACGCGTGCGTTGGTGCTCAGCGCCGCCGGGGCGATCGCCGCGACGTGGGCGTCCTGAGCGACGTCGGCGACAGCCAGCTTCACCCCGCGGATGTCGACGCCGGTGTCGTAGTCGACCCGGGTGCAGTGCTGCCGGCAGGGCTGCGAGCAGAGCACCCCGGTGATCGTCGGCGCCGTGTTGTCGCGCACGACCACCCGGAAGGCCTCGACGGGAAGGCCCGCCGCGGCGAGGGAGAGGTACGTCGGCACCTGCTGCTCGATCGGGCAGCCCCCGTGCTCGCAGGGGGCGGAGAAGCAGTCAGTGAGGGGCAGTGGGGACGAGGTCTTCCTCGAACCGACCTTCTCCCGGTACCGCTTGTGGGTGCGTGCATCGGTGGTGACCCGCGAGGCGAGCGCGTCGACGGCATCCACGTCGACCCGGCCGTGGTCGGTCATGACCTCGGTCGACAGCTCGGCCAGCTGCTTCAGCCGTGCATAGCCGCCGGGCTTGAGCAGCGTGGTGCAGACGGTGACCGGCGAGATGCCGGTACGCACGAGGTCCGCGACGTTCGTGGCGTCGGCGCCCCCCGCGTACGAGATCGGCAGCCGCCCGTCGAACGCCCGGGCGAGGACGGCGGCGAGGCGCAGCGTGAGCGGGAGCAGCGCCCGCCCCGAGAGGTACATCTCCGGCGCGGGCAGCTCGCCGCGGGTGACGTCGATGGGCAGGGTGTTGCTCAGCTTCACGCCGAACACCAGGCCGGCGTCGCGCGCCCTGTGGTCCAGCCGGGTGAACATGGCCACGGCGTCCGCGAGCTGGAGGTCGTCGACGAAGTGGTGGTCGTCGAAGGTGAGGTGGGAGTAGCCGAGGTCGTCGAGGGTGCGGCGGGCGAGGTCGTACCCGAGCATCGTCGGGTTGCACTTGACCCAGGTGTGCAGCCCCTTGGCGAGCAGGTGCTCGGCCATCCGCTCGATCTCGTCCGCCGGGCAGCCGTGCATCGTCGAGATGGTGACCGTGTCGCAGACGTGCGGGGAGATGCGCTCGAGGTGCGAGCGGTCGACGTGGGGAAACCGCCCGAGGCCGGCCTCGAGCCAGGCCATCGCGCCACGGAACGCCGAGGTGCTCGAGGCGTCGCGCAGGCCCTCGACGAAGGCGTCCACCACCGGCGTGCGAAGGCCGGCGAGGTCGTAGCCCACCGAGGCGATGAACACCACGTCGTCGTCGAGGCCGAGCTCAGCCGCGAGCACCGCGATGGCGAGGTGGGCGTGCACGTACTCCGCGAAGGCCTGCTCCACGGGAAGCTCGGTCGACCACTCGCAGTTGAAGCCCTCGTCCTCGGCGTCGATGCACGGTTTCGGCACGGCTGCTCGCACCGCGTCACCGGCGAGCACCTGTACTGTCTTCAGCTCGATCACGCGTGCGCCGGCGAGCCAGGCGGTGACGATGTTCGGGGCGAGCTGGGTGTGCGGGCCGGCGGCCGGGCCGACCGGGGTCGACAGGGTGTGGCCGCAGGCGTCGCGGATGGTGCGCCCCGCGGGGGCATGGACGTGCTGCGACCGCAGACCGAAGATGCTGTCGTGCCGAGCGTGCTCGCCCAGGGCCCACTCCACCAGCTCGGGGAACGGCAGCGGGCGCATGACGTCACCCATCGCAGCTCCCGGCCACCCGGGCGTTGAAGTCGGTGATCAGCTCGTCCCACACGGGCAGGTACGGCCGCAGCCTGCGCCAGAAGGACTGGTCGCGCCGACGCTCGAAGAGCTCGACCGGGGTGCCCTGCTGCTCGACCCAGGTGTAGTAGCCGAGGTTGAAGATGCGGTTGCGGTCGCGCTCGGTCAGCTCGAGGGTGGCGTCGGTCGGCACGTTGGCGAGGTGCTCGCCCCAGACCGCCGCGGCATCGAGCCGGGTGAAGGTCCCCCCGAAGTCGCGCTCGAGGATGCGGGCCCGCTCCGACCCGTACAGCTGCCCCCCGTCCGTCGCCACGGTGACGACGACGTCGTCCGGGCCCAGGCCGAGCACCTTCGCGGCCGAGATCGCCGCGAGCACGTTGCAGATCGAGGAGAAGCCGAAGTCGGCCAGCGAGCGCAGCACCGGGGCCGGCACCCCGAGGCCGGCCAGGTGGGCTCGGCCCGCGGGCTCGTCGAACAGCACCCCGAGGTGGTCGGTGGCGCGGTCGCTCACCGCGGCGACCAGGTCGTGCCGCATGACGTTGTGGATGAGGGGCACGTGCTTGTCGCCGATGCCCTGGATGTTGTGCTCGCCGTAGCCGTTCTCGAGCAGGGTCGGGCACTCCAGGGCCTCGGCGGCGAGCACCTTGGTGCCGTGGGTGTCCTTGAGGTACTCGCCCGCTGCGATGGTGCCGGCCGACCCGGTCGCGCTCGTCATCAGGGCCAACCGCACGTCACGACCGAGGTGCTGCCGGTAGCTCTCGAACACGTGGGACAGGGCCGGGCCGGTGACGGCGTAGTGCACGAGGTGGTTGCCGAACTCCGCGAACTGGTTGAACACGAAGTTCTCCGGCTCCAGGGCCAGCCGGTTGCACTCGTCGTAGATCTCCTTGACGTTCGACTCGGTGCCCATGGTGCGGATGACGTCCTCGGCCGGGTTCTCGCACCACCGGTCCAGCCAGTCGAAGCGCTCACGGCTCATCCCGGTGGGCAGGATCGCCACGCCCCGTGAGGCCATCAGCCGGCTGATCGCGATCCCGCCGCGGGCGTAGTTGCCGGTGGAGGGCCAGATGGCGCGGTGGCGCGTGGGGTCGAACTGCCCGGTCACCACGCGGGGTGCGAGGCAGCCGTAGGCGGCCAGCACCTTGTGGGTCGAGATCATCGGGAAACGGTTGCCCAGCACCACCAGCACGGGGCTCTCGATGCCGGTCAGCTCCGGCGGCAGCACCACGTGCTCGGGCACCTCGACCCGACGACCCTGGAGGTCGTTGTACCAGTGCACCCGCCACAGGTTGCGGGGGTCCGCGGCCTGCGGGTCGGCGTCGCCGACCGCCGTCGGCGGCACACCGTGGGGGTCGGCCAGCTGCGCGAAGGTCGGCATGACGATGCCGCGCTCGCGGAACCGGCGCGCAGTGGTGCGCAGCACGGCCTCGTCGACCACCGTGTCCGCGAGCCCGAACTGGTTCTGCAGGGCGGCATCGAGGGCTGTCTCGGACACTCCCATGCCGCCATCATCCCTCCGCGCGGAGGCCACGAACAGCGTCGTGCGGCGCTCGTCACTCCCCGAGGGTCCGGGCGAAGCCGGCGGGGTCGGCGGGGCGCTCGGTGAGCACGACGAGCACGACGTCGGATGCCGTGAGCCCCAGGCCCACGCCCTGGGCGAGCAGGCCGGCCAGGCCGGCCGCCCCGCTCTCACCCGCGTCGATGCCGTCGGCGTGGAGGAGGCGCACGGCATCCTCGGCGAAGGCGTCGTCGATGGTGACCAGGGCGTCGCAGCCGTGCAGGTTGCTGTCGAAGGCGATGACCGACGGGGTGCCGCAGTTGAGCCCGGCCATGCACGTGTTGCCCTGTGCCGCAACGCTCACGAGCCGCCCGGCGAGCACGCTCTCGGTGACGCACGCGGCATCCGTGGGTTCCACGCCCACGAGCAGGCGGGCCGGCCGTCGCGCGAAGGCGCGCAGGACGGCGGCGCTGAGGGCACCCACCCCGATCTGGGCCGCCACGACCGTGGGCTCCGGCACCTGACCTGCCTCGATCGCGTCGACGACCTCGGTGAGCATGGTGGAGTAGCCGTCGATCACCCAGCCGGGCACGTCGGCGTAGCCCTCCCAGCTGGTGTCGTCGACGACCACGTGCGCCTCGTCGTCGAGGGCCGCACTGGCCCGGATCGTGTCGTCGTAGTTGCCCTCGACCACCCGCACCTGCGCCCCCTCGGCGGCGATCCGGTCGACGCGGCTCGTGGCGGTACCCGCCGGCACGAGCACCACCGCCGGCAGGCCGAGGAGGGCGGCCAGGTGGGCCACCGCGTGCCCGTGGTTGCCGTCGGTGGCGGCCACGAGGGTCAGCGGTCGACCCGCGGAGGCCACCGCGTCGCGGAGCTCGTCGAACGAGGGGGCCGGCCCCGGCTGACGGCCGAGCTTGGCGAGCACGGCGCGGTAGGTCGCCCACGAGGCGCCCAGGATCTTGAACGACGGCATCCCCATCCGCCGGCTCTCGTCCTTGACGAGCACCTGGGCCACGCCCAGTCGTGCGGCGGCCGATGGCGCCGGGCGGATCGGGGTCGGCGCGAAGCCGGGCAGCGAGGGGTGGAAGCCGTGGGGAGGGACCTCCCCGTTCGGCACGCGCTCGCGGTCGACGTGCGGGTTCGTGACGAGTCGCGAGACGGCCATGACCCGATGCTAGGCCGGGTGACCGGTTCCACGCCCGGCGGTCGGGACGCCGAGCCTAGACTGGGGCACAACACCTGGACGGGACGTGGCGATGGATCTCGCGGCGGCTGTCGGCCGGTTGGCCGGGCTGGACCACCACGCGCTGCACGGCACCGACTTCCTGCTCACCTGGGACCTCACCGACGACGAGGTCCGGGCGGTGCTCGCGGTCGCCGACGCGCTGCGTGCCCTTCGCCAGGCCAACCGCAGCTGCCGGGTCTTCGACTCCGGACTCGGCGTCTCCCTCTTCCGCGACAACTCCACCCGCACCCGGTTCTCCTACGCGTCGGCGTGCAACCTGCTCGGCCTGGAGGTGCAGGACCTCGACGAGGGCACCTCGCAGGTCGCCCACGGCGAGACGGTGCGCGAGACCGCCACGATGGTCTCGTTCATGGCCGACGTCGTCGGCATCCGCGACGACCTCTACGTCGGGCACGGCCACCGCTACATGACCGACGTCGTGCGCTTCCTGACCGAGAGCCAGCGTGACGGGGTGCTCGAGCAGCGCCCGACCGTGCTCAACCTGCAGAGCGACGTCGACCACCCCACGCAGTCGATGGCCGACCTGCTGCACCTCGTGCACCGCTTCGGCGGCGTCGACGAGCTGCGCGGGAAGCGGCTGGCGATGACGTGGGCGCACTCGCCGAGCTACGGCAAGCCGTTGTCCGTGCCGCAGGGGATGGTCGCCCTGATGGCCCGGTTCGGCATGGACGTCGTGCTGGCCCACCCGCCGGGCTACGACCTGCTGACCCAGCCGTGCGAGGTGGCCGCCAGGGCCGCCGAGCGCTCGGGCGGCTCCTTCACCGTCACGCAGTCGATGGCCGAGGCGTTCGAGGGCGCCGACGTCGTCTGCGCGAAGAGCTGGGCGCCGTTCGCCGCGATGGAGGAGCGCGCGGCGCTGTACGACGGTGGTGACGCTCC
The DNA here is from genome assembly GCA_038210185.1 of Actinomycetales bacterium. Taxonomy (GTDB): domain Bacteria; phylum Actinomycetota; class Actinomycetes; order Actinomycetales; family Dermatophilaceae; genus Fodinibacter. The sequence goes on from JBBQWX010000014.1 coordinate 27,397, forward strand.
CGGCATCCGGGCTCTGGAGCAGCGGCTGCTCGAGGGCAACGCCGAGCACCGCGACTGGACGACCAGCGCCGCGCTGATGCGCTCCACGAGGAACGGCGAGGCCCTCTACCTGCACCCCCTGCCGGCCGACATCACCGGCGTCTCGTGCGAGGCGGGCGAGGTCGACGCCGAGGTGTTCGACCGCCACCGCGTGCCGCTGTACGAGCAGGCGGGCAACAAGCCCTACGCCATCGCCGCGATGGTGTTCCTCAGCAAGGTCGCCGACCCGGTCGCCCGGCTCCACGACCTCTGGGACGCCGCCACGCCGCGCTGGCGCCAGTGACCGCATCCGCCCACCGAGAGGGAGAACACCAGATGCCACAGATCGACTACGACGCCGTTCGCGAGGCCGCGCAGGGGTACCGCGCCGACATGGTCGCCTTCCTGAGGGCGCTGATCCGCAACCCCGGCACCAGCTGCCACGAGGAGGCCAAGTCGCGCCTCGTCGTCGCCGAGATGGACCGGCTCGGGTACACCAGCACGCGCATCGACGGGCTCGGCAGCGCGATCGGGGCGATGGGCACGGGGGAGACGCTCATCGCGTTCGACGGCCACATCGACACCGTGGGCGTCGGCAACCCCGCGAACTGGACCTTCGACCCGTTCGAGGGCTTCGAGGACGACGTGCTGGTGGGTGGTCGCGGGGCGTCCGACCAGCTCGGCGGGGTGGTGTCCGCGGTCTACGGGGGCCGCATCGCCAAGGACCTCGGGCTGCTCTCGGACCGTTACACCTACCTGGTCACGGCGACCGTGCAGGAGGAGGACTGCGACGGGCTGTGCTGGCTGTACCTCATCGAGGAGGAGGGTGTGCGACCCGCGTTCGTCGTCTCGACCGAGGCGACCGACAACGGCATCTACCGGGGGCACCGCGGGCGGATGGAGATCCGCGTCGACGTCGCCGGCATCTCCTGCCACGGTTCAGCGCCCGAGCGGGGGGACAACGCGATTGACAAGATGGCCGAGATCCTCCTTGACGTGCGCGAGCTGGGCGGCCGCCTCGCCACCGACGACTTCCTCGGCAAGGGCACGGTGACTACGTCGGAGATCTTCTCCACCTCGCCGTCGAGGTGCGCCGTGGCCGACGGCTGCTGGATCTCGCTGGACCGCCGGTTGACGCACGGCGAGACGTGGCAGGGGGCGCTCGCCGAGGTCGAGGCGCTGCCCTCGGTGCGCAGGCACGGCGCCACCGTCTCCTGCTACGAGTACCGGTCGACGGCCTGGACCGGCACCGAGTACGGCCAGCAGTGCTACTTCCCGACCTGGGTCGTTCCCGAGGAGTCGCCGGAGGTGTTGGCGACCGCGCAGGCCCACCGCGCCCTGTTCGGCGAGCCCCGCATCGACAAGTGGACCTTCTCGACGAACGGCGTCGCGATCGCGGGGCGGCACGGCATCCCCGTCGTGGGGCTGGGGCCGGGGCGGGAGGACCAGGCCCACGCGCCCGACGAGGTGCAGTGGAAGGACGACCTGGTCAAGTGCGCCGCCATCTACAGCGTGCTGCCCTCGATCTACTGCGACCTCGAGCGCTGACGCCCGGGTCGGGGTTCGACGCGGGTCACCGCCCAGGAATCGCTGGGATCGCAACCACTTCTGCGATGTAGGCCGCGTCGTACGGCGTCCACCACCTCTGGCCTCCGCCCGCCCTGGTGGGGGATCGAGCCAGCGCGTGCACGCCGTCGGTGGCGACGAGCACCTGCAGCCGGGCACCTACCTGCGCCAGGTCCGCCACGAGGCCCCCCACGCCGAGCGTCTCGTCATCCGGGTGGGCCGAAACGACCAGCACCCGGGCGTAGCGGTGCGCGACGGCCGGCACGTCGAGGGCCGGCACGGCATCCCAGCGGTCCGACGCGAGCCACACGCTCTCGGCGGTGCCGGGGTCGGCGTGGTGGAAGGGCACCGGTACGGCGCTCACGGCACGGGGCCGTGGGGATGCTTCGTGGCCGGCGCGACCAGACGACCCAGGGCAGCCAGGTCGCGCTCGGCGTGGTGCTGGCGCAGGTAGAGGGTGAGGTCGGCAACCCGCGCCGCGTGCACGGGGTCGAGTGCCAGCGGCGCCGGGCCCAGGGCGTGCCCCACCGTGGTCAGCACCTCCTCGGCGCACCGGGCCACCTGGGCCCGAACGCGTCCGGCGAGCACGCGCCCGTCCTCGCCGTCGGCCCGGCCCGCGTCGATGGCCCGGGCGGCGTGGCGCAGAGTCAGCAGCGTGGCGTGCAGCGCGGCGTCGCACGCACCAAGGTGCAGGAGCGCCACTTGGTCTGGCGGGCGAGAACGTGCGGCATCCCACAACGCGCCGGCCACGGCGGCGGCCCCGCCGAACCACACGGCGGCCACACCGATCCCGCCCCAGGCGAAGCCGGGACGGTCCAGGTACCACCCGGGGGCCCGGACCGGGGTGGCCGGAACGTCGGTGAAGGTCACCGTGCTCGTCGTGACCTTGCGCAGGCCGTGGGGCGCCCACGCGCCCGGGTCGACCGACACGCCTCCGTCGCGCAACGCGACCGTGAACAGCCCCGGCGACTGCGCCTCGACGGTGGCCGTGACGAGGGCGTGGGAGACGCGGTCCGCGAGGGAGCACCAGGGCTTCACCCCCGACAGCTGCCACGCACCGTCATCCGCTGGGACGGCGGCCAGGGTGGTGCCCGGGGGTGCGGCCGCGTAGACGCCCCACGTCGTGCCCTCCGGCACCACGGTGCCCGCCTGGCCGAGGATGGCGACGGCGTCCCAGTGCGGCTCGACGGCGCGGGCCGTCGTGAGGTCGACGCTGCCCAGGGTGGCCAGGGCCGACAACGAGCTCCAGGTTCGGTGCCCCATCGACCGGGCCATGCTCTCGAGGTGCAGCGCCAACGTGAGCGAGGCCTCGACGTCGCCCGCTGCGTCGCGCGCCACCCCGGCAACGGTGTCGTCGCCCCAGTCGGAGAAGGACCAGGCGGAAGGTGTGGCGTTCATCGCGGGCCGCCTACCCTCTTCGAGATCGTGCCGAACGGGCTCAGGCCGCAGACCCTTGGGAGCGATCCGTGTCGTCGGCGATGAGGTCGCCGCGCAGGGTGTCGAGGATGCCGCGCAGGATGCGAGAGACCTGCATCTGGCTGACACCGATCTGGTCACCGATCTCACCCTGGGTGAGCTCGTCGACGTACCGGAGGCTGAGCACGAGACGCTGCCGCTCGCTGAGGGTCGCCACGGAGCGGCGCAGGGCATCGCGGACCTCGATGGTGCTGGCGGGGCTCGACGTCACCAGCAGGTGGTCGGCCAGGCTGGTGCCTGCTGAGGTGGGGGCGTCGAGGGAGACCGCATGGTAGCCGGCCGAGCAGCCGCGGGCCTCGTCGATGTCGGCCACGGAGACGCCCAGCACCTCGGCGACCTCGTCGTCCACGGGGTCACGGCCCAGCTGGTGGCGAAGGCGCTCCTCCTCGACGACCAGGCCGGCCCGCAGCTCCTGGATGCGGCGGGGCGGGCGGACGGCCCAGCCGTGGTCGCGGAACCACCGCTTGAGCTCACCCGAGATCGTGGGGTGCGCGAAGGCGGCGAAGCCCGGGCCGGCGCCGGGGCGGTACCGGTCGGCGGCCTTGACGAGGGCGGTGCGGGCCACCTGCATGAGGTCGTCGGTCTCGACCCCGCGCCCGCTGTAGCGCATCGCCAGGCCGTCGGCCAGCGGCAGGGTCTTCAGGACGAGAAGCTCGACGAGCCTGGCCCGTCGGGCGGGGTCGGTCTCGGCGGCCAGGTCGGCAGCGAGGGCGTCGACCTCATCGTCGAGGTCGTGGAGGGGGACTAAGGGGTCGTCATGCGTCACTGGGTCAGTCATCGTGGGTGCCAAGAGACTCGTCCTTGCTCAAGAGGAGGGGGTTTGGCACCGCTGTTGGACCAAGGGGATTTCGAGGAAGACGACTGGTTTGATCTACCCGATGTCTCGAAGATGCCACGACGTACGCACCGGTGGGGGTTTACGAACAGGGTGACTGCGAAACCCTGTCGAACCTGATGCGCCGAGGTCGCCACCGTCATCGCGGTGATGGCTGCACGAGAGCCCCTTACGGTGGTCCGCCGGAGCAGGTGACCCGCGGATCCGGTCAGAAGACCGGCTTGCCACCCGTCACGCCGAGCACCGTGCCGGAGACGTAGCTCGCCTCGTCGGAGGCGAGGAAGACGTAGGCCGCCGCGACCTCGACCGGCTGCCCGGGCCGCCCCAGCGGCGTGTCCGCACCGAAGCCGTCGACCTTCTCGGGCCCCATCGTCGCCGGGATGAGGGGGGTCCAGATGGGTCCGGGGGCGACGGCGTTGACCCGGGTGCCCCTCGCGCCCAGCTCCTGGGCCAGGTTGACGACGAGGTTGTTCAGCGCGGCCTTGGTCGCTGCGTAGTCGAGCAGGGCGTCGGAGGGCGCCACGGCCTGGACCGAGGTGGTGACGATGATGCTGCCACCGTCCTCGAGCTGCGGGGCCAGCGCCTGCACCAGCCAGAACGTGCCGAAGACGTTGGTGGCGAAGGTGCGCTCGAACTGCTCCGGAGAGAACTCACCGAGGTCCTGGTGTGCCATCTGGAAGGCGGCGTTGCAGACCAGGATGTCCACGCCACCCAGCTCGGACACCGCCCGCTCGGCGAGCTCGCGGGTCGCCTCCGGCGTGCGCAGGTCGGCCGCGTGCAGCACGACCCGCACCTCGTCGCCCACCATCGACGCCGTCTCACGGGCATCCGCCTCCTCCTCGGGCAGGTACGCGATGAGCACGTCCGCCCCTTCGCGGGCGAAGGTGACCGCCACGGCCCGACCGATGCCGGAGTCGCCCCCGGTGATGACGGCCCGCTTGCCGAGCAGGCGGCCCCTACCGGTCCACGACTGCACGCCGTGGTCAGCGGGCGGGCTCAGCTCCGCGTCGCTGCCGGGCCACTGCTGCTGCTGGCTCGGGACGACATCAGGTCGCTGGTTCATGAGGTGCCTCCTCGTGGCTGCGTCGTCGGCGGTAGGGCGTCGCCGCCGTGGACAGGGCCTTGCCGTGATGGACAGGCCCTACCCGCCGAGGAGAACCGCATTCCCCGACGGAGGCTGCCGCCACGACCATCGGATGTGTGTGCCTGCCCGCCGGCTCTCGACTGCACGGTTCGTCTTCCCCTGTCGCGGTGAGGGTTTCGCCGTCACAGGCATGGGGTAGACCTCGCCCAAGCCGTCGACCGACGACGGCAGACAGAGAGGACGGGGTACCTTATGGACACCCAGACGACCGCTCCGCAGACTCCCGCGGACCGAGCGGGCACCGTTGCAAACGACACCAAGCAGGCGGCGGGGGACGTCGCCGCGACCGCTGGCCAGGAGGCCAAGCAGGTCACCCGCGAGGCGAAGGACCAGGCTCGCGAGATGTGGAGCCAGACCCGCCGTGACCTCACCGACCAGGCTGCCACCCAGCAGTCGCGCGTGGCCGGTGGGCTGCGCGAGCTGGCCGACCAGCTCGGCTCGATGGCCGGCTCCTCAGACCAGGACGGCATGGCCAAGGGCCTCGTCGACGACGCGGCTCGCAGGGCCGGTGACGTCGCGACCTGGCTCGACCAGCGTGACCCGGGCAGCCTGCTCGACGAGGCCCGTGGCTTCGCGCGTCAGCGCCCCGGCACCTTCCTGGCCATCGCGGCCGGCGTCGGCGTGCTGGCCGGCCGGCTGAGCCGCAGCCTCGTCGACGAGGCGCGCGACTCCAAGGAGGCGCGCGACTCCAAGGAGTCGAGCGGCGCAGACGCCGGGTCGGCCACCAGTGCGACGGGTGGCACCGGCAGCACCGGCTACGCGGCGACCTCCGGCGGCTACGGCACCGGCGGCACCGGCGGCACCGGCAGCATCGGCGGCACCGGCGGCATCGGCGCCACCGGCAGCAACGGTGGCTCGGCGATGCCGACCGCCACCAGCCCGACCGCGTCGACGACGGCATCCATGCCGGTCACCCCTGGCGCCACCCCGGCCGCCGTGGCCGAGGGTGTCTCCACCGTTCCCGGTGACGAGCTGCCGGGCGGGCACCGCTCCAGCCAGCCCATCACGCCCGACGGCACGCCCAGCCCGATCACCCCCGACGGCCGGCTCACCGCCGAGGGCGACGACGCCCTGCGAGGGAACCGATGACCGAGCAGCAGCGGCTCCGCACCCCGGGGTCAGCCAGTGGCGCGGACACCCGGGACGACCTGCCGGACCCGTCTCTGCGTTCCGTCGGCGAGGTGCTCGGTGACATCACCAGTGACCTGTCGACCCTTCTCCGCCAGGAGGTCGAGCTCGCCAAGGCCGAGGTCAAGGAGAGCGCGGACCACGCGAAGGTGGCCGGCGGCATGTTCGCCGGTGCCGGCGTGGCAGGGCACCTCGCCCTGATCTTCCTCTCGCTCGCCCTGTGGTGGGCGTTGGGCGACCTCCTCGACAACCTCGGCTGGTCGGCGCTGATCGTCGGCGTGCTCTGGGCCATCGCTGCCGCTGTGATGGCAAGCAAGGGACGCGCCCGGATGAAGCACGCGACGCCGTTGGCTCCGCGCACCGTGGACACCACCAAGGACATCCCGCAGGCACTGAAAGGACACGAGACACGATGACGACCACCAGCAACAATCCTGACGCCATCCGTGCGGAGATCGACCGCACCCGCGGGCGCCTGAGCGAGGACGTCGACGTCCTCACCGAGAGCGTCCGTCCGAGCAGCGTCGCCAAGCGCACGGCCCAGCGCGCCACCGGCCGGGCCGGCCGACTGAAGGAGAGCGTGATGGGCACTGCCCACGACACCACGGGCGCCGGTGCTGACAAGGCGCACGACGCCGCGGACACGGTCAAGGACGTGCCCGACATGGCCCTGCGCCAGGCGCGTGGCAACCCGCTCGCGGCCGGAGTGGTGGCCCTGGCCGCCGGCTGGCTGGTGGGTTCCCTGCTGCCGGCGAGCGCAAAGGAGCGCGAGCTCGCGAGCACGGCCAAGGAGAAGGCCGAGCCCCTCGTCGACGAGGCCAAGTCGTTGGCCCAGGAGACGGCCCAGGGCCTGAAGGAGCCGGCCCAGCAGGCCGCTGCATCGGTCAAGGAGACCGCCCAGCAGGGGGTCGCGCACGTGAAGGACGACGGTTCGTCCGCCGTGCAGGACGTCAAGGAGACGGCAACGAGCGGCTCGACGGGCAGCTCGGGTTCGGCGTCGTCGATCTGATCTAGGGAGGGTGGGGCCGAGCGGCCTCCCCCTCGCAGCGCAGCCCGCCGACCCGTTTCCGGGTCGGCGGGCTGTTCGCGCCGTGGGGTGGTGCCTCAAGGGTCAGCAGAGAACGACGGTGAGACCCGGCCCAGCTCGGCCCGCCGACAGCGAGGCTCCCTCAGCGCCGGGCTCTGGGACGAGCTGTCCGGCAGCCGACAACCTGCCCGCTCCGTGACGACCTCACTCCGCCCACGTGGGGGCTCCTGCGGGCCGTTGTTGACGGATTTGCCGATGCGCGAGGTCGTCGAGTGAGCCGGACTCGCTCGAGCCGAGCGTGGATCCTGGGCATGTTCTGCTCACTCGAGTGGGTCAATCTCGTCGGAGGTGATGCAGAGGGCGCGCCCTATCGCGCTCCGTGCATCACCAGGTACTCGCGCATGTCAAAGGCGCGGGAAGCCGCGACTTTGACATGCGTGAGTGATCGAGCATGTGCTCCTTGCTCGATCACGACCCTTGGAGCACGGTCCCATGCGACGGTTGAGTCATGACGGGCCTGACAGTTAGACCACCGTGGGCAACCTGGTTGGCATTCACGCTCGGTGGCGTGGCGTTCGTGGCGGTGATTGTCTACCTGCGTCCCCTCGAAGAGCCGACCTGGGCGAACGCCCTCATGGCGCTGGTCGTCCTCGTTGCCCCGCTTGCTACCAGGCCGCCAGCGACCATTCAGCGGCTCCTCATCTGCGCGCTGGTGTGGGCAGGTTTGGGCATGCCAGGGGCCTTTGTCTTTGGTGTCCCGGTGTTCTACGCGGGGTGCCTCCTGGGCGTCGCCCTGCTGGCGCGCCTCTTCCTCTTCGGAGAGCGAGACGCGCTGACGCCCCCTGACTCACAGCAGAAGGGCGTGACCGCTTGGCACAAGCCGGCACGTCCGCATATGCCGCGGGTGGGCAACCTCGGCACGTGCGTGAAGCGCTGAGATCAGCCGAGCGCCACGGCCAGGCGCTGCACGACGGCACAGGCAGTGCGCAGCTCGACGAGCGCAGCGCGGGTGCCCTTGCGGTCCGAGCGGTCGAGGGCGCTGCGGACGGCTCTGACCGCGCAGGCCGCGCCGCCCAGCGCTCGGACTGTGCGTCGGTGCGTGACCTGGCCGGCGTTGCCCGCCGGCCGCCGCTGTTCGAACCACGACACCTCCGAGCCGACCCCGAGGTCGCTCTCACCGACGACGGCGGCGGCCAGCGGTTGGGTGGACCTCCCGCGGACCCACAGCCGGACCGCGGCCTCGGCCGCGCGTGCCTCGGTGAGAGTCGCCTCGAGCGATGCGATGGCCGACTCCCGGTGGACCCTTGACGGGTCGGTGCTGCAGCCGCCCACGGCCAGCATGGCCGCGAGCAGCACGGCCCCGGCGGTCGGCCGGGACCGGGCTGGATCGTCGAGGTCGTTCACGGGGACGCGCCCGGCTGAGGTTGCCGGGCCCGGCCCCGTGGCCGCGAATCGTGAGGGGGTCACCGCGATGGCGTGAACCGGTCCCACGCGCGGTGCTGCGACAACCCGTGGATGACGCCCGCCGCGACGGCCGCGACGTCACCGATGACGACTCCGGCCTGGTCGGCCGACAGGCCGAGTACGGCCGCGGAGTCTGGGTCACCGACGAGCCCGATGGCCTTGCCGTGGCGGAACGCCTCGTCGACCAGCAGGGTCAGCCGCGGGTCGACCGCCGGGGTGGCGCCGGCCGCGGCCTTGGCGTCGCGGCTCTGCCGGGCGTCGGCCGCCGGCGGCAGCAGCGCGGCCACGACGACGGCGTCGAACTCCACCGAGCGGGCCGTGAGCAGCGTGCGGTGGGCCGGCAGGGGGCGGTCGGGCCACACCGGTCCGCCCGTGGGGGCGAGCAGCAGGGGCACCAGCCGTTCCGCCGTCAGCAGGTCGTGCAGCGCCGCCACGGCATCCGCATCAGCGGTGCTGTCGACGACGACTGCCACGGTGCGACCCTCGACCGGCCAGGTGTCTCCCAGCTGGGAGAGCGCCGGGCTCGGGGTGACGTCGTCACTATCCACCGCAGGCTGCGGCGCCGGCATCCCCAGGCCCGCCGCGACCTCGGCGGCGAGGTCGCCGTCGATCCGCGCGAGGGAGAGCAACTGGCGCTGACGGATGGTGTCGTCGAAGCACTTGCCGAGCTCGAAGGTGTAGGCCTGCACGATGTGGTCCTGCTCGACCGGCGACATGCTCAGCCAGAACAGTCGGGCCTGGCTGAAGTGGTCGTCGAAGGATGCCGACAGCTCGCGCACCTTGGTGGCGGCCGCCACGGCCTGGGGCACGTCGACGAAGGCGCCCTCGGCGTCACCGGCGACGAACGGGCACCCGCCATCGAGCGAGTTGGGCTTGTACGGAGCCACGCCCGCGTGGACGGCGGTCTGGTGCATGCCGTCCCGGAGCATGTCGTTGACCGGCGCGTGGGGGCGGTTGACGGGGAGCTGGTTGTAGTTCGGGCCGCCCAGCCGGGTGAGCTGGGTGTCGATGTAGGAGAACAGCCGCACCTGCAGCAGCGGGTCGTCGGTGACGTCGATGCCGGGCACGAGGTTGCCGACGTGGAACGCGACCTGCTCGGCCTCGGCGAAGAAGTTCGTCGGGGTGCCCGACAGGGTCATCAGGCCGAGCGGCTGCACGGGAGCGAGCTCCTCGGGCACCAGCTTGGTCGGGTCGAGCAGGTCGATGCCCTCGAAGGTCTGCTCGGGGGTGTCGGGGAAGGCCTGGATGCCGAGCTCCCACTGCGGGTAGGCGCCCGCCTCGATCGCGTCGTAGAGGTCGCGCCGGTGGAAGTCGGGGTCGGTGCCGTTCAGCAGCTGGGCCTCCTCCCACACCAGGGAGTGGACGCCGAGCCGAGGCTTCCAGTGGAACTTGACCAGCGTGGTCTCGCCGGCGGCGTTCACCAGGCGGAAGGTGTGCACCCCGAAGCCCTCCATGTGGCGGTACGAGCGAGGGATGGCGCGGTCGGACATGTTCCAGAGCGTATGGTGCTGAGCCTCGGTGTGCAGCGACACGAAGTCCCAGAAGGTGTCGTGCGCCGACTGGGCCTGCGGGATCTCCTTGTCGGGGTGGGGCTTGGCCGCGTGGATGATGTCCGGGAACTTGATGCCGTCCTGCACGAAGAACACCGGGATGTTGTTGCCGACGAGGTCGAAGTTGCCCTCGGTCGTGTAGAACTTCGTGGCGAAGCCGCGGGTGTCGCGCACGGTGTCGGCGGAACCGCGAGAACCGACAACGGTGGAGAACCGCACGAAGACCGGGGTCTCGACGTCCTTGCCGAACACCGCTGCGGTCGTGAGGTCCGTGGCGGCGCCGTACCCGACGAAGATGCCGTGGGCGCCGGTACCGCGGGCGTGGACGACACGCTCGGGGATGCGCTCGTGGTCGAAGTGGGTGATCTTCTCGCGCAGGTGGTGGTCCTGGAGCAGGGTCGGGCCGCGTGACCCGGCGCGCAGCGAGTGGTCGGTGTCGCGCAGGCGCGCCCCGGTCGCGGTCGTGAGGTAGGCGCCCTGCTGGCTCATCGCGGTACGCGCTGCGTCGAGGTCGGCGCCGGTGGGGGACACGGTGTCCGGGGACTGCTGCTCGGGCTTGGGCGGGAGCGGGTCGTGCGGCTGCGTCGGCTCCTCCAAGGGAACGGAGGCGGCGGCGGGCGCACCCGGAGGCGGAGGGGTGACCTGGTCCTTGGCTGACGGGCTCATGTAGGAGGTCTACCCCGGGTGGTGGTGGTCCATGCGCCCGGGCGCGCGTTTGCACCGGTACGCACCGGGTAGGCCATCAGTTCTGGCGCATGGGACACCGGTCCCGGATGGAGGCACCGATGCGGGCACCGACCGATCGGCCGACCGCGGCCGTCATCACGGGTGCCTCGAGCGGGATCGGGCGTGCCACCGCGCTGCGCCTGGCGCGTGATGGGCTCCACGTCGTGCTGACCGGGCGGGCTCCCGACGTGCTGCACGACGTGGCCACCGAGTGCCGCTCGCTGGGCGGGACGGCATCCGTGGCCGAACTGGACGTTCGCGACCAGGGCGCCGTCGAGCGGGTCATCGCGACGGCGGCCGACGAGCACGGTCGCGGGCTGGTGGTCGTGCACGCCGCGGCGGTGGTCGGTTACGGGCTGGTGGAGGAGGTCCCTCCGGCGGTGATGTCGGCCGTGGTGGACACCAACGTACTCGGCACCGTCGCCGTCGCCCGGTCCAGCATGCAGGCGTTCCGCCGCACCGGCGGCGGCCACCTCGTGGTGGTGGGTTCGTTGCTCGGGGAGGTGGCAGCGCCGTACATGTCCTCCTACGTGCTGTCGAAGTGGGCCGTACACGGGCTGGTTCGCACCCTGCAGATCGAGGTGCGCGACCGCGAGGGCGTGTCGGTCTCGCTCGTCTCGCCGGGTGGCATCGACACCCCGATCTACCGCCAGGCGGCCACCGTGCTCGGCCGGCACGGCACCCCGCCTCCCCCCGTGAGCACCGCCGAGAGCGTCGCCGAGCGAGTCGCCGCCGTGCTGCGCCGACCCCGGCGGCTCACCCACGTGGGCGTGGCGAACCACGTCGTCGTCGCCGGATTCCGCCTGCTGCCAGTCGTTTACGATGCCATCGCGACCCCCGCCCTGCGCACCTTCGCGCTCGACGCCTGGCGCGGTCTCGCCCCGACCGAGGGCAACGTGCGACACCCCCAGCACCCGGCCCCCGCGTCCGACGAGACCGGCGTCGGCACCCGACCCGGCTCCAACTCCGACCGTCTCACCAAGGAGAACATCATGTCCGAGGACCAGGCCCTGTCACGACCGCGGGTCTCCCGCTCGATCACCGCTCCAGCCGAAGCAGTGTGGGCAGTGCTGGCCGACGGCTGGCAGTACGCCACTTGGGTGGTCGGGGCGTCGCGCGTGCGGGCGGTCGAGGACGAGTGGCCCCGGGCGGGTTCACAGCTGCACCACAGCTTCGGCCCCTGGCCCGCCGTGATCTCCGACGCGACGGTGTCGGAGGAGTCGGAGGAGCCGAGGCACCTGGTGCTCCGAGCCAAGGGCTGGCCGGTGGGGGAGGCGCGCGTCGAGATCGAGATCGTGCCAGACGGGCCGGGCAGCTGCACGGTGTCGATCGCCGAGGACGCGGTGAAGGGCCCCGGTCGTCTCGTGCCGATGCCGGTGCGCCAGGCCCTGATCCTGCCGCGCAACCGGGAGACGCTGCACCGCCTGGCGCTCATCGCCGAGGGCCGCCACCGGCAGTGGATGCGTGGCGACGACGCCTGAGGGCCGCTGACCGGCACGGTGCGCGTGCCCGACCTCGCTTCGGCCGATCCTCAGTGCGGATGCCGACAGTCTCCAGCAGACGTTCGGCGCGGGTGACAGCGCAGGAATCGACGCGATCACAGCCACTTCCGCGATGTAGGGCGCGTCGTACTGGGCGGTCAGGCCCCGGGGTCGCGCAGCACCCTCGACCAGGCCGTGCGCACCATCGCCCGGCGCACGACGCCGAGCGGCCCCCGGTGCCTCAGCGCCGCGACTGCGGCGTTCCAGCCGCAGGCACCGTGCACTCCACCGCCCGGGTGCGCGGAGGCGCCGGCGAGGTACAGGCCGGGAACCGGGGTCTCGGGGCGACCGAGGCCGCGCGTCGGACGGAACACCAGCTGCTGGTGCAGGGCCGCGGTGCCGGCGTTCAGAGCCCCCCGGCTCAGGCTGGCGTCGGCGTCCTGCAGGTCGCCCGGCGACTGCACCTGCCGGGCGCGCACGGCCGAACCGAAGCCGGGCGCGACCTGCTCGATGGCCGCCTCCATCCGGTCGACCTGGCGAGCGACCGCGCCCTCGTCGCCGGCCAGCCCGCGCGGCAGGTGCGTGTAGGCCCACACCGACTCGGTGCCCTCGGGGGACCTGGTCGCGTCGGCGGTGGTCATCTGGCCGAGCAGGATGAAGGGGTCCCGAGGCATCCGGCCGACCGACAGGTCGGCGGCCACGTCGACGAGCCCGTCGTCATCGACGCCGAGGTGCACCGTGCCTGCCCCGCGCGCGCCGGTGGCCGACCAGGGGATCGGGTGGTCGAGCGCCCAGTTGACCTTGAGGGTCGCGTCGTCCCAGTCGAACCGGCGCACGTCGTCGAGGAAGCGTCCCGGCAGGTGGGAGGGCTGCACGAGACCGCCGTAGAGGGAGGGTGCGGACACGTCGGCCAGCACGGCATGGCGAGCCCGCACCGTGGTGCCGTCGGCGAGGCGGACTCCGCGGGCCCGGCCCGACTCGACCAGCACCTCGGTGACGGAGACCCCGCACCGTACCTGCACGCCGAGCGACTCGGCACGGCGGCGCAGGGCAGTGGCCAGCACGCCGGCGCCGCCCTCGGGGACGGGGAAGCCGACATCCTGGCCGAGCATGACGAGCAACCACCCGAACAGGGCACTCCCCGCGCTGTCGGGCGAGATGTCACTGTGCATCGCGTTGCCGCTCAACAGAACTCGGGCCTCTTCGCTGCCGAACTCCTCGTGGCCGAACCGGCGCACCGTCAGTAGGGCGAGCCGGGTGAGGTCGAGAGTTCCCGCCACGCCGGAGCGACGCAGCAAGCGGGCCCCGGAGCGCACGGGCGGGAACGGTGTGAAGAGGGCGTCGAGCAGCGGGTCGCGGATGCGGTCCCAGCCCGCCACCATGCGCAGCCATGCCTCGCCGTCACCGGCGTGGTGCTGCTCCAGGCCGGATGCCGTGTCGGCCGCGGTCCGGCGCAGCACCGCCGCCCGGCCGTCGGGCAGCGCGTGCGCAAGGACGTCGGGTGCGTGCGTCCAGACCAGCCCGTGCTGCTCGAGGTGCAGGTCGCGGATCACCGGGCTGGCGGCGGCCAGGGGGTAGAAGGCGCTGAACAGGTCGGTGACGAAGCCCGGCTCCACGCTCTCGGCACTGCGCACCGCCCCGCCCACCTCGTCCTGCGCCTCGACCAGCACGACGTCCCAGCCCGCGTCGGCAAGGGCGTTCGCGGCGACCAGGCCATTGGGCCCCGCACCGACCACCACGGCGTCGCACGTCGTTGCCGGCATGTGGCCTTCTCTCGTCGCACGCGATGGGCTGCGGTGGCAGCCACGACCCTTGTCTACCCGACCGCAGGCGCACCCACACCGGTCGGGGCCCCCACTCGTTTGGGCTCCCGCCGGGCGGGTAGGTCGCGCACGTGCCATGGTCGGTGCGCCGTGCGCGTGCCGACCCCACCCACGTCACAAGGAGCCGACATGTCCCAGGACGCCATCGTCATGCTGAAGGAAGACCACAAGGAGGTTCGCGCGCTGTTCCGCGAGTTCCAGAAGTCGTCGACCACCCCGGCCCGCAAGGGCAAGCTCGTCGAGAAGATCATCGAGCTGCTCACGGTGCACACCTACATCGAGAACGAGGTCATGTACCCCCGCGTGCGTGCCCTGCTGCCCGACCTCGAGGACGACGTGCTCGAGTCGTACGAGGAGCACCACGTCGCCGACCTCCTCATCATGGAGCTGGTGCCGATGACCTACGAGTCCGAGCGTTTCGTGGCCAAGGCCACCGTGCTGATCGAGAACGTCGACCACCACATCGAGGAGGAGGAGCAGGAGTGGTTCCCGAAGGTGCGCGAGGGCCTGACCCGCACCCAGCTCCGTGAGATCGGCGACGAGCTCGCTGCGGCGAAGAAGACGGCGCCCCGTCGTCCCGAGCAGCCGAGCGCACTGAAGAAGACCATCGACGCCGTCATCTCCTGAGCCATGGCACCTCCCACCCCGGTCGTCGCCGCCACCCAGCGGCTGGAGCAGAGTGCCTCGCTGGACGGGCTGCGTTCGGTCTACGCCGTGCTGGCCGCTCCGCTCGACCGCTGGTCGGGTAGCGCGCTGCTGCGCTCGCAGCTGATCGGCCACGCGCTGCACCCGCTGCTCACCGACCTCCCGCTCGGCTTCTGGACCGCTGCGACGGCGCTGGACGTGCGGGGCCGGCCCGAGGACCGCGCCGCGAGCCGGTGGCTGGTCGGCGCGGGCCTCGCTGCCGCCGGGCCCACGGCCCTCACCGGCCTGGCCGAGTGGGCGCCGACCGGCAAGGAGGCCCAGCGTGTCGGTGCGCTGCACGGTGCCCTCAACGCCGCGGCCACAGGGCTCTACCTCGTCTCGTTCGTGGCTCGCTCCCGCCGCCGGCACGGCCTGGGCGTCGCCACCGCGCTGGCCGGCGCGACCCTGACCGGTGTCTCCGGCTACCTCGGTGGGCACCTCAGCATGGCGCGCAAGATCGGCAGCCGAGACCCGGCATACGCCGCGGATGCCGTCGGCCCCCCGAACGCCGGGCCGCAGTCGGCAGACGGCCCCGCCCGGCCCGTGCCGACGGTCGAGCCCGTCGCCGGTCCGGGAGCGTTGGCGTGATCGACGTCGTGGAGCGGAAGGGACTACGTCTCGACGTTCGTGACGAAGGCCCACGGACCGGCGACGCCGTCGTGCTGCTGCACGGGTTCCCGCAGGACTCTCGGTGCTGGGCCGAGGTGGCGCCCCTGCTGCACCGGGCCGGGTTGCGCACCCTCGCCCCGGACCAGCGCGGCTACTCGCCGGGTGCGCGTCCCAAGGAGGTCTCCGCCTACCGGGTCAGCCTGCTGGCGGCCGACGTGCTCGCGGTTCTGGATGCTGCAGGGGTGCGCACCGCGCACGTCGTCGGCCACGACTGGGGCGGTGCGGTGGCCTGGTACCTCGGGGCGCACCACGCCGACCGGGTCGCGTCGCTGACCGTGCTGTCGACTCCGCACCCGTCCGCCCTCGCCCGCGCCATGACACGCTCTTTCCAGCCCCTGCGCAGCTGGTACACCCTGGCGGTGCAGCTGCCCGTGCTGCCCGAGCAGGTGCTGTCCCGCACCCTGGGCCCGGCCCTGCGGCTGTCCGGCATGCCAGCCCACCTCGCGCGGGTGTACGGCCTGCGGTTCGCCGAGCCGTCCGAGCTGCACGGCCCGCTCGCGTGGTACCGCGCGGTCGGGCGCCGTCGGCCCTGGGAGATGCTCGACGCAGTCGGGGCCGATGCCGGCGAGGTGCCCGTGCCCACCACGTACCTGTGGGGCAATGCCGACCCGGCGTTGGGCCGGGCAGCCGCCGAGGCCACCGCCGCTCACGTCAGCGGCGACTACCTCTTCGTCGAGCTGAACGCCGGACACTGGCTTCCGGAGCTGCACCCCGATGAAGTGGCCGGGGCGATCCTGGACCGGGTGCGTCACTCCTGAGCCACACGCGGCGACGCCGGGATGCCGGGCGTGTTTCCGACACCCCGGCCTCGCAGGGCGGGGTTGGTCGGCCCGGGGAGATGGACTCCACGAGCTGTCCGGTCTGCTCGTCGGGGTAGCGCCTGGGCCAGGTCGCCCTGGCTCACCAGGCCGAACGAGGAGGAGGACGAGCGCCTCGGCCGCCCTGAGTTTCACTGTGCCACTGGGCCGCCCCCTCGAACCCCGGCGGCGGCCCACCCATGTCTGGTGCACCACCTCAAACGATGGGAAGAACCTGGGAAGACTACCGTCGGTGGTGCGACCTGATACGGCGCACAGCCCGCCAAAGAGGGTGATTTCCCATGACCACGACTCGGACCGAGCACGACCTTCTGGGGACAATGGAGGTGCCGGCCGATGCCTACTACGGCATCCACACGCTGAGGGCGGTGCAGAACTTCGCCATCAGCGGGAGATCAGTGAGTGAAGTCCCCGAGATGGTGCGGGGCATGGTGATGGTGAAGAAGGCGGCGGCGTTGGCGAACAAGTCGCTGGGCGCTCTGTCCGCGGAGATCGCGGATGCGATCGTCTGGGCCTGCGACGAGGTGCTGGATCACGGGCGCTGCATGGACCAGTTCCCGATCGACGTCTTCCAGGGTGGCGCCGGCACGTCGGTCAACATGAACACCAACGAAGTCATCGCCAATCTCGCTCTCGAGCACCTCGGTGAGCCACGAGGCGCATACGACGTGCTCAACCCCAACGACCACGTCAACCGCAGCCAGTCCACCAACGACGCCTACCCGAGCGGCTTCCGGCTCGCTCTCGACGAGATGCTCGGCGACCTGCGGGAGTCGCTGACCGCTCTACAGGAGAGTTTCGCCGCCAAGGGAGAGGAGTTCGCGGACGTCCTCAAGATGGGCCGGACCCAGCTGCAGGACGCCGTCCCCATGACCCTGGGCCAGGAGTTCACCGCCTTCGGAGTCACGCTCGGTGAAGAGCACCGTCACCTGGAGAACGCCCGCGGTCTGCTGCTCGAGCTCAACCTCGGCGCGACCGCCATCGGGACGGGACTCAACACCCCCGCTGGGTATGCGCCTCTCGCCGTCTCCATGCTGACCCGGGTCTCCGGACGACCGTGCGTGTCTGCCCCGAACCTGATCGAGGCCACCAGCGACACCGGGGCCTACGTCCTGGCGCACGCCACCCTCAAGCGGTTGTCCACCAAGCTGTCCAAGATCTGCAACGACCTCCGGTTGCTGTCCTCGGGTCCGCGCGCGGGCCTCAACGAAATCAATCTCCCCGAGATGCAGGCCGGCTCGTCGATCATGCCGGCCAAGGTGAACCCGGTCATTCCCGAGGTGGTCAGCCAGGTGTGCTTCAAGGTCATGGGCAACGACGTCTGCATCGGCCTCGCTGCCGAGGCAGGTCAGCTCCAGCTCAACGTCATGGAGCCGGTCATCGCGCAGTCCCTCTTCGAGTCGATCACCCTGCTGCGCCGGGTGATCGAGACTCTCCGCGAGAAGTGCGTCGATGGCATCACCGCAAACCGGGAGGTGTGCCTCGGCTACGTGACCAACTCGATCGGCGTGGTCACCTACCTCAACGACATCATCGGCCACGAGGTGGGCGACGACATCGGCAAGGAGGCCGCCCGGACCGGCCGGGGCGTTCGCGAGATCGTCCTCGAGCGCGGGCTGATGACCAAGGAGAGCCTCGACTCCATCCTGTCGGTCGAGAACCTGATGACTCCGTTGTCCGTCAGTCAGCTCGATGACCCGAGGGCCGCCCGGTGATCTGGCTCGAGCTCGCGGTCGTCCTGGGCGCCATCTTCCTCGGCGCTCGCCTGGGCGGCATCGCCATCGGTTTCGCCGGTGGGCTCGGCGTGATCGTGCTGGCGATCCTCGGCGTGTCTCCGGGGGAGATGCCCCTGGACGTCATCTCGATCATCATGGCCGTCATCTGCGCGATCGCGGCCATGCAGGTCGCGGGCGGCATGGACTACCTGGTCTCGCTCGCCGAACGGATCCTCCGGCGCAACCCGCAACACCTCACGTTCCTGGCGCCGGTGATCACGTACCTCATGACCTTCATGGCGGGGACCGGGCACACCGCGTTCTCCACGATGCCGGTCATCACGGAGGTCGCGAAGGAGAACAACATACGACCGAGCAGGCCGCTGTCGGTGGCTGTCGTAGCCTCGCAGATCGCGATCACGGCGAGCCCGATCTCGGCAGCCGTGGTCTACTTCTCCTCGATTCTTGAACCCGAGGGTGTGGGGTACCTGGAGCTGCTCGCCGTCGCCATCCCTTCGACCTTCATCGCGTGCATGCTCACCGCACTCGTCATGACTCTGATCGACAAGGCCAACCCGCACAGTGCGCTCGAGTTCGACCCCGTCTACCAGGACCGGCTGGCGCGCGGACTCGTCACACTGCGTGGCGAGCAGGCGCTCAAGATCAAGCCCGGAGCCAAGGTCTCCGTGCTCATCTTCGTCCTCGGCCTGATCGCGGTCATGGGCTATGCGACCGCGATCAGCGACAAGGTCGGCCTCGTCACGGAGCCCGTGATGGGGCGCGACCAAGCCATCATCGCCATCATGTTCACGATCGGTACCCTGATCGTGGTCGTCTGCAAGGTGCAGCCCGGCGAGATCCTGGGGGCGTCGACGTTCAAGTCGGGCATGAGCGCCAGCATCTGTGTCCTCGGCGTCGCCTGGCTCGGGACGACCTTCGTGTCCGCAAACCAGGACGCGATCGAGTCGTTCTCCGGCGACCTGCTGCGGCAGCAACCCTGGATGCTGGCCGTCGTCCTGTTCTTCGCCGCCGCTCTGCTGTACTCACAGGCGGCGACGACCAAGGCGCTGATGCCGACAGCCCTCGCTCTCGGTGTCGCGCCGGCTGCAGCCGTGGCCGCCTTCCCCGCGGTCTCCGCACTGTTCGTCCTACCGACCTACCCGACGCTGCTGGCAGCCGTGCAGATGGACGACACCGGAAGCACACGGATCGGCAAGGCGGTGTTCAATCACCCCTTCATCCTCCCCGGGACCCTTGCCATCATCTTCGCCGTTGCCCTGGGCTTCGCCTTCAGCGCCATCATCATCTGAGGACCCCCCGAGGGATTGCCCAGGTCGAGCTGCGACGGTGCCGTCGCAACCGGCCACGCCGTCGACCCGATGCCCCGTGACACGCCCGCACTCGCGGGGCGCACAGCCAGGGCGCTGCTGTCCTCGAGGGTCGTGGACGGGCTCAGCGTGCTGGGCGACCGAGCGGCCCGGCGCAACAACGAAGAACGCTGACCCGCACCCGCGTCGGTTCGCCTGCATCCCCGGCATCCCGTCGCGTCACCGTCATCCCCGCGTCACCGTCATCCCCGCGTCACCGGCATCCCCGCGTCACCGGCATCCCCGCGTCACCGGCATCCCCGCGTCCCCGGCATCCCCCGCGTCACCGGCATCCCCCGCGAAGTCAGGAGCACATCGCCCGCGCAGGGCCGGGTACGGCCCGGGCCTGGCGGAGGGCTCCTGGCATCGCGTCAGTTGGGGGGGGGGGGAGCCAGC
>JBBQWX010000015.1:0-43460 GCA_038210185.1 Actinomycetales bacterium
CGTCGGCCACGACGAGCCCGACCAGCCCGACCAGCCCGACCAGCCCGACCAGCCCGACCAGCCCGACCAGCCCGACCAGCCCGACCAGCCCGACCAGCCCGACCAGCCCGACCAGCCCGACCAGCCCGAGCGTCATCGTCAGCCGGCAGGATTCCTCGAGACTTCCTGTGGACCACCCCGCGAAGTCAGGAGCACTTCGCGAAGTCAGGGCCGTATACGACCCTGACCGGGCGAGAACCTCCTGAGCCGGCGAAGTGCTCCTGACTCCGCGGTGGCGCCTTCGTCGAGGGGCTTGGGGCGGGGATCTCCAGCGGGTCGCGAGGTTTCCGCACAGCGGCCCCGAGGCCCGCGGCCGAACGTGGTCACGTCACCACCCGAGCCGGCGCGAGCCGGACGGCATCCACCACTCGAAGGAGCACCCCTCATGACCCGCCTGCGCACCACCCTCGTCGCCGTCGGCCTCGGCACCGCAGTCCTGGCGGCGGGTGCCGTCGTCGCATCGAGCGCCCTCGCCACCGCCGCCGCACCCACAGCGGCCACCGTCGCCGGATCCACAGCGGCCACCGACGCCGAACCCACCGACGCCACTGCCACGCCCCGCGCCGCCGCCGGGGCTGCTGGAACAAGCTCACCGACAAGCAGCGCAGCTGTCTGCAGGCCGCCACGATCACCCGGCCGGTCGGGCCGCTCGACGACGCCGAGCGCGCGGCCCTGCGGGCCGAGGTCGAGAGCGCCGCTTCGTCGTGCCAGGTCACCCTGCCGTTCGCCAAGGCCCGTGCCGCCGGGAACGAGCTGAGCGACGAGCAGCAGCAGCGCCTCGAGGAAGCCGCAGTCACCCGCCCGTGGGGCCCCCTGACCAAGGAGCAGCGCCAGCAGGCGCTAACCGACCGCAAGGCGGTCGCCACGCAGTGTGGCGTACTGGTGCGCATGAAGACGGCCGCACTCTGACCAGCACGCCCGGCCGGCCCGGTCGAGAGTAGAGAACACGCCGCAACGGCGCACTGGCCGGCGGCGTGTTCTCTACTCTCGACGCGGCGTTGCGGCGCGCAAGGTCAGTTGCTGGGCTGGGGACCTCGCGCGTCGAGCGCGGCCTGGCGCTCTTGCACCACCGTCGAACAGGCCACGAGGAAGCGCTCCATGCTGGCGCCCCGGCTGGTGTCGCCGAAGTACCGCTGCACCAGCGCCGCGTGGGTCTCGTCGGGGTGCGCGACCGCCGCGTCGATGAGCTCGGGGGCCCGGCCGGCATCCGCGGCGTCGAAGAGCGTCAGCTCTCGCACCAGCCCGGACTCGGGCACCTGGGCTCGTGGCTCGTCCGGCCGGGTGACGAGCAGGGGCTTGCCCGTGGCGAGCCAGTCGTAGGCAACTGCCGAGATGTCCATAACTGCGACGTCGGATGCCGCGAGCTGCCACCCGAACCCACCCTCGAGGTCGACGACGTGACGGGCCGTGGGGTCGTCGGCGTTGGCCTGGTGCAGCAACTTGACGATGTCGGCGTGCGCCGCGGCCGACGCGCGCAGCACGATGCCGGTGCGCGGGTGCGGCCGGTAGACCACCCGGTGCCGGCCGGTGCTGAGCAGCGAGCGCACCAGCGCCGGCCCGTGCGAGGACACCGACGAGTAGCGCATGCTCGCGCGGTCTCCCTCCCAGGTCGGCGCGAAGAGCACGACGGTGCGCCTGTCGCGGGGGAGCGCGGGGCCGGGGAACTCGACGTCGACCTGGGGCCGGCCCACCTCGACGAGGCGCTCCTCGTCGAAGCCGATCAGCTTGCGCAGGATGCGCTCGCGGGCTGCGGTGCCGGCGATGAAGACCCGGTCGTAGGCCTTGAGCTGGTTGCTCGACATGTAGTCCTTGTCGGACTCGCCGTGGCAGATGAACACGTGCGCCGGGTCGGCGAAGCGCATCGCCGAGAAGTTCGCCTGGTTCTGGTTGACGTAGAGGATCGCCCGGATCCTCTGGCGCCGGATGAACGCCTCGACGGCGTCGATGTCGGGCGCGTGGTGCACGGGGACGGGGCAGTGGCGCAGCAGCTCGCGGGTGGTCTCCCAGTTGCGCGAGAGCAGTGCGACGTGGTGCCGCTCGTGCAGCCGGCGCAACGGCTCGAACCACTGGTCGATCTGGTAGAGGTTCTCCCTGCCGTCGGTGAAGTAGACGACGATCTCGACCGTGCCGTCGGGCACGGGCGGGCGCTGCGACAGCTGCGACAGCACGACGCGGCGCGCCCGCATTGCCCGAACGCCTCTGGAGAGGATCTCGCGGACCTTCGCGACGTCCTCGGTGAGCGCCATCAGGTGATGAACCGGTCCGCGACCTCGAGCGCTCGGTCGAGCATGTCGAGACCCTCGGCCATCTCCTCCGCCGTCGTCGTGCACGGCGGCACGACGTGGGTGCGGTTGAAGTGGATGAACGGCCACAGACCCTCGGCCTTGCACGCCGCGCCGAACTCGTTCATCGGCCCGGCCGCGGCACCGCCCGCGTTGTAGGGGACGAGCGGCTCACGGGTGCCGGCATCCTTGACCAGCTCCAGGGCCCAGAAGAAGCCGAGGCCGCGCACGTCGCCGACGCTCGGGTGCTTCTGCGCGATCTCCGCCAGGCGGGGGGCGATCACGGTCTCGGACACCTTGCGGACGTTCTCGAGGATGCCCTCCTCCTCGAAGATGCGGATCGACGCGACCGCCGAGGCGCAGGCGAGGGGGTGACCCGAGTAGGTGAGGCCCCCGGGGAAGGCGCGCTCGGCGAACGTGTCGGCGATGGCGTCGGAGATGACCACCCCGCCGAGCGGCACGTAACCGGAGTTGATGCCCTTGGCGAAGCAGATCAGGTCGGGGGTCAGGCCCCACTGGTCGACGGCGAACCACTCTCCGCACCGCCCGAAGCCGGCCATGACCTCGTCGGCGATCCAGACGATGCCGTGCTCGTCGCAGATCTCGCGGACGCCGGCGAGGTAGCCGTCCGGCGGCACCAGGATGCCGTTGGTGCCCACCACGGTCTCGAGCATGATCGCGGCGATGGTCGACGCACCCTCGACCATGATCGTGTCGCGCAGGTGCTGCAGGGCGCGCTCGCACTCCTGCGCCCCGCTGGTCGCGTGGAACGCGGAGCGGTAGGGGTAGGGACCCCAGAAGTGCACGATGCCGCTCATCCCCGGCTCGCTCGGCCAGCGGCGGGGGTCGCCGGTGGCGGTGATCGAGCCGGCCGTGGCGCCGTGGTAGCTGCGGTAGGTCGTGAGTACCTTGTGGCGCCCGGTGTGCAGGCGCGCCATCCGCATGGCGTTCTCGGTGGCCTCGGCGCCGCCGTTGGTGAAGAAGACCCGGTTCAGGGCGCCCGGTGCCAGTGCGGCGATGAGCCGGGCCGCCTGGGAGCGCGACTCGTCGGCGAAGCTCGGTGCGATCGTGCACTGCCGGGCGGCGGCCTCCTGGATCGCCGCGACGAGCTTCGGGTGCTGGTAGCCGATGTTGACGTTGACGAGCTGGCTGGAGAAGTCGAGGTAGCGCCTGCCCTCGAAGTCCCAGAAGTGGCTGCCGGAGGCGCCGGCGATGGGCAGCGGGTTGATCAGCGCCTGGGCCGACCAGGAGTGGAAGACGTGGGCCCGGTCGTCGCGCGCGACGGCCGCACCGCGGGCTGCATCGGCGGAGCTCTGTGGCTCGGGGAAGGTGCTCATCGTGCGGGGCCTCTCGTGTCCGATTCGCGAGCCCAGCCTAGTCGTGCGGTGCCGGCCCGACGCGATGCGGTCTGTCGCCATTGCGGCCCTCAGCCGGGCAGGGTGAAGATCGTGCGGTGCCACGGCTTGTGCGCCACCGCGGTGTTGTCGTGCATGACGTGTTTGACATTGGTGTACTCGTCGAAGGAGTAGGCCGACATGTCCTTGCCGAAGCCGCTGTGCCGGTAGCCGCCGTGCGGCATCTCGCTGATGATCGGGATGTGGTCGTTCACCCACACGCAGCCGGCCCGGATCTCGCGGGTCGCGCGCCCGG
Organism: Actinomycetales bacterium; assembly: GCA_038210185.1. GTDB lineage: Bacteria > Actinomycetota > Actinomycetes > Actinomycetales > Dermatophilaceae > Fodinibacter. Next base: position 3,972 of record JBBQWX010000015.1, read on the forward strand.
CCCGGTAGGTGTCGCGGGTCCACGCGGATGCCGCGAGACCGAACTCGGTGTCGTTGGCCAGCCGGATCGCCTCGTCGTCGTCGTCGAACGCCACGACGACGAGCACCGGGCCGAAGACCTCGTCGCGCCAGAGCTCGGAGTCGAGCGGCACGTCGGAGACGAGCGTGGGCTCGTAGTAGCAGCCGCGGGCGAGGTCGCCGGTGGGGGTCTGCCCGCCGGTGGCGACCGTGGCGTAGCCCCGGGCGCGCTCGACCATGCCGGCCACCTTGGCCTGGTGCGCGGCCGAGCTCAGCGGGCCGAGGTCGGTGGCCTCGTCGGCGGTCGGGCCCAGGCGCACCTGGGCCATCAGCTCGGCGACGCCCCTCACGAAGTCATCGTGCACCGACCGGTGCACGATGGCGCGGGTGGCGGCGGTGCAGTCCTGACCGGCGTTGATGAGGGATGCCGCGACGGCACCGTGCATCGCCGCCTCGAGGTCGGCGTCGTCGAACACCACGAACGGCGCCTTGCCGCCCAGCTCGAGGTGCACGCGCTTGCCGGTGGCTGCGGCGGTCGCCATCACCTGGCGGCCAACGTTCGTCGACCCGGTGAACGAGGTCATCGCGACGTCGCGGTGGCCGACGAGGTGCTGGCCCGCGACCGGGCCGGTGCCGGTGACGACGTTGACGACACCGGCGGGGGCGCCGGCCTCGGTGAACGCCTGGGCGAACAGCAGGCTGGTGAGCGGGGTGATCTCGGCCGGCTTCAGCACGATGGTGTTGCCGGCGGCGATGGCGGGCAGCACCTTCCAGGCGGCCATCTGCAGCGGGTAGTTCCACGGGGCGATCGAGCCCACGACACCGATCGGCTCGCGCCGGATGGATGACGTGTGGTCGCCGGAGTACTCGGCGCTGGCCATGCCGTCGAGCCGGCGGGCGGCCGCGCCGAAGAATGCGGTGTTGTCGACGGTGCCGGGCACGTCGAACTCGCGGGCGAGGCGGATCGGCTTGCCCGCCTGCCGGCTCTCGAGCTGCGCGAGCTGCTCGGCGCGTTCGTCGAGCAGCGCGGCGGCCTTGAGCAGCACGGTCGAGCGCTCGACCGGGGTGGCGCGGCTCCACTCCTCGAACGCGGTGGATGCCGCAGCGACCGCCTCGTCGACGTCGGCGGGCCCCGCGAGGGTCACCGTCTCGATCGTCTCGTTGGTGCTCGGGTCGAGCACGTCGAAGGTCTCGCTCGAGGCGGCGGCACGTCGTCGTCCGCCGATGTACTGGTGCATGGCCGTGAGCATACGGCGCCGCACGGGTCCCCGAAGTGGGGTCCGGGGGCCCCGGTCGCATGCGGAATCAGTGGTCGGTGAGCGTCACGGCATCCGGGATCGGTCGGAACCACGTCGGTGGGCGTCCTCGGCCTGCGGTGCTGCGGTGCTGGGGTGCTGCGGTGCTGGGGTGCTGGGGTGCTGGGGTGCTGGGGTGCTGGGGTGCTGGGGTGCTGGGGTGCTGGGGTGCTGGGGTGCTGGGGTGCTGGGGTGCTGCGGAGTCAGGAGCAGTCCGCCCGCTCAGGAGGTTCTCGCGGAGTCAGGGTCGAGTGCGGCCCTGACTCGGCGGAGTGCTCCTGACTTCGCGGGGAGGGCGCGGGGACAGGCGGACGGGGCGCCGGCCACTCGGTGTGGCCGACGCCCCGTCGGCATGCGGAACTGCGGTGCTGCGGTGGCGCTGGGTCAGCCGTTGACGGCGCGCTTGAGCTGCGCGGCCGCCTTGAAACCGACCGAGGTCGACGCGGCGATGGCGATCTCGTCGCCGGTCTGCGGGTTGCGGCCGGTGCGGGCGGCGCGCTCGCGGGTCTCGAACGTGCCGAAGCCCGCGAGGCGGACGTCCTCACCCTTGGCCAGCTGCTCGCCGATGACGTCGAGCGTGGCGCCGATGATGTCCTCGGCGGCCGCGGCGGAGACGTCGGCGCGCTGCGCGACGACCTGGGCGATGTCCTTCTTGGTCATGTCACTCCTTGTTGCTGGATGTCGATCGTGTCGACGCTAGCAAGGGGCGCGGTCGGACCACGCATCTCCCCACGAGGTGTCGCGTGCTGCACGGTAGGCGATCGCGTCGCGTCTGGTCACCACGACCCGCCCCGCGGACGCATCGGGCCGGCACACCTCGAGCTGGACCAGGCCCTTGCGCTTGACCGGGTGCCGCAGCACGCGGCCCCCAGCGCGGGCGACGGGCTCGCGCGACGCGACGACGTAGGAGAACTTCTCGTCCTCGTGGCCGAGCTGCCCGCCCTTGACCCGCCGGTGCAGCGCGCTGCGGTCGAGCCGCACGGCGAAGTGGCACCAGTCGCCGGGCCGGGCCGCGACCGGGCACGGGCCGTCCTGCGGGCAGGGCGCCAGCACGTGCCACCCCGCGCCGGTGAGCCGGGAGCGCGCCGCCAGCACCGCGGCATACCCGCGTGGCGTGCCCGGTTCGACCACCAGGACCAGCAGGGATGCCGCGGCGGCCGCGTCGACCACGGGCGCGTGCATCGTCTCGGGAAGCTCGCCCAACAGGTAGCTCACGACCGCGAGGTCCGCCGGGGGAAGGGTGACTCCGGGGCCGAGCAGCGCGCGAGTCCAGGTGGCCCGGGCCACCGGCGCCGGGCCGTGCCGCCCGATCCGCGCGCCCAGCGACAGTGCATCGGCCGACCCGTCGAGCACGGTGGCCCGCTCGAGCCCCGCAAAGGCCTCGGCCACCGCCCAGGCGGCCGCCCCGGTGCCCCCGCCGACGTCGACGAGTGAGCGCACCTCGAGCCCGGGAGCCAGGTCGGTCGCGTGCCGCAGCGCCCGCGACACCGCGGCGTGCGTGGCCGGCATCCGGTACGCCGCGTACGCCGCCGCCGCCGTGGGATCGCGCAACACCTGGTGCGTCGGCGGGGCACCGCTGCGGTAGGCCTCGATGAGCGATGCCGTGGCGCGCCGCAGCGCGTCGGCCGGCAGGCCGCCGAGCACCGAGTCCAGAGCGGGTGTCAGGGCGGTCGGCACACAGGTCATCCTCCTACGCTGGGGCGCAACCGACGAGGAGGTCGCCCCGTGGCCCGACGCGTGCTGGTCGTCGACGACGAGCCGGAGATCCGCGCGGTGCTGCGCGCCTACCTCGAGCACGACGGTTTCGTCGTCGCGGAGGCAGGCACGGGGGCCGAGGCGCTGCGCCGCACCCTGGCCACCGACGGCACGGCGCCGGATGTCGTCCTGCTCGACATCGGGCTCCCCGACCTCGACGGTCTTGAGGTGCTGCGCACCATCCGACGCTCCTGCGACGTCTACGTCGTGCTGGTGACCGCTCGCGCCGACGAGGTCGACACCCTCGTCGGGCTGGGCGCAGGGGCGGACGACTACGTGGCCAAGCCGTTCTCACCCCGCGAGGTCGTCGCCCGCGTCGGGACCGTCCTGCGACGCTCAGCACAACGCGGTGTGGGCGCTGCTGTCGACGACCACGTGCTGCGGTTCGACGGCCTGAGCCTCGACGAGCGCCGCCGCGAGCTGGTCGTCGGCGCCGAGGAGGTGCGCCTGTCCACCCTCGAGTTCGACCTCCTGCGGGCCCTGGCCTCCTCGCCCGGGCGGGTCTTCTCGCGGGCCCAGCTGCTCGAGGAGGTGTGGGGGTACGACTTCTACGGTGACGAGCGGGTGGTCGACGTGCACGTGCGCAGCGTGCGGCGGGCCCTCGGCGACGACGCGAGCGACCCCCGGATCGTCGGCACGGTGCGGGGCGTCGGCTACAAGTTCCTCCTCGCCCCGCTGCGGAGCACGTCGTGAACCGCCTCGCCGCCCGGCTGGTGCTCTCGCACGTGCTGGTCGCGGTGCTCGGCGGGCTGGCGACCTTCCTCGTCGTGCGACTGCTGACCCCCGAGCTGTTCGACCGGATGATGGGGGCCGCCGGCCCGATGATGGGGCAGGGGCGCGGCGGGTCGCTCCGGGGGCAGGTGGCGGACGCGGTCACGCAGGCGCTGCTCGTCGGCATCCTGGTCGGCATCGCGGCGGCCACCGTGTTCGGCATCTTCGCCGCGCAGCGGCTGGTGCGGCCGCTGCGGCAGCTCGGTGACACCACGCGCGAGATCGCGGCCGGCCGCTACGACGTGCGCGTGGCCCGGCCGCGGGAGCACGAGCTCGCACTGCTCGCCGACGACGTGAACACGCTGGGCCGCACGCTCGCCGAGACCGAGTCGCGTCGGGTGCGGCTGCTGGGCGAGCTCGCTCACGAGATGCGCACCCCGCTCACGGTCATCGAGGGGTCGGTCGAGGGGATGATCGACGGCGTCCTGCCCACCGGCCCCGAGCGCCTTGGGCTGGTGAGCGACGAGGTGCGCCGGCTGCGCCGCCTCGCCGACGACCTGTCGGCCCTGTCGCGTACCGAGGAGGGCCGGCTGGGGCTGGTGCGCGGCACGGCGGACCTGCGTGTCGTGGTCGCGGATGCCGTCGAGCGGCTACGCCCCCAGGCCGACGACGCGGGGGTCTCCCTGCGGGTGCAGACCCCGGCCGGGCCGGTGCCGGTGGCGGTCGACGCCGACCGGTTCGCGCAGGTGGTGACCAACCTCGTGGGCAACGCCCTGCGGGCCACTCAGCCCGGCGGGAGCATCGAGGTGCGGGTCGTCGTCGAGGGGCGTGAGGCCTCGGTGGCCGTGGCGGACACCGGGGAGGGGCTGGCGCCCGAGGACGTGGCGCGGGTCTTCGAACGGTTCTACCGCGTGCCCGATCGACGCCGGGGCGGGGCCGACACCGGCTCGGGCATCGGCCTGACCATCGCCTTCGGCATCGTCCGTGCCCACGGCGGCACCCTGGAGGCAGCGTCGCCGGGCCGTGGTCGCGGTGCGACGTTCACGGCCCGACTACCTCTGGTGCCGGTGGCTCAGCCGGCGGTCGCGTCGGGGTAGCTGCAGGTCCCACCCGTTCCGGGGCCGTTGCCGGTCCCGTTGTGCATGCCGTTGCCGTTGCCATTGCGGTTGCCGTTGCGGTTGCGGTTGCCGTTGCCGTTGCGGTTGCCCGTGCCGGGGGTGGTGCCATTGGCCGCCGAGCGGTCACGCATCATCCCCGCACCGGTGCCGAGGCGCCCGTCGACAGCCCGCTGGTAGGCCGTGAGGTGGTTCTGCGAGCCCTTGAGGAGCTGGCCGAGCACGATGTCGACGTCGGCCGGGAGGTTGGCGGCGATGCTCTTTCGCAGGTCGGCGATGTCGCGCTGTTCGAGCTCGACACCCACCCGGTAGGCGGCCGCTAGCGAGGCGCTGCCCTCGGCCAGCCAGCCGTTGTACAGATTCTGGATCGCCGGGATGGCGTAGGTGCCGGCTGCCTTGCCGGCCGACGGGTCGGTGACGCCGTAGCGCTTCAGGAGGGTGCCCACGGCGGCGAAGTGCTGGCTCTCGCTGTTGGTGACCATGCTGAACGGACGCGCTCCGTCGTACTTTCGCGCGAGCGCGGCGTAGAGGTCGCGAGCCATCCGCTCCTCCTCGCGCGAGAAGGTCAGGGCGCTGCTCAGCGCGCTGTCGGCCGTCGCGGTCGGCGTCCTTGCTGTCGTCGTCAATGCCTGGCTCGCGGCCGGCGCCGCGCTCAGGAGGGCCGTCAGGCCCAGGGTTGCTGCCGCTAGGCGGATCGTGGTGCTCATGGGGTGCTCCTCGTCTTCGGTTCGTGGTTGTTCACGACCGATGCAACCCGATGCGGATGAAGCGAGGCACGCGGCGGATGTGAAGGGTTCGTGAAGGAGCTCTGGGTGACGCGGCAGGGATGATGCAGCGCGCCGGCGGTGTTCCCTTCCTGTCCGCAGACCGGTGGAATATACCCGTGGGGGTATGCTGTTGACCGATGCGAACACCATCCGACCCCGATCAAGGAGTACCCAGCATGGCCACCGTCGAGCTCACCGCCGACACCTTCGAGCAGACCATCAGCACGAGCGAGATCGTGCTCGTCGACTGGTGGGCCTCGTGGTGCGGCCCGTGCCGCCAGTTCGCCCCGACCTACGAGAAGTCGAGCGTCAAGCACGACGACGTCGTGTTCGGCAAGGTCGACACCGAGGCCGAGCAGAATCTTGCCGGCGCCGCGCAGATCACCTCCATCCCCACGATCATGGGGTTCCGCGACGGCATCCTCGTGTTCCGCCAGTCCGGCGCCCTGCCCCCGGCCGGCCTCGAGCAGGTCATCGAGGGCATCAAGGGCCTGGACATGGACGACGTGCGTCGTCAGGTCGAGGCCAAGCAGGCCACCGCCCAGCAGGTGTGAGGACGGCCGTCCATCCAGATACCCCTGGGGGTATGATGTCGCCATGGCTATCACTGTTCCGGTCGCGACCCTCATCGCCCGCCACGCCGACGGCGCCTTCGTTCTCGACGTGCGCGAGCCCGGGGAGTATCTCGCCGGCCACGTGCCGGGTGCGGTCCTCGCCCCGATGAGCCACATCACGTCGTCGCTCGACCCGGTCCCTCGCGACCGGGTCGTGCACGTCATCTGCCAGAGCGGCAACCGCAGCCGCTCGATGGCCGACCTGCTCGTCCGCCTCGGCTACGACGCCGTCTCGGTCGACGGAGGCACCGCAGCCTGGGTCGCCGCCGGCCGGCCGGTCGTCCGCGGCCCCCTCGCAGCATGACCCGTCAGGAGCAGACCATGTCGCCGACAAACACGCCGCGTGTCGCCGCAACCGATACGACCCCGGGTATCCTTCCGGTGTCGTCACCCACACGCCCAGGAGGACCGAGCATGGAGCTCAACCCCGAGGAGATGCAGACCGTCGTCAAGCGGTTGCGGCGTGCCCAGGGCCAGATCGGCGGCGTGCTGAAGATGATCGACGAGGGCCGTGAGTGCCAGGACATCGTCACCCAGCTGGCCGCCGTCTCCAAGGCCCTCGACCGGGCCGGCTTCGCGGTCATCGCGCTGGGCCTGCGCCAGTGCATCACCGATCCCGAGTCGCACACGATGGACGTCGAGTCCATGGAGAAGCTCTTCCTCTCCCTGGCATGAGCGGCGCCACCATGGATGCCGCGGCGTGGGACGCCCGGTATGCCGGCAGCGACCTCGTCTGGTCCACCGGCCCCAACGTGTGGGTGCGTGAGCTGTGCACCCCAATGACCCCGGGCCGAGCGCTCGACGTCGCCGCCGGTGAGGGGCGCAACGCCCTCTGGCTCGTCGAGCAGGGCTGGTCAGTCGTCGCCGCCGACTTCTCCGCCGTCGGGGTCGAGCGGATGGGCGAGATCGCCGACCGCCGTCTGGGGGGACGCCGCTCGGCGTTCACCGCCGTGATCGCCGACGCGACTCAGCCGGCCCCGCATCCCCCGAGTTCCCCGAGTTCCCCGAGTTCCCCGAGTGACCTGCTGGTCGATGTGGGCAGGGGCGACGGAAGCGGCGTGGGCGCCTACGACCTCGTGCTGATCTCCTACCTGCACCTGCCGCGCTCCCAGTGGGGCGAGGCGCTCGCCGCCGCCGTGCAGGCCTGCGCCGTCGGTGGGGCGGTGCTCGTCGTGGCCCATGCGGTCCGCAACCTCACCGAGGGTGTCGGCGGCCCCCAGGACCCGACGATCCTGCTCGACCCGGAAGACGTCATCGCCTCGGCGGCCGAGCTGCCCGTCGACGTCGAGCTCGCCCAGCTGCGGGCCCGCGACGTCGAGGGCGCCCAGCGTCCGGCCCTCGACACCCTGGTGCTGTTCCGCGTCCGCGCCACCATCACCTGACCCGGCCGTACCCAGATCGACCAATAGGTCACTGTGGGTACGGGTGGTCGGGGTCGGGTGTGCCCAGATCGACCAATAGGTCACTGTGGGTACGGGTGGTCGGGGTCGGGTGTGCCCAGATCGACCAATAGGTCACTGTGGGTACGGGTGGTCGGGGTCGGGTGTGCCCAGATCGACCTATAGGTCACTGTGGGTACGGGTGGTCGGGGTCGGGTGTGCCCAGATCGACCAATAGGTCACTGTGGGTACACCTCGGTGGTGCCTCCCGTGACGGTCAGCTGCGGGAGCGCTCCGGTTGGTGGGCCGGTTGCTGCGTGCGGATGCCGGCGCTCCAGGTGCGGATGCCCCCGTCGAGGTTGCGCACGTCACGGCCGTGCTGGGCGAGGATGCGCGCCGCGGTGTGGCCGCGCACGCCGGCGGCACAGAACACGACGACCGGCCCGGCGGGGATCTGGTCGAGGTGCTCGCGCAGGGAGTCCAGCGGGATGTGGACCGCCCCCGGAATCGTGGCGTCGGGGGTGCGCTCGGCGGTGTCGCGGACGTCGACGACGACCGCGCCGGAGGCCACGGCATCCGCCAGCTCGTGCCACTGCAGCGAGGCGCTGGTGCCCCGGCGCAGGTTGTCGGCGACGTGGCCGAGCATGTTGACCGGGTCCTTGGCCGACGAGAAGGCCGGCGCGTAGGCCAGCTCGAGGTCGGCGAGCGCGCTCGCGGTCAGCCCACCGGTCATGGCCGTGGCGATGACGTCGATGCGCTTGTCGATGCCGGAGCCGCCCACGCCCTGGGCCCCGAGGATCGCGTCGGTCCCGGGGTCGACCAGCAGCTTCAGCGCCATCGTGTCGGCACCGGGGTAGTAGGTGGCGTGCGACGCGGGGTGGGTGTGGATCGCCCGGTAGGGCCGGCCGGCCGCCACGAGCCGCTTCTCCGACCAGCCCGTCGTGGCCACCTGGAGCCCCAGGACGCCGACGATCGCGGTGCCGAGCACCGGGCGGTCGCGCGCGGCACAGCCGGCGATGACGTCAGCCGCACGGCGGCCCTGCAGGTTCGCGGTGTTGGCCAGGGGAACGAGGGTGGACGAGCCGTCGACCGCGTCGGTCTTCTCGACCGCATCGCCCACGGCGAGGATGGCGGGGTCGGAGGTGCGCAGGTGGTCGTCGACGAGGATGCCGCCGCGCGCACCGACCGCCAGGCCCGCCTGCTGCGCCAGCGTGGTGTCGGGGCGCACGCCGATGGCGGCGACCACGAGATCGGCCGGAATCGTCTCGCCGCTGGCCAGGGTCACGTCATTCGGCCCGATGGTGGCCACACCGGCCCCGAGGCGCAGGTCGACGCCGTGCTCGCGGATGCGGTCGTGCACGGGGGTGATCATCTCGGGGTCGAGCGGGGTCATGACCTGGTCGGCTGCCTCGACCAGGGTGACCTCGAGGCCGAGGTGCACGAGGTTCTCGGTGACCTCGACGCCGATGAAGCCGCCACCGACGACGACGGCGGTGCGGGCCCCCAGGGTCGCGGCCACCAGGGCGTCGGTGTCCTCGACGTCACGCAACGACAGCGCGCGCTCGATGCCGGGGATCGGCGGGCGCACCGTTCGGGCCCCGGTGGACAGGATGACGGCGTCGTAGGGCAGCTCGAGCACCTCGTCGGCGACGAGGTTCCGCACGACGACGACGTGTCGGTCGCGGTCTATCCGCACCGCCTCGTGGCGCACCCGCACGTCGAGCCCGAACCGCCGGTGCAGCGTCCCAGGGGTCTGCAGCAGCAGGGAGGAGCGCTTCTCGATGACCCCACCGACGTGGTACGGCAGGCCGCAGTTGGCGTAGGACACGTGCCCGCTGCGCTCGAGGACCGTGATGTCCGCGTGCTCGAGCAGGCGGCGCAGCCGCGTGGCCGCGCTCATGCCGCCGGCGACGCCTCCGATGATGACGATCCGCATGTGGGAAACAATACCCCGTGGGGTATGCTATCTCGACACCGACCCCCACCACAAGGAGTTCCCGGCATGTGCCGAGCAGTGACCTGCCGCAAGTGCGGCAAGACGACCTGGGCCGGCTGCGGCCAGCACGTCGACAGCGTGCTGCGCGGCGTGCGCGCCAACGACCGTTGCCAGGGCCACGAGGGCGAGCCGAGCACGGGTTTCTTCGCGAGGATGTTCGGGCGCTGACTGCTGCACCCCACCCCCGACTTCGTGCGACCTGAGCGCGGTTCTCGCGGCATCCACGCCCGGAAACCGCGCTCACGTCGCAGAGGTCGGGTTCTGGGCGGGGTCGGGGTGCAGCAAGCTCAGCCAGGGGTCGCTGCGCCGGTGACGAACCACAGCCACGGCTTGGCCGGGCCGCCGCCGATGAACCCGGCATACGACAGCTCGACGTCGAACCCCGCAGCCGCGAGGAGTGCCGCGATGTCGCGGTCGACGTGGCAGCCACCCGCGACGGGGCCCCAGAACGGCTGGATGCGTCGCTGCCACCGCGCCGTCGAGTCCTCCGGTGCCAGGGAGTGCTCGACGAACCGCAGCGTCCCGCCGGGCCGCAGCACGCGGCGGGCCTCGGCGAGGGCCTGCTCGATGCCGGGCACGGTGCACATCGTCCAGGTCGAGACCACGGTGTCGACGCTCGCGTCGGGCACCGGCAGGTCGGCACCGTCGAGGCCGACGCGCTCGACCGGCACCCCGGATGCCGTGACGCGCGACTGCGCTCGTTCCCACGACAGCTCGGCCGGCTCGATCGCGAGGACCCGGGTCACCGCGTCGGGGTAGAACCCCAGGTTGCGCCCCGAGCCGAAGCCGATCTCGAGCACCTCACCGGTGGCCCCGCCGCAGACGGTCGTGCGCCAGCTGCCGGCGGTGGCGTCGTTCAGGCCGCGGTCGGTGAGCCGTGGCACCACCTGCTCGTCCCACCAGCGGCGTGCTCCCATCGGCCCAGTGTGGCGCACGGGGGTCCCGCCCCGCGGGGGAGGGCTCAGTGGTGACCCTTGACGACCATCCGCACGATGCGCAGGTTGAACGCGGCGAACCGGTAGGCCTGGTAGGGCAGGTTCTTGCGCATCCGCAGGGTCCGCTGGGTCGGCAGGGGGGCGCTGCGCAGGTCGGGCGTGGGGCTGTAGGTCTCGTCGCTCATGTCGTCACTCCGGGATCAGCTGCCAGCCGAGACGGCCCTTGGCCTTGTGGATGAAGAGGTAGTGCATCATCAGCTTCGCCCAGTGGCCGCTGAGGCCGATCTCGCCCCTGGTGTCGGCCAGGTCGCGACCCGTGGGGTAGACCGTGTAGTCGGGCACCACCGGCATCATCGTCATCGCTGCCGCGGACCCGCGTCGCATGCCGGCTCCGGCCGAGGCGACGCAGGCGGCGCCCATGTCGGCCATCGACGCCTCGTGCGCCGGGCGGTCGTCGCCGTGCCTGATCCGGTCGACGATGGTCAGGGCTGCGGTCTTGCCCATGACGCCCGACGGCATGCCGGTGCGGGGCGGTGAGGGTGCGATGAGCGTGCCGTTGGTGCTTGTGCGTGGCCGCGAGATCTGGTGCGGGGGTGCGAAGGCGATGCCCACGGCGAAGACGTTCCGGTGCCCGACGGCCTGGTAGGTCTTCGGCCAGTCCGCGCCCCGCCACTCCTCGTAGGGCTTGGGCCCGTAGTCGGCGTCGACCTTCATGAACCCGCTCGGCGCGAAGAGCTGTGCCGTGATGTCGGCGCCCTCGCGGTCGAAGGCCTCGAGCGGCACCCCGCCGAACGGCGGCAGGAGCATGCCGAAGTCGAAGGCGAGCTCGTGCATGTCGCCGTCGAGGGTCTCGTAGTGGACCAGGCCCGGCTCGACGCGGTGCACGTGCGCGCCCAGGATCGCCTCGACGCCGCGCTCGCGGTACAGGCTGGACGTCCACAGCTCGGAGGTCGTCTGGAAGCCGTGGTCGTCGAAGGTCATGCCGTCGACCCCGAAGTCGCCGAGCCGGGCCTCGTTGGTGAGGTAGACCAGCCGGGCGAGGTCGCGCACCCCGGCCTCGCGCAGCTCGTGGTCGACGTTGAAGACGTACTCGAAGGCCGCGCCCTCGCAGGTGCAGGTGCCGTGGCCCATACCCACGACGAGGGTCTGCGGCTCGCCGGCCCGCAGCCGCTCGATGGTCGCGCTCAGGTGGGCCGAGGCCTCGACCGCGTGGTCGGCGGTGCACACCGACACGGTGTTGCCGGCATCCGGGCCGAGCCCGGGCGTCATGGCGAACTTCAGCTGCGGACCGGTCGCGTTGATGAGGTAGTCGTAGCGGAGCCGCTCCTCCTCACCGGCCCGCTGGGGGCTGGTGTGGACGATGTCGACGGCGCCGCGCTCGCTCTCGGCGTCTCCATCGGGGCGGATCGCGACGGCCTTGGCCTGGCGGAAGGTGATGCCCTTCTTGGCGTAGACCGGCGCGAGCGGGAAGACCACGGCCTCCTTGGACATCTTCCCGACGCCGACCCAGATGTTGCTCGGAATCCAGTTCCACCGCGAGTTTGGCGACACGACCGTCACGGTGTGACCCCGGGGGAGCAGCCGGCTCAGGTGGAGGGCGGCGGTGTGGCCGGCGACGCCGGCCCCGAGGATCACGACGTCAGCCATGGCGTCTCCTTCGACGTGGGTGGTTGCACTCACGGTATACCCATAGGGGTATCGCTCTCCACCGAACGGCGGCGGGGGGGAGTGTGGGTGGGATCACAACACGGCCATACCCCTGTGGGTATACCGTCGAGAGCGAGTCGGCCGGCTCCACGGCGTCGGGCCGGGTGGTCTGTCCGGCGCCGTGCCGGGGTCGGCGGGCGGCCTCGGCGGCCGAGATCGCTTCCCCCCGAACGAGACTGCCTAACGGCCGAGAGCCCGAGGTGCCCGGTCCGTCGCGCGTCGTCGTCGGCGGCGACCTGGAGGCCACGCGCCTGTGGTGCACCCTGCTCACCGATGACGGCGTCGAGGCGATCCACCTGCTGTCTCCCGATGAGGGCTCCCTGCGCGCGCCCTTCGCGGAGCACGTCGACGGGGTGGCCGTCGTGGCGACGTGGTGACGTGGCGGCGTGGCGATCCGGCGATGTGGCGACGTGGCGGCGTTGCGATCCGCCCTGCTCGCGGAGAGCCTCCGACCCTCGGTCGGCGGGCGGCACCCCACCGCTGCCGATGCTGACGCACCCCCACACCGGGCTCCGGGTGTCAGCGTCAGCGGGCGGGGTCGACGAGCACGATGCCGGTCGACGGGCTCGAGCCCATCGCGACCAGCGCCTCACCGGCCGCAGCGAGACCGAGCGGTTCGCCGGGGGCGAGCAGCTCGCCGAGGTCGAGCCGGCCACTGACGACGTCGTCGAGCAGCGGCCCGTAGTCGGCGGCCGCCATCCCGTGGCTGCCCAGGACGTCGAGCTCCCAGCCGATGACCCGCTCCATCGGCACGTCGGCCCGGCCGGCGGTGGGCGGGAGCAGCCCCACCTGAACGTGTCGCCCACGTCGGCCCAGCGCCAGGATGCCGGTGCGGCAGGCCTGCGGTGACCCCAGGGCGTCGATGCTCACCGAGGCGCCGCCACCAGACCACGCGGCAACCGCCGCGACCACCTTGTCGGCCCCGATCGAGGCATCGACCACCTCGTCGGCGCCCTGGAAGAGGGCGCGGTCGAGGGACCCGGCGGACACGTCGACCGCACACACGTGGGCCCCGCGGCTGCGGGCGATCGCGACGCTCGCCAACCCCACGCCACCGCACCCGATGACGACCACCGACTCGCCCTCGCGCACCACCGCCCGGGACACCACGGCGCGGTACGCCGTCGCCACCCGGCAGCCCAGACCGGCCGCCACCGCGGGGTCGAGACCGTCGGGCAGGGCCACGAGGTTGGTCTCCGCGGCATGCACCACCGCGAGCTCCGCGAAGCACCCCGGGTCGGTGAAGCCGGGCTGACGCTGGTGCGGGCAGACCTGGCCCGCCCCGGCGCGGCACACGGCGCACTCGCCGCACGCCATCACGAAGGGTGCGGTGACGGCTCGACCCAGCCACCCGGCATCCACGCCCTCACCGACCGACGCGACGACCCCCGCCAGCTCGTGGCCCGGCACGTGCGGAAAGGTCGTGATGTCGTCGTCGTGCCCCATCCAGCCGTGCCAGTCGCTGCGGCACAGCCCGCTGGCGACGACGCGCACGACCGCACCCCCGGGCGGGGCGCTCGGGTCGGGCACGGAGGCGACGACGGGCGTCGCGCCGAAGGCGGTGTAGGTCAGGGCTCGCACCCTGCCCACACTGCCACGCCCCGGAGCGGAGGATGTGAGTCGGCCCGGCCGTCCGCGAGGACGACCGGGCCGGCTCGGGGGGCGCGTGCAGTGGTGTCAGGACGCCACGGCGTGCGCCCGCTGCCAGGCGCCGAACCCCCCGAGGATGTCGGAGACGTCGGCGAACCCATCGGCCCGCAGGAGGCTGGAGGCGACGCTGCTGCGCCAGCCGCCCGCGCAGTAGACGAGCACCGGGCGGGACGGGTCGAGCTCCGCGGACCGCGCGGCCAGCTCGGCGAGCGGGATGTGCACGGCGCCGGGCAGTCCGCCGGTCGCCAGCTCGCCGGCGTTGCGGATGTCGACGACCTGCACGGCGTCAGCAGCGACGGCGCGGTCAGCCTCGGCGACGGTGAGCCGGCTGGCGCGCTCGACGTCGTCGGGGTGGGACACCAGGTAGGCCTCGGGGTCGGCGACGTAGCCGACGACGTGGTCGAAGCCGATCCGCGCGAAGCGGGTGGCGATGTCCTGCTCGGCGCCCTCGGGTGCGATGACGACCACGCGCTGGTCGGGGGTGAAGACCATGCCGACCGTCTCGGCCATCCGGCCGTCGGCGGGCACGTTCACGGCCCCCCGCAGATGACCGGCTGCGTACTCCTGCACGTCGCGCGCGTCGTGCACCACGGCCCCCGAGGCCAGTGCGGCCTCGACCGCGCCGGCCGACAGCGCCGGCACGCTGGCGTCGAGGTCGCGCACGTCACGCTCCTGCTTGTTCAGCGTGGCGTTGTAGAGGAAGTAGGCCGGGGCGCTGGGCTGGCCCTCGGTGACGACGGCGAGGAACTCGTCCTCGGACATCGGCTGGCAGGCGTAGTTGAACGCCCGCTGCTCGCCGATGGTCGACTGCGTCTCGGTGGAGAGGTTCTTGCCGCACGCCGAGCCGGCACCGTGGGCGGGGAAGACGCGCACGGCATCCGGAAGTGCCATCAGCTTGTGGTGGACCGAGTCGTAGAGCATCCGGCCGAGCTCGTCGGCGGTGACGCCGACCGAGGCGAGCAGGTCGGGCCGGCCGACGTCGCCGATGAAGAGCGCGTCGCCGGTGAGCACGGCGTAGGGCACCTCGTCGTCGGCGTGCTCGAAGACCAGCAGCGAGATCGACTCCGGGGTGTGCCCCGGCGTGGTCATGACCTGCACGGTGACGTCGCCGAGCGAGATGCGGTCGTCATCGCCGAGGTGGCGCACCGGGAAGTCAGCAGCGGCGGCGGCGCCGAAGCCGATCCAGGCACCGGTCTCCCGCGCCAGCTCGTGGTGGCCGGACACGAAGTCGGCGTGGAAGTGCGTGTTGACCACCCCGACGATCTCCAGCCCGCGGGCCCGGGCGTCGTCGAGGTACTCCTCGACGTCGCGGCGCGGGTCGACGATGACGGCCTGCCCGGTGGTCTCGTCGCCGACGAGGTAGGACGCCTGGGACAGGCAGTCGAGGTAGTACTGGGTGAAGATCACGGTCGCTCCATCGGGGTGCGTAGAAGGTGTCGGGGCGCTCAGCACATACCCTAGGGGGTATACCTCCGCGAGGCAAACCGCGCAGGTCTCAGCGACGCCGGAGGCGGTGCCGGGTCACGGTTGGGACACGACCCGCTGGGGTGCTGGACGGCGCGGGGGTCGGTGTCGGCACAATGGTGACGTGGAGGATGGGAGCGCTCCCACGGAGCCCACGGACACCGAGCCCCAGGCTCGGTCAACCCGTCCCATCTCGTCTGGCACCCGTGCCGGGGCCGTCCGGGAACCCGGCACCTGCCCGGGAGCCAGGCGTCCACCCACGATCGACGAGGTCGCCCGCCAGGCGGGCGTCGGGCGCGGCACGGCATCCCGGGTGGTCAACGGGTCCCCGCACGTCTCGGCCGCGGCGCGGTCGGCCGTGCAGGAGGCCGTCGATCTGCTCGGCTACGTGCCCAACCGTGCCGCCCGATCCCTGGTGACGCGGCGCACCGACACCATCGCGCTGGTGGTCTCCGAGCCGAACGACCGGGTCTTCGGTGAGCCCTACTTCGGGGCGATCGTGCGGGGGATCGGCGAGCGGCTCGGTGCTTCACGGTTCCAGCTGCTGCTGACCATGGCCGGCACCGACCGCGACCGGGCGCGGGTCGCCACCTACCTCACCGAGCAGCACGTCGACGGGGTGCTGCTGCTGTCGCTGCACGGTCACGACGACCTGGTCGACACCCTCGACGCACGCGGGGTGCCGACGGTCTGCGGGGGCCGAGTGGTCGGCGCGACACCGGGCTGTGTCGTCGACGTGGACAACCGGTCCGGGGGACGGGCCGCCGTCGAGCACCTGCTGGGCCTGGGTCGGCGACGGCTCGCCGTGCTCACCGGCCCCCAGGACATGACGTCCGGGCGCTACCGCCTCGCCGGCGCGCGTGAAGCCGTCGCGGCCGCGGGCCTGGACGACCAGGGACTGTTCGTGGGCTTCGGTGACTACTCCGAGCGCAGCGGCGAGCGCGCGATGCGCGGCGTGCTCGCCGCCGGTGTGCCCGTGGATGCCGTGTTCGCGTCGTCGGACCTGATGGCCGTGGGGGCGCTGCGGGTGCTGCGGCAGGCCGGGCTGCGGGTGCCCGAGGACGTGGCGCTCGTCGGGTTCGACGACTCACCGGTGTGCCGGCACACCGATCCCGAGCTGACCTCGGTGCACCAGCCGATCGAGGAGATGGGCGCGGTGATGGCCGACCTGCTCCTCGGCCGGATCGCGGGGGAGCCGGTGGCGGCCGAGACCGTGCTTCCGACGCGGCTGGTGGTGCGCGGCTCGGCCTAGCGCCGACCGGCGAAGGGCCCGCGGCCCGGTCCGACGCGGGGTACCGCGCAGTAACCGCTGCTCTTGCGACGAGTACGGCGCGGTAGGGCGCTCTCTACCCCGCGCCCTGGTCGCTGTCGGACGGAACCAACAGGCCTGCGAGACATAGGGACCGGCGCACGGCGGGGTCGAGCCGGTCAGCCTCCGCGTGGCCCGCGAGCACGTCGGTGACAGCCGCCCGGTGGTCAGCGGGCACGTCGACCCGCGCGACCCTGGTCACCAGGGTGACGACACCCGCGCTGCGGCCGTCCTCCCAGCGCGCCGCGAGGTGCCGACGCGGGCGCCACGGCGTGGCCGGGTCGGCCGATGCCGTGTGCTGGCGGATCACCCCCATCGGCTCGGCCCGCTGCGCCGCGCGCACCCGCCCGGCCAGCCCCTGCGCGAGCTCGTCGTCGGTGACGGCGTCCAGGGCCGCGTCGACGGCGGCGCGGATGCCGTGGCGCAGGCCGGCGGCGACCCGCGGGTCCAGGGGGTCGACCCCGAGGTCGAGCGCCGCGCGCATCGCGGGGTCGGAGTCGAGCCGTCGGCCGGCGGCACGCACCAGGTCGCCGGCGAGCTGGCGTCGGGTCCAGACGTGCACGCCCATCGTCAGGTGGATGCTCGTGCCGCCGAGTGCGGCGGCCGAGTGCAGCCAGCCACGCGGCACGTAGAGGCAGTCGCCGGGCTCGAGCACGGCGTCGATGCTGGGTGGTCCCTGGGCGGCGAGCAGCACGGCATCGCGGTGGTCGGTCCAGGGCTGGTCGCGCAGGGGGGACTCGACGACGGGCGGGCGCACCTGCCAGTGCTTCTCGCCGCTCACCTGGAGCACGAAGACGTCGTGCACGTCGTAGTGGTCGTCGAAGCCACGGTTCTGGGGCGGGGTCACGTAGGCGTTGACCTGGACGGGGTGCCCGAGGTCGGCCGCGAGGTCCTGGGCTGCGTCGGCGATCGGCGGCCAGGTGCGGTGCAGGGCCTGGAGCACGATCGTCGCGCCGTCGGCGAAGTGGCGCAGCACCCGGTCCTCGCTGACCTGGTCGCTGATCGTCGCACCGACGCCACCGCCGAGGGTGAGGGTCGAGGCGTCCAGGGTGTGACCGTCCTTGGCCATCCGCACGAAGGGGGTGCGCAGGGCCCGCCGCGAGAGCAGCTCGTCCACGGCATCCGGGCCGAAGAGGCCGGGGTCCACCGGGCGGTCGGCCGCCCGGGTCAGCAGGGGGCGCCGGCCCCAGTGCTTCTCGGCGAAGGTGGGGCGGTCGAGTGCGACGAGCCAGGCCAACCCGTGGCCCCTCGCCGGGAAGCGGGGGGCCACGGGTCGCGTCGGGGGAGGGCTGGTCACTGCGAGGCGTCGGCCCCGCCGTCGGCTCCTCCGTCGTGCGCGCCCGGCTCGGCCGGGTCGCCGGCCCCGCTGTCGGCCGGGCCCTCGCTGCCGCCGTCGCTGCCGCCGTCGCTGCCGCCGTCGCTGCTGCCGGCCCCGCTGTCGGCCGGGCCGTCGCTGCTCCCGTCGCTGCTGCCGGAGCCGTCGGCGTGGTCGGCGAGGCTGGCCGCGCCGCCGGCGCCACCATCCGCTCCGCCGTCGTGCTCACCGGGCTGGCCTGAGGTGCCTGCACCGCTGTCGGCGGGCCCCTCCGCGTTGCCGAGCTTGCCGTCGCCGTCGGGCAGCGGCTCGATGGTGCTGTCGCTCATGGCTACCCACCTTCCTCTCGGGCGCCGCCCGCGGCGGCGCGAGCCCCCATTCCAGCACCTGGGCAGCCCGCTGGGGGGTTTGCGACCGGCGCAGCCGCCCGTTCGTCGAGGGATGCCGCGCGCCGGGCGCGCCGCGGCACGGAGGCGACGGCGCCGGCATCTCCCCCACTGCCACGATGAGGGCATGGCCCTGGACGTCGAGCTGTCCGAGACGCGGAACTTCCTCGCGCACCACGAGCCCTTCGACGCGCTTCCGGACTCCGCGCTCGACGCCCTGCCGGCGTTGATGTCCGTCGAGTACTTCCGCCGGGGCACGCGGCTTCTCGAGCGCGGCCGGGACAACGCGCACCTCTACGTGTTGCGCTCGGGTGCCGCCGAGGTGCGCGACGCCCAGGGCACCCTCGTCGAGCGGGGCGGGGAGGGCTCCTGCTTCGGCTCGATCACCCTGACCCAGGGCAACCCCTCGACGTTCGACGTCACGGCCATCGAGGACTCCCTGGCCCTGCTGCTGCCGGCCTCGGACTTCCACCGGCTGTGCGCGGAGCACCCCGAGGTCGACTCCTTCTTCGACGCCCAGCGAGCCAGCCGGATGAGCGGCGCGGTGGCGTCGCTGCAGCTCTCGTCGACCGGCAGCGCGATCCTCAAGACCCGGGTGCGTGACCTCATCGGGCGCGAGCCCGTCGCCGTGGCGACGACCGCCTCGGTGCGCGAGGCCGCCCGGGTCATGTCCGAGCACCGCGTGTCGTCGCTGCTCGTCATGGACGGCGAGCGGCTGGCCGGCATCCTGACCGACCGCGACCTGCGCACCAGGGTGCTGGCCGCCGACGTCGACCCGGGCGTGGGCGTCACCGCGGTGATGACCACCGACCCGGTGACCGGCGCGGTCGATGCGCTGGCGTTCGAGGTGCTGCTGGAGATGGTCGGAAGGCACATCCACCACATGCCGATCGTCGACGCCGACGCCCGACCGGTGGGCATCGTCACGACGACCGACCTGCTGCGCCTCGAGCAGGCCAACCCGGTCTACCTGGCCGGGGACGTCGCCAAGCAGCCCGACGTCGCCGGGGTCGCCCGCGTGGCGGGCCGGCTGCCGCAGGTCGTGCAGTCGCTCGTCGAGCAGGACGCCTCCGCCGACGACATCGGCCGGGTCGTCACGGCCGTCGGGGATGCCGTGGAGCGGCGCGTCCTCGCTCTCGCCGAGGCCGACCTCGGGCCCCCGCCGGTGCCCTACTGCTGGGTGGCCCTGGGGTCGCGGGCCCGGCTGGAGCAGGCACTCGCGGCCGACCAGGACAACGCGATGCTCATCGACGACACGATGCAGCCCGAGCACGCGGCGTGGTTCGAGGCCCTGGCCACCCGCGTCACGGACGGCCTCGTCGAGTGCGGCTACCCGCGCTGCCCCGGAGAGGTGATGGCCACCAACCCCCGGTGGCGGCAGCCGCTGGCCCGTTGGCGCCAGGAGTTCTCCACCTGGCTGCACCAGCCGGTGCCCGACGCGATCCTGCGCGCCAGCATCTTCTTCGACATGCGCCCGGTCCACGGCGACGCCACGCTCCACGCGACCCTGCAGCGGCACGTGCTGACGGCATCCCCGACATCGAAGGTGTTCCTCGCGCACCTCGCCAAGCAGGCCACGGCCAAGGAGCCACCGTTGGGGTTCTTCCGCGGCCTGGTGCTCGAGAAGGCCGGCGACCACAAGGACACCCTCGACATCAAGCGCGGGGGCATCGGTGCGGTGGTGGAGCTCGCCCGGGCCCACGCCCTCTCGATCGGCAGCCCGGCCGTCAACACGCAGGCCCGCATCGAGGCGGCCCGAGAGGCGGGCGTCTTCGGAGACGAGCGGGCCGACGACCTGCGCGACGCGTTCGAGTTCATCTCGTACGTGCGGCTGCGCCACCAGGCGGGGCAGGTGCGCCGCGGTGAGCCGACCGACAACTTCGTCGCGCCGCGCGACCTGTCCAGCTTCGACAAGCGGCACCTGCGCGAGGCCTTCGCGATCGTGCGGGCGGCGCAGTCGGCGCTCGCGCACCGCTACCCGATGCAGTACATCTCATGAGCCTGTTCCGCCGCTCGCCGGAGCAGCGGCGGGTGACAGCGCTGCGCTCGGTCGGGCCCGGGCCGCTGCGGGACTACCTCGAGTCGCCGCTGCCCGACCTCGGGACGCCCCTGGCCGAGCTGCGCCTGCTCGCCGTCGACATCGAGACGACCGGGCTCGACCCGCGCCGAGACCGCGTGCTTTCCCTCGGTTGGCTGCCGGTCGACGCAGGTCGCGTCGTGCTCGGCGGAGCCGAACGGGTGGTGGTGCGCGACGAGGGCGGCGTCGATGGCGTGGGGCAGAGCGCCACGGTGCACGGGCTGACCGACGACCAGCTCGCCGCCGGCGTCCCCCTCGAGGATGCCGTGGCCGGCCTGCTCCGGGCCCTGGCCGGGCGGGCGCTGCTCGCGCACTTCGCGCGGATCGAGACCACGTTCCTCGCGAGGGTCTGCGAGCGCACCTGGGGCGCCGGGATGCCGTGTGTCGTCGTCGACAGCTTCGAGCTCGAGCGGCGTGCGGTGGCCGGCGGCTGGGGCAGCGAGCCGGCGCGCGGTGCGCTGCGGCTGTGGACGGCGCGGGAGCGCCGGGGTCTGCCGGTCTACCGGGCCCACGAGGCGCTCACCGACGCCCTCGCCTGCGCCGAGCTCTTCCTCGCACAGCGAGCGGAGCTGCAGGCGCAGTCCCCGGAGACGACGCTGACCCTCCGCCACGTGGTGGCGTGAAGGTCAGGTTGGTGTGGTGCTCCCCCGGGGCTGGAGGTCAGGCGAGCCGGTCGTGGCTGGACTGCGCCATCACGTGGATCTCGTAGGACTCGCGGGCGATGTCGCGGTCGGCGTTGGCGCTCCAGCCGCCGCCGTAGTGGCGGCTCGTGCGCAGTCGCGAGGCGATGGTTCGGGCTTTCTCGAAGGAGATGATCGGGGTTCTCATGAGTCCAGTATGATCCTCCCGACTGTTCAGCACAACGTCAGTCTACTTAGCAGTAGGCAAGCGTGGCTTAAGATTGGGGCATGCTGGATCCACATCGTCTGCGCGTGTTCCGTTCCGTCGTCGCGAGCGGCTCGGTGCAAGCCGCCGCCGACAACCTCGGCCTGACCTCCTCGGCGGTCAGTCAGCACCTCACCGCCCTGCAGAAGGAGACCGGGCTGAGGCTCTTCCAGCGAGTCGGCCGCGGCATCGCGCCGACCGAGGCGGCGCTCGTGCTCGACGCGCAGAGTGACGAGGTGATGAGCCAGTGGGGCCGGCTCGACCAGGTGGTGGCCGACCTGCGCGACGGACGGTCGGGGCGGCTGTCGATCGGCTACTTCGCCTCGGCGGGCGCCGTGTGGATGCCGTCGCTCGTCAAGCGCCTGACCGCCGAGTTTCCCGACCTCGTGCTCGAGCTGGTGCTCAACGAGGTCGAGCAGAAGGTGCCGCCCCTCGACATCGACCTCGTCATCGACCCGCCCGACGCCCCGCTGCCCAGCGGCTACCGGCGCACCCAGCTCACCGAGGACCAGTTCGTGGCGATCGTGCCGCGGGCCCACCCCCTGGCGTCGGCCGGGTCGATCGCCCTCACCGCCCTGCGGCGCGAGACGTGGGTGAGCAACGACTTCCCCCGGGCCTACGGGCACCGGCTGGTCGTGGCCGCCTGCAGCGCTGCCGGCTTCCGCCCCCGGTTCAGCGTGCAGGCGCAGGACCACTACACGGCGATCAGCTTCGTCGGCGCCGGCATCGGCGTCTCGGTGCTTCCCGGGCTGGCGGCCCGCAACCTGCCGGCGACCGTCGCGCGGCTCGACCTCGACGCACCAGCACCGGTGCGGTACCTCGCTGCCGTCGTGCGCGACCTCGGGGCGCCGAACCCACCGGCCGACCGCGCGGTGGCCCTGCTGAAGGAGCTGATCGCGCACCCGAGCTCGACGCCCCGCCGGAACGTGCCCCGCTGACCCGCGCACCTCACCCGCGAAGTCAGGAGCACTTCGGCGAGTCAGGGCCGTACTCGGCCCAGACTCGGCGAGAGAATCCTGAGCCCGCGAAGTGCTCCTGACTTCGCCGAGGCTCAGGCCCGGGCGGGCTCGGGCTCCTTGTCCTGCTCCGACTCGCCGCTCGCCGTGGCGGGCTCGGGCTCGGATGCCCGTGGCCTGCCCTCGAGCTCCCCCGACTCCAGGCGGGCGGCGAGCTTGACGCCCTCGACGTCGAGGTCGGGCAGCAGCCGGTCGAGCCAGCGCGGGAGGTACCAGGCGCGGTCGCCGAGCAGATGCATGACCGCCGGTGTCAGCGTCATCCGCACCAGCACGGCATCCACGAGCACGCCAACGGCAAGGGCGAACCCGATCGGTCGGATCATCGCGAGGTGCGAGAAGGCGAATCCGAGGAACACCGAGGTCATGATGATCGCCGCAGCCGTGACCACCTTCGCCCCGTGCACGAACCCGGTGCGCACGGCGGTGCGGGAGTCCTCACCGTGGGAGCGAGCCTCGTGCATCCCCGAGACGAGGAACATCTGGTAGTCCATCGCCAGGCCGAACAGCACACCGATGAGGATGATCGGCATGAAGGACAGCAGTGGCCCGGGCTGGTTCACGCCGAACCAGCTGCCGAGCCAGCCCCACTGGTGCACGGCCACCGTGACACCGAACGCGGCGCCCACCGACAGCAGGAACCCGGCGGTGGCGACGACCGGCACGACGACCGAGCGGAACACCAGCATCAAGATGACGAGCGAGAGCCCCACGACGACCACCAGGTAGGGCGGCAGGGCCGTGGCGAGCCGTTCGGAGATCTCGATGTTAGCGACCGTGCTGCCGGTCAGCCCGATGTCGGTGCCGGTGTGCCGGGTGTAGGTGTCGGCGGAGAAGTGGATCGCCTTGACCGTCTCGACCGTGGCGGGGTCGGCCGGGCCGGTGGCGGGCACGACCTGGAACGCGAGGGTCGACGAGTCGGCGCTCACGCCGAAGGGCAGCACGCTGGTGATCCCGTCGACCGACATCAGGTCGGTGGCGATGTCGGCCTGGGCTGCGAGAACGTCGGCGTCGGTGCGAGCCGCGCCCTGCTCGGGCAGGGTGGCCACCGCGATGATCGGCCCGTTGACGCCGGGGCCGAACTCGTCGGCGATGGTCGTGTAGGCCGTGTGCGCGCTGGTGCCGGTGGCCTCGCTGCCGCCGTCGGCCAGGCCGAGCTGGATCTGGCTGACCGGGATGGCGGCGACACCGAGCACGGCGACGACCGCCAGCACCGTGAGCCAGGGGCGGCGGGTGACGAGCCCGACGTACCAGCCGCCGTGCTCCTCCTCGCGCTCGTGGGCCGGGACCCTGCGGGTGGTGACGTCGCCGGGCACCGAGAAGCCGTGGGCGCGCCAGCCGCGCTTGGACACCACGCGGGTCCTCATCAGGGCGAGGACGGCCGGGCTCACGGTGACCGCCACCGCCACGGTGACCGCGACCGTCGCTGCGGCGACCAGGCCCATCTGGGCCAGGATCGGCAGGCCGGAGAGCACCAGCGCGGCGAGCGCGATGACCACGGTGGTGCCGGCGAAGACCACGGCACTGCCGGCGGTCGCGACCGAGCGGGCGATCGACTCGTGCAGGTCGTCACCACGCAGGATGTTCCCGCGGTGCCGGTTGACGATGAACAGCGCGTAGTCGATGCCGACGGCGAGCCCGAGCATCAGGGCCAGCGACGGGGTCATCGTGTTGAGGTCGGTGAACGCCGTGAACGCGACGGCACCGGCCAGGCCCACGCCGACGCCGAGCAGTGCGACCAGGAGCGGCAGCCCGGCCGCGATGAGGCTACCGAGCATGATGACCAGCACGCCGAGCGCCACGGTCAGGCCGAGCACCTCTCCGGGCCCGACCAGCGAGGTGTCCTGGGTGATCTCGACGCTGTAGTGGGCAGTGAGCCCGGTAGCGGCCAGCGCGGGGTCCGCCCGGTCGGGGATGAGGGCGCGGTCGTCGACCGGGATGGACTGGGCGTTGTCGTCGAACTGCACCTGCACGACGGCATGGCGGCCGTCCTTCGACACCAGCCGGGTGGCCGAGGTCGCCGCGGCAACGGCCTTGCCGTCGTCGTACCGGGTGCGACCTGCCGTGAGCTCGGCCTGGCCCTGCTCGAGCTCGGCCTTGCCCTGCTCGAGCTCGGCACGCCCCTGGGTGAGCTGCTCGCGCAGGCCGGGGATGGTCGGGTCGTCCGGGTTGGCGGCTTCGAGCTGGGCGAGGAGCGACTCCGCGCCGGAGAGCTGGAACTCGGACTGCCCGAGCTTCTCGCGACCGGCGGCGAGCCCGGCCTCGCCGTCGGCGAGCTCGGTCGCGGCTGCGGCGACGTCGGCGGCGCTCTGGTCGAGCTGCTCCTGCGCCTCGAACGGGTTGTTGACCCGCTTGACGTGGGGCACCTCGGCCCAGGTGGCGAACACCTTCTCCGCAGCGGCGCGCTGGGCATCGCTGATGGGGGTGCCGTCGGTGCTCTCGAGCACCACGGTGCCGGCACCCCCCGCGGCCTCGGGGATCTTCTCGCCGAGCCGGTCGATGACCGTCTCGAACCGTGTTCCAGGAATGGAGATCTGGCTGGTCAGCGGCTTGCCGACGATTCCCGCGAGGGCGCCGATCCCGACGAGGAGGACCAGCCAGAGGGCCAGGGTGCGCCAGGCGTGGGCGGCACACCAGCGGCCGACGCGGTACAGGAGGGAGGACATGGGGGCCTTTGTCGAGGTGGGGAGGGTCGGGAGGTCAGGAGCGACGGTCGGCGGCGGCGGCGGCGGTGGTGGCGGCGGCGGTGGCGGCGGCGGTGGCGGCGGTGGCGGCGGTGGCGGCGGTGGCGGCGGTGGTCGTGGCGGTGGACGCCCGAGGTGCCGGTGGGGCCGGGGACGCCGCGGTTGTGGGCCGCGTCGGGTCGAGCCCGACGCGCAACTGCGCGAGGACCGCGCCGAGGTTGTCCTGCACCGAGGGCACGTGAGCTCCCTCGGGTGCCGAGGCCAGGGCGCGCGCCCACACCCGGAACGAGGCTTCCGCGGCGCCGGACAGGGTCGACGCGTAGGTGGCGACGAGGAGGTCGGAGCTGCCCTCGGGCAGGCGGCCGCGCAGCCAGCCCTCGAGCCAGTCCAGCCACGCGTGCAGCTCGACCAGGATGAGGCCGCGGGCGTGTGGTGAGGCGTCGCCGGCGGCGGCCAGCACACCGATCCGCTCGACGAGGGTGTCGTCACCGGGGTCGGTGATCACGGCGAGCGCGCTGTCGAGCACGTCCTCGTCCTGCGGCCTCGCATCGAGGCAGGCCCCGATGAGCGCGAAGAACTCGCTGACACTGGCGGTGAGCACCGACTCCACGGAGGGGAAGTAGTTGAAGAAGGTGCGGCGCGACACCCCCGCGCGGTCGGCGACCGCCTCGGCGGTCAGGCCGCCGAAGCCGGCGTCGCGCACGAGCGCGTAGGCGGCCTCGGTGAGGGCCCGCCGGGTGTCCGCCCGCTTGCGGGTGCGCAGCGAGCAGCCGTCGCCGGCGAAGGGGGAGCTGAGGGGCACCCGACGAGCGTAAACAGGTGTGCACCCTCGTGCAAATCTGCACGCTGATGCATGCCGGACCTTCGACGACCGCCTCGTGAGACGCTGTCGGCATGGTTGAGCGCACGGCACCGGAGCCGCGCGAAGAGGCGCTGGTGCGCCGCATTCGCGAGTCCGTCATCGGTGAGGACCACGTCATGACCACGCCCTACGGGAGGCGCCGGGTCACGTATGCCGACTACACGGCATCCGGGCGTGCCCTCACCTTCGTGGAGGACTTCATCCGTGACGAGGTGCTGCCCGGCTACGCGAACACCCACACCGAGAGCAGCGGCACTGGCCTGCAGACCACCCGGCTGCGCGAGGACGCGCGCCGCATCATCCGCGATGCCGTGCACGGCGACGACGACACCGTCGTCATCTTCGCCGGGTCGGGCTGCACCGGTGCGATCGACAAGCTGATCGGGGTGCTCGGGCTGCGCATCCCGTCGGCCCTCGAAGACCGGTGGCACCTGTCCGAACAGATCCCGCCCGAGCAGCGGCCGGTGGTCTTCATCGGCCCGTACGAGCACCACTCCAACGAGATCCCGTGGCGTGAGTCGATCGCCGACGTCGTGACGATCCGCGAGGACGCCGACGGCGGCGTGTGCCAGGCCGACCTTCACGAGCGCCTCGAGGAGTTCGCCCACCGGCCGCTGAAGATCGGCTCGTTCAGCGCGGCCTCGAACGTCACCGGAATCGTGTCCGACACCTACGGCATCTCCATGCTGCTGCACCGGCACGGCGCCCTGGCGTTCTGGGACTTCGCCGCCGCCGCGCCCTACGTCGACATCGAGATGACCGCCCCCGCCGGTGGCGACCCGCTCGCCTACAAGGACGCGATCTTCCTCTCGCCGCACAAGTTCATCGGCGGCCCGTCGACACCGGGGGTGCTCGTCGCGCGGCGCGAGCTGTTCGCCAACCGGGTGCCGGTGGTGCCCGGTGGTGGCACCGTCGCCTACGTCAACCCCGAGGACCACGCCTACCTCGCCGACCCCGCCCACCGCGAGGAGGGCGGCACCCCGGCGATCATCGAGGCAGTGCGGGCCGGGCTGGTCTTCCAGCTCAAGGAAGCCGTCGGCGTCGAGACGATCCGTGCCCACGAGGAGCGCCTGCTCGCCCGGGCCGTCGACGCCTGGCGTGAGGAGCCGGCGATCGAGGTGCTCGGCAACCTCGACGCGCCCCGGTTGTCGATCGTCTCGTTCGTGGTGCGCGCCCCCTCGGGTCACTGGCTGCACCACAACTTCGTCGTCGCGGTGCTCAACGACCTCTTCGGGGTGCAGGCCCGCGGCGGCTGCTCGTGCGCCGGCCCCTACGGCCACCGGCTGCTCGGCATCGACCTCGAGCGCTCGCACGAGTTCGAGCGTGAGATCACCGGCGGCTGCGAGGGCATCAAGCCCGGGTGGGTGCGGGTGAACTTCAACTACTTCCTCAGCGACACGGTCGCCGACTACGTCGTGGATGCCGTGCGGCTCGTCGCGCGCGACGGTTGGCGCCTGCTTGGCGACTACCTCTTCGACCCCCTGACCGGCCGGTGGCGGCACCGCGACGGGCTGGTCGAGCCCCCCATCCGGCTGGTCGACGTGCACTACGCGGACGACGGCTCGATGGTGGTGCCCCGGGCCGACGCCCGCGGCGGCGAGGAGCTGCTCGCCGAGCACCTGCGCGATGGCGCCGCGATCCTCGCGGCGGCCACACCGCCCGACCTCGACGCGCACGCGGCGGGGCTGTCGCCCGACTTCGAGCACCTGCGCTGGTTCGACCTGCCGGAGACCGCCATCGCCCGATGACGCCGCGGTAGCCCCGCTGCGACGGCGCGTCCTGCAGGTCGACGAGTCGCGGACGGCGTGCGGCTGACCCGGGTCGATCTCGAGCGCCCGCGCCGGGTGGAGGCGCTGGTTCGCTCCGCACTCGGGCGGGCGGCATCCTGCTCCGCGCGTCCGGCCCCCTGAGCTTTCCCGACATCACTGTGACGTCGGGGTTGTTCAGGGCTGTCGGGGAAGTAACCCCGACATCGGTGAGCTTCCCCGACGTCACTGTGACGTCGGGGAAGCTCACCGGGTCGGTGGCCGCGGTCGATCCACTCCAGGGACCTCGAGCAGCCCCTGGCCACCTCCCGGACCGGCCACACGGGGTGCGGCTACCGCGCCCCGTGTGGCGGGTGGAGCACCTCGGTGTGCGTCACGGCATCCGGCGTGATCGGGCCGTACACGTGTGGGAACCGTTCTCCGGTCACGGCATTCACGATGTCCCACCGCAAGGGCGCCGCCAGCTGCTCGGGCTCGAGCGTGAGGAGCAGCAGGTCACCGGCGTACGCGGAGTAGTACCGGCTCAGCACGACGGGCACCTGCTCGGCCGTCGTGCAGTGGATGAAGCCCTCCTCCTCGAGGGTGCGGCCGAGGGTCGACCAGCGGTACTCGCCGGTGCGCAGCGACTCCTCCCAGTGCGCGACCTCCGCGAGGTGCAGCACCGGCGCCCCGCTCACACCACCCCCTCGGCGGCCAGCTCGGTGACGAGTGGCACGAGATCGGCGATCGAGTCGACGACACGGGTCGGTCGGTAGGGGAAGCCCTCGACCTCGTCGGGGCGGGTCGAGCCGGTCGCGACGAGCACCGTGCGCAACCCGGCCTCGAGCCCGCTGATGATGTCGGTGTCCATCCGGTCGCCGACCATGACGGTGGTCTCGGAGTGCGCCTCGAGCCGGTTGAGGGCGCTGCGCATCATCAGCGGGTTCGGCTTGCCGATGAAGTACGGCTTGCGGCCCGTTGCCGTGCTGATCAGGGCGGCGACCGAGCCGGTGGCCGGCAGGAGGCCGGCGGCGCTGGGCCCGCTCGGGTCGGGGTTGGTCGCGATGAACCTCGCGCCCGCGGCGATGAGCCGGATCGCACGGGTGATCGCCTCGAACGAGTAGGTGCGGGTCTCGCCGAGCACGACGTAGTCCGGGTCCCGGTCGGTCATCACGTAACCCACGTCGTGCATCGCCGTGGTCAACCCGGACTCCCCGACGACGTAGGCGGTGCCGCCGGGTCGCTGGTCGGCGAGGAAGTCGGCGGTGGCCAGCGCCGAGGTCCAGATCGCGCCCTCGGGCACGTCGATCCCGCTGCGCAGCAACCGTGCTCGCAGGTCGCGCGGGGTGTAGATCGAGTTGTTGGTGAGCACGAGGAAGGTGCGCCCCGACGCCTTGAGCGCCTCGATGAACTCGGCTGCCCCGGCGATGGGGTCGTCCTCGTGCACCAGCACGCCGTCCATGTCGAGGAGCCAGGTGTCGATCCGCCGGGGGCTGGTCATGCGCCCCATTGTGGCGGCCCTGCGTACATTGCCGGGTATGCCGACCAGCTCCTCCCACATCCGGCCCGCGGTCCCGGACGACGTGCCCGTCGTCCTGCGCCTGGTCCGCGAGCTCGCGGACTACGAGAAGGCGCTGCACGAGGTCGATGCGTCGGAGTCCCACCTGGGAGAGGCGCTGTTCCCCGTCGGCCGGGAGCCGGCGGCCTTCGCGCACGTCGCCGAGGTCGGCGGCGAGGTGGTGGGTTGCGCGCTCTGGTTCCTGTCGTTCTCGACGTGGACCGGCACGCACGGCATCTGGCTGGAGGACCTCTACGTCACACCGGCACATCGCGGTGCGGGTCTGGGCCAGCAGCTGCTCCGCACCCTCGCCTCGATCTGCGTCGAGCGCGGCTACTCCCGCCTCGAGTGGTGGGTGCTCGACTGGAACACCCCGAGCATCGGCTTCTACGAGTCGATCGGCGCCGTGGCGCAGGACGAGTGGACCCGGTTCCGGCTCGACGGGGGCGCGCTCGACCGGCTTGCGGCGCCTCCGACACCCGGTTGAGGCACCGCGGTCAGGTGCGCTCGAACGACTCGTAGACGAGCGCCAGCCGCTCGGTCAACCCGTCGGTGGCAGCGGGCCGCAGACCATCGACCTCCAGCCGTCTCGGCCACGCCCGGTTGAGCGCGAACGTCACGACCGGCCGGCCCTGCCGGTCGAGCACCACGAGGTGCACCGTCCCCACGGCCTGGGGGGCCGGGGCCAGCGAGGCGTCGCGCGCCCACTGCTCGAAGGTGCGGTCGGCGGTGAGCCTGCGGGTCAGCGTCACCTCCCCCGGTGTGCTCCTGCCGGGCATCCGCCGGATGACGATCGACCCGTCGGGAGCGGTCTGCTTCAGCTCGGCGACCTCCCGGTCCAGCACCAGCCCGCTGACCTCGGTCAGCATCGTGACGCGCTGGCCGTCGACCTCGAGGGCGAAGGTGTGGCCGACCGCGGTGTCGTGCTCCCTGCGTCCAGGCATCGTGGGTCTCCTGTCCCGGTCACCGTGTGGCAGCCAGCGTCCCAGCGCTCGAGCGCCGCCGTCAACGGGGGCGGGGTGGGTCAGCCCTTCGGGACGTTCGCGTCGAGCTCGGCGAGCCAGGCGCGCGCACCGGCGTCCGACGGCATCCGCCAGTCACCGCGTGGCGACAGGGAACCGCCGGCGACGACCTTGGGGCCGTTCGGGATGGCCGAGCGCTTGAACTGGTTGGCGAAGAAGCGCTTGACGAAGACCTCCATCCACGCCCGGATGGTCGCGAGGTCGTAGGCGGGCCGCGCACCCTCGGGATAGCCGGCCGGCCAGGCGCCGTGCCCGGCATCCGACCATGCGTGCTCGGCGAGGAAGGCGATCTTGCTCGGCCGGTAGCCGCGGCGCAGCACGTGGTAGAGCGTGAAGTCCTGCAGGGCGTAGGGGCCGACGGAGTCCTCGGTGGACTGGATCCGCTCGCCCTCCTTGGTCGGCACCAGCTCGGGGCTGATCTCCTGGTCGAGAATCTCGAGCAGGGTCGCGTTGACCGGGCCGTCGAACTGCCCCGTCGACACCACCCAACGAATCAGGTGCTGCATCAGGGTCTTCGGCACCCCGGTGTTGACGCCGTAGTGCGACATCTGGTCGCCGACGCCGTAGGTGCACCATCCCAGGGCGAGCTCGGAGAGGTCACCGGTGCCGAGCACGATGCCCCCACGCTGGTTCGCGGCCCGGAAGAGGTAGTCGGTGCGCAACCCGGCCTGCACGTTCTCGAAGGTGACGTCGTAGACGTCCTCGCCCCGGCCGAAGGGGTGTCCGAGGTCGGCGAGCATCGTGGTGGCGGCAGGGCGGATGTCGAGCTCCTCCCAGGTGATGCCGAGCGACTCCATGAGGTGGATGGCGTTGCTCTTGGTGCCGGCGCTGGTCGCGAACCCGGGCATGGTGAACCCCAGGATGTGGGTGCGCGGCAGGCCGAGCCGGTCGCACGCCTTGGCCGCCACGATGAGCGCGTGGGTCGAGTCGAGCCCGCCGGAGACGCCGATGACGATCGTCGGCATCCGTGCCGGGTCACCGCCGCCGATCGCGCGCATCCGCTGCTCCAGCCCGGAGACCTGGATGTTGTAGGCCTCGTAGCAGTCGAGCGCGAGGCGCGCCTCGTCATCGGGCACGAACGGGAAGCGGTCGACCGCACGGCGCAGGCCGAGGTCACCGGTGGGCGGTCGCAACTGGAAGGGCACGACGCGGAACCCGCCCTCGTCGGCGGCGTACGCCTCGGCGTTGTCGCCGAAGCTACCCACCCGCATCCGCTCCTGGCGCAGCAGGTCGAGGTCGACGTCGACGACCGTGCGACGGGGCCCGTCGGGGAAGCGCTCGGACTCGCCGAGCAGCATCCCCATCTCGTAGACCATCGTCATGCCGTCCCACGACAGGTCGGTCGACGACTCGCCCGCGGACGCCGCGGCATACAGGTAGGCGGCGTTGCATCGGACGCTCGCCGAGCGGGCGAGCAGGTGCCGGTCCTCGGCGCGGCCGACGGTGATCGGGGATGCCGACAGGTTGAGCAGGACGGTGGCTCCCGCGAGCGCGGCCTCGTGGCTCGGCGGCACGGGCACCCAGACGTCCTCGCAGATCTCGACGTGCACGGCGAGGTCGGGCAGGTCCTCGGGGGTGAAGATCAGGTCGGGGCCGAAGGGGATCTCGCCGTCGGCGTCGGCACCCGGCCAGTGCGGGCGCAGGAGGAACTCGCCCTGGTGGCCTGCGCCGGAGGCGAAGTGGCGCTTCTCGTAGAACTCGCGGTAGTTGGGCAGGAAGGACTTGGCGGCGACCCCGAGCACCTCCCCGCGGCAGATGACGACCGCGCAGTTGTAGAGCCGGTTGCCGTGCCGTAGCGGGGCGCCCACGACGACCAGTGGGAGCAGCTTGGCGGTGGCCTCGGCGATGGTGACGACGGCGTCGTCGACGGCCTCGAGCAGCACGTCCTGGAGCAGCAGGTCGTCGATGGCGTAGCCGCTCAGCGACAGCTCGGGGAAGAGGGCGACGACCACGGCCTCGTCGTGGCACTCCTTGGCCGTCGCGATCACCCGCTCGGCGTTGGTCGCGGGGTCGGCCAGGGCGACGGGCAGGGTGCACGCGGCCACCCGGGCGAACCCCTGGGCGTAGGCGTTGCGGAAGTCCATGGCTGCGAGCCTATTGCTCCGGCCGCCGGGCCAGGCCCGGCCGCCGGCTGCCACACTCAGCGGTATGACGCGATGGCGCGGTTATGCCTGGGTGTTGATCTGGTTCGTGAGCATTCCGTTCGGGGCGGAAGCTCGGGGGTCCTGGGCGGCGCTGGCAGCCTTCGTCGTTGGGGCCGCTTTGGGGGCCGCCTGGCAATCGGTCGCCCGCAATGACGTCGTCGACCGGCTCACCTGGTTTGCCGTGGTTGCGCTCGCGTCCGGCTTGACCTTCCTGCTCGATGCCGTGATCCGCAGCGGCACTGTCAGCCTGGCCGTCGGCCCCATGGCCTACTTCGTCGCGGTGGCTGCCTCCGTCATCGTGACCGAGCAGGTGCTGCGCCGCCGTGACCTGGGGCCGGTCACGCTCGACATGGTGCACGCCGCCGACGAACCGGGAGCCGGCGGCATCCGACCACCCGGCCCGGTCCGACGCACCGAGACCTGACGCCGGGCGACGAAGGTCAGTCGACGAGCAGCACCGCGGTCATGAAACGGGTCGCCGTCTCGGCCAGGTCGTCGATCGAGGCGCGACGCGGAATCCAGGGCGCGCCGCCCGATCCCGTTGGGCCCGCCGACAGCGCAGACGGCTTCGAGGTGGCTGATCCGCTGCACCCGCTGCACCCGCTGCACCCGCTGCACCCGCTGCACCCGCTGCACCACGCGCTGCCCATGTCGTACGCGGTCGATGGTGTGCGGCGTCTCACGCACGGCGGTCCGCTCGGCCAGCGCTGGCTCGACATGGCGGTCATCACCGCCTGGGCGGTCGGCGCCCTGGTGCTCTCCTCGCTGGCCGCGCGGCGGCCGGCACCTGGACCGCCGCCCGGGTCAACCCCGAGCTGGTCGCCTGACGCCGACGGCCCTGCGGGGGGTCACGGCCGCAGGCCGGGGCGTCTACGGCACGGGGGAGATCAGTCGTCGTCACCGCCGCCGGAGGGCACGGTGGTCGCGCCGACGTCGGACCACGTGGTGGACGCACCGCTGTGCCCGATGCGGAAGACCTGCACGGTGGTGGCCAGCACCGAGAGCACCGAGAGCACGACGACGGCGGTCAACAGACCCGAGCGTGCTGCCGGTGCCGGTGCGGCGTCCACACCGTCGGACGCGGCCGAGGCAGCAGCCGCGGTGGCCTGCGCGCGACGGTCGAGGAACCACAGCGCCCACGCGAGGATGGCGAGGACGATGACGAAGTAGAGCAGGCTCTCGCCGAGCTCGGCGTGCTCCTCGAGGGCTGCGGTCTCCGCGACGCGCTCCTCCAGCGCCTCGCCGCTCTGGGTGGCGAGCGGCACCATGACGAGGGCCAGCGTCGCGGTGATCGGGGTGAGGATGCCGGCCCAGTGCCGGATGCGCGGCGAGAGCGCTGCCAGGAGCAGCAGGAGCGAGGCCAGGGGGACGAGGACCACGACCGCGTGGACGATGAGCGGGTGGAGCGGGATGCCGCCGATGGTGTCGAACACTGTGACCTCCGAGTCCTCGGCGCGCGGCCAACCCGCGCGGTCCTGCCCCCATGCTCGCGGGTGGCCTCGGTCGCCGCCTCAAGACACTCCTAAGGCAGGCTCAGGGTTGCGCCGGACGATGTCGGGTGCGTCACGGCGTGAGCAGGGTCTTCCCGGTGGCCCGGCGCTGCTCGACCGCCGTGAGGGCCGCGACGACGTCCTCGAGGTCTCGCACCTCACCGATGACCGGGTCGACCGCGCCGGACTCCAGCAGCGGCAGGAGGTCGTCCCACTGCTGGCGCAGGAAGGCGGGCCCGGGGCCGCCGCGACCGGTCCACCACGCGCCCCAGCCGACCCCGATGACCGAGGTGTTGCCGAGCAGCAGCCGGTTGACCTTGACCTCGGGGATCGACCCGGCCGTGAAGCCGATGACCAGCAGCCGACCCCCCGGCGCGAGCGAGCGCAGCGAGTCGGTGAAGCGGTCACCGCCGACCGGGTCGACCACGACGTCGACACCCCGGCGGCTGGTGAGCCCGGCGACGGCATCGCGAAAGCCTTCGGCCAGGACCACCTCGTGCGCTCCTGCTGCGCGCGCGACCTGTGCCCGGTCCGGCGACGACACGACGGCGATGACCCGGGCGCCCCAGGCAGCGGCGAGCTGCACCGCCGCGGTGCCGATGCCGCCCGCTGCACCGTGCACGAGCACCGTCTCGCCCTCGCGCAGCCGCCCGCGCTCGCGCAGCGCGAAGTGGCAGGTCAGGTAGTTCATCGGCAGGGCCGCACCCTGCTCGAAGGTCACCGAGCCGGGAAGCGGGAAGACCATCGCAGGGTCGGCCTGCACCACCTCGGCGAACCCGCCGAGGAAGGGGAACGCCGCGACCCGGTCACCCGCGGCACACCCGCTGCTCACGGGCGCGGTTCGCACGAGGCCCGCCACCTCGGACCCGGGCACGAACGGCAGGTCGGGCGTGACCTGGTACAGCCCGCGGGTCAGCAGCACGTCCGGGTAGCAGACACCCGCCGCCACGACCTCGATGACGACGCCCTCGCCCTCGGGTTCGGGGAGGTCGACGACCTCCACGGCATCGGGTCCGTCGAGTCGGGTCACCTGGGCTGCGCGCACCCCGCCATCGTAGGGACGGATGAGCGGTGTGCGACATCACCACGAATCACGCGTCAGCCGGGAATGCGCACGGGGGTGCCGCGCGCTTCACGACGAGTGCCACTTCCCCGCCACGCCACGCTCGCGACCGTCGCCCTGATCCTGGGCGGCGTCGCCATCGGCACCACCGAGTTCGTGACGATGGGGCTGCTCCCCGAGATCGCTGCCGGCGTCGGGGCCGACATCCCGACCGCGGGCCACACGATCTCCGCGTACGCCACCGGTGTGGTCATCGGGGCCCCGTTGCTCGCGGTGCTCGCCGCCACCTGGCCACGCAAGGCGCTGCTCATCGGGCTGATGGTGGCGTTCACGGTCGGCAACGCGCTCAGCGCCGTCGCCCCGACCTACGGCCTGCTCGTCGTCTCGCGCTTCCTCTCCGGCCTTCCGCACGGGGCGTTCTTCGGGGTCGCCGCGCTGGTGGCCGTCGACCTCGCCGTGCGCGGTCAGGCGGGCCGGGCGGTGGGCAAGGTGATGCTCGGCATCCCGATCGCCAACGTGCTCGGCGTGCCCGGCGCGACCTGGCTCGGTCAGAACCTCGGTTGGCGCTCGGCGTACTGGCTCGTGGCCGTCATCGGCATCGCGACCGTCGCCCTCATCGGGTATGCCGTGCCGCACCTGCCGCGTGACCGCACCCGGACCGTACGCAGCGAGCTGAGCGCGCTGACCAGCCTGCAGGTCTGGCTCACCCTGGGTGTGGGCGCCGTCGGCTTCGGCGGGATGTTCGCGATGTACTCCTACATCGCCCCGACCGTCACCGAGGTGACCGGGCTGCCCGCCTCCGCGGTGCCGGTCTTCCTCCTCGTGTTCGGCCTCGCCGGCTTCATCGGCAACCTCGTGGCCGGGCGGATGGGCGACTGGTCGGTGATCCGCTCGGCCGTGATCGGCATGGCCGGGCTCGGCATCTCGCTCGGCCTGTTCGCGCTCGCTGCGCCGTATGCCGTGCCCGCGCTGATCGTGCTCTTCCTCGTCTCGCTGATGGCCTCGGTGCTCGTCATCAACCTCCAGC
Source organism: Actinomycetales bacterium (assembly GCA_038210185.1). Classification (GTDB taxonomy): domain Bacteria; phylum Actinomycetota; class Actinomycetes; order Actinomycetales; family Dermatophilaceae; genus Fodinibacter. The sequence continues at coordinate 39,957 of JBBQWX010000015.1, forward strand.
TGCGGCTGATGCAGGTCGCGGGCACCGCGCAGACGCTCGCCGCCGCGAGCAACCATGCCGCGCTCAACCTCGCCAACGCGCTCGGGGCCTTCATCGGCGGAGTCGTCATCGCCGCCGGATGGGGGTACACCGCACCGTCCTGGGTCGGCGTCGGGCTCGCGGCCCTCGGGCTGGTCATCCTGGGCCTGTCGTTGCTCGTGCACCGCCGTGACCACCCCGACCGGGTGACGCTGCGGCCGGTCGGGGTGGTCGGGCCCTCGCCGCACGCCGAGATGGTCGCGAAGGTCACCTGAGCGCCACGGCGGGCGCACGGCATCCGTAGGCTGGCCGCATGCCGAGCACCGTGACGTGCCGGGTCGAGGGCGGCATCGCCCAGGTCCGGCTCGACCGCCCAGACAAGCTCAACGCGCTGACCCTCGACACGCTCGAGGATCTCGTGACCACCGCACGGGACCTGTCCCGTGACCGCACCCTGCGCGGGGTGGTGATCGGTGGTGAGGGTGAGTCGTTCTGCGCCGGGCTCGACTTCGCGACGGTGCTGAAGAACCCACCGCGGGTGGCGCGCTCGTTCGTGCCGAACCCGTGGCGGGGTACCAACCTGTTCCAGGAGGCGTGCTGGGCCTGGCGCCGGGTGCCGGTGCCGGTCGTGGCCGCGGTGCACGGGCACTGCTACGGCGGCGGGCTGCAGATCGCGCTGGCCGCCGACCTGCGGATGACCACCGCCGACGCGCAGTGGTCGGTCATGGAGGCCAAGTGGGGGCTGGTGCCCGACATGAGCGGTGTCCAGGCCCTGTCGCAGCAGGTGCGGATGGATGTCGCGAAGCGCCTGACGATGACCGGTGAGGTGGTCAGTGGGCTGCGGGCCGTCGAGCTGGGGCTGGCGAGCGAGGTGCACGACGAGCCGTTCGTCGCGGCGACCCGGTTCCTCGAGCAGGTGGCGCAACGGTCCCCGGATGCCGTGGCCGCCACCAAGCGGCTGTTCGGCCGCACCTGGGCCTCGAACGACCGGCGCACCTTCGCGCGCGAGCGGCTCGAGCAGGCCCGGTTGCTGGCCGCCCGCAACACCACGATCGCCAGGGAGGCCGCGATGCAGCGGCTCGCCCCGGTCTTCGAGCCGCGGCGCCGCTGACCCCGCGGTGCTTCCGACTTGGTGCGATGTCCCACCTCGGGCGGGCCCGTGGGAGGCTGTCGAGGTGGGTGAATCGCAAACGGTCGGCGACGTCCGGCACGTCACGTGCACGCTCTGCGAGGCGATGTGCGCGCTCGAGGTGCGCCTCGGCGGCGACGGTGCCATCGCCTCGATGCGCGGGCACGAGGCCGACCCCCTCTCGCGCGGTCACATCTGCCCCAAGGCCTATGCGCTGCAGGACGTGCACGACGACCCGGACCGGCTGCGGCGACCCGTGCGCCGCACCGCCGACGGCGGCTGGCGCGAGGTGTCGTGGGACGAGGCCGTCTCGTTCGCGGCGTCGCGGCTGGTGGCGGTGCAGCGCGAGCACGGCGACGACGCCCTCGCGGTGTACCTGGGCAACCCGAACGTGCACAGCCTCGGGGCGCTGACCCACAACACCACGCTGGTCCGCCTGCTGCGCACCCGGAACCGCTTCTCGGCCACGTCGGTCGACCAGCTGCCGCACCAGGTCATGGCCTGGGCGCTCTACGGCCACCAGTTCCTCCTGCCGGTGCCCGACATCGACCGTACCGAGCTCCTCGTGCTCGTCGGCCACAACCCGATGGCCTCCAACGGGTCACTGTGGACCGTGCCCGACTTCCCCCAGCGCCGCCGCGAGCTCGTCTCTCGCGGAGGGCGACTCGTCGTCATCGACCCGCGGCGCACCGAGACGGCCAGGGTCGCCGACGCGCACCACTTCGTTCGCCCCGGCACCGACGCTGCCGTGCTGCTCGCCGTCGTGCGCGAGCTGCTGCTGCTCGACGACGCAGTGGCGCCGGCCGCGTACGTCGACGGGGTGGACCTGGTCCGCGAGGCCGTGGACGCGTTCACCCCTGAGCTTGCCGAGCGGGTCAGCGGCATGTCGGCGGATGCCGTGCGCGGCCTCGCGCGTGACCTCGCCGCCGCGCCGTCCGCAGCCGTGCACGGGCGGATGGGCGTGTCCACCCAGGCCCACGGAGTCGTGTGCCAGTGGGCGGTCCAGGCGATCAACGTGCTGACCGGCAACCTCGACCGGCCCGGGGGAGCGATGTTCACCACCCCGGCCGTCGACATCGTCGGTCGTGGCGTGCTCGGGCCCGGCGGGTTCAACAAGCGCCGCTCCCGGGTGCGGGGGCTGCCGGCATTCGGCGGCGAGCTGCCGGTGTCGGTGCTCGCCGAGGAGATCACCACGCCCGGTGAGGGGCAGGTGCGCGCGCTGCTCACCATCGCCGGCAACCCGGTGTCGTCGACGCCATCGGGGCACCGGCTCGACGAGGCGCTCGCCGGACTCGACGCCATGGTGGCCATCGACTTCTACGTCAACGAGACCACGCGGCACGCCGACGTCATCCTGCCGCCGACCGGTCCGCTCGAGCGCGACCACTACGACCTGGTCTTCCACACCCTCGCGGTGCGCGACACCGCCCGGTGGTCGCCCGCCCTGTTCCGGCCGTCTCCTGACGCCCGGCATGACTGGGAAATCGCCCGAGACCTCGGTGTGGCGGTGCTCGGGGAGCGCTCGAGCGGCCTGCGCGAGCGGTGGTCGCGCGCCACGCTGAAGATGGAGGCCAGGCTGCGCCTCACCCCGCGGCGCCAGCTCGACGCGCTGCTGCGGTCCTCCGGCGCACGGCTGTCCGTCGCCAAGCTCGAGGCGATGGCCGCTGGTGCTGATCGGGGGCCTCTGAAGCCGCGGCTCCCGGAGCGCCTGGCGACACCGAACCAGCGCATCGACCTCGCGACGTCGTTCGTGCTCGACGCCCTGCCCGGCCTGCTCACCGAGCTGTCAGAAGCGCCGGTCGCAGGCGACGGCCACCTGCTGCTGATCGGCCGCCGCCACCAGCGCGACAACAACTCCTGGCTGCACAACTCCCCGCGGTTGACCCGGGGGCGCGCGCGGCACGCCCTGCTGGCGCACCCCGACGACCTGGCCGGGCGCGGCATCCGCGACGGCGACACCGTGGTGGTGCGCTCGGCGGTCGGGGAGGTGCAGGTCGAGGTGGAGTCGACGACGGACGTCATGCCCGGGGTGGTCTCCCTGCCGCACGGCTACGGCCACCGGCGACCCGGGGTGCGGCTGCGCCACGCCGAGGAGCTGCCCGGTGTCTCGGTCAACGACCTCACCGACCCCTCCGTCGTGGAGGGGCTGTCCGGTAACGCGGTGCTCAACGGGGTTCCGGTCACGGTCGAGCCCATCGTGTCGGCTGCCCCATGATCTCCCACCCCGTGGGGATTGTGGGGGGGGGGGTGGGGGGGGGGCCCGGGAGCGCGCGCGCCGCCGGGGGGGGTGAGGGGGGCGGGCAGGGGGGGGGCGGGGGGGCGCAGCCCAGCCGCCGGGGGGGGACCCCCCCCAGCGT